>CALXDJ010000004.1 GCA_944387035.1 uncultured Oscillospiraceae bacterium | reverse complement strand
TCACTCGGCAGCCATACCATCAAAGTACCGATTTCCCAGGCATTACAGCGGTTTGGTGGGTTCTCTATGTATTTTCAGCGCCTTTAAGTACACACGTTCACCTCGGTCGGCCATTGGGCCGTTTGACATACAATAATTAATATAATATAGCAGACAACCCCCTGTATTTCAAGAATAATCCGTAAATTTCCAGCACCTTTCCCCGTTTTTCCAACGTTTCCCCCATAAAACGTGTCCCGGTGCAAGATTTCATCTTGCACCGGGACGGATGCGGCATCACGACCGCCTGCGCGCAATCTCGCGATACAGATACGCCAGGCCATCGGACAAGCCGCCCACCTCGTCAATGAGGCCCAGCTTTACAGCCTCCTCACCGTAGATGACACTGCCCACATCGGCGGCCATATCCTCCTTGTTGAGCATCAGATCCTGAAACTGCTGGGCCGAAATATGACTGTGCCCGGACACAAAAGCCACAATCCGTTCCTGAAGCCGCTGAAAGTAGCTGTATGTCTGCGGCGCGGCAATGACGGTACCGCTCATGCGTACCGGATGAATGGTCATAGCGGCAGACGGAACCGCAAAACTGTGCTGGGCTGCCACCGCCAGAGGCACCCCGATGGAATGGCTTCCGCCCAGAACAATGGACACGGTGGGCTTGGTCATCCCGGCAATGAGCTCCGCAATGGCCAGGCCCGCCTCCACATCTCCGCCCACGGTATTGAGCAAAAACAGCACGCCGTCCACCTCGTCACTCTCTTCCAATTTGGCCAGCAGCGGCAGTACATGCTCATACTTGGTGGTCTTGGTGCCGTTGGCGGCAGCCATATGCCCTTCAATCTGGCCGATGATGGACAGGCAGTATACGGAGCCATAGGGTGTATGGGTCAGGGCGGAGCCGAAATCCAGAATATTCTGGGTGGACTCCGAAGTTCCGGATTCCTCCGGTGTACCGGATTTGGTTGGTTCACTCATGTCTCTTCCCTCACTTTCCTCCTTAGTGTCCGCATTTTTGCGAAAACTACACCTCCCACCCACTTTCTTTTTGGAAACCGCCATGTTATACTGACTTTATTCTGTAATTTTGAACGATTAGGAATCAGGAGGGGCCGTTCATGAAAAAACAGCGCATTGTGGTGAAGGTAGGCACTTCTACCCTCACCCATGACTCCGGCAGTCTGAATCTTCGGAGCATGGAGCACCTGGTGCGGGCTCTGGCGGATCTGCATGGCTGCGGAAACGAAATCATTCTGGTCACCTCCGGCGCCATCGCCGTAGGCACCGCCCGGCTGGGATTGAGCGAACGCCCCCGGGAGCTGCGGATGAAACAGGCCGCCGCCGCGGTAGGTCAGTGCCGGATGATGCATATTTACGACAAGCTCTTTGGTGAATACAACCGCTCCGTGGCCCAGATCCTGCTTACCGGCGACGATGTGGAAAACCCCGACCGTGCGGAGCACCTGCGCAGCACCTTCTCCGCACTGCTGGAAATGGGCGTGATCCCGGTGGTCAACGAAAACGACTCCGTCTCCTCCGCCGAGATCGAAACCGGACACCATAAGGTTCTGGGCGACAACGACACCCTCTCCGCCATCGTGGCCGCGCTGTGCCAGGCGGATCTGTTGGTACTCCTTAGTGATATCGATGGTCTTTATGACGCGGATCCCCGGACGCATCCCGATGCAAAGCGTTTCCATCAGGTGAAGGATCTGACACCGGAAATTCTGGAAATGGCCGGCGGGGCGGGAACCTGGCGGGGAACCGGCGGCATGGCCACCAAGCTCTCCGCCGCCCGGATCGCCATGGAGAGCGGGTGCGACATGGTCATCACCAACGGCGCCCGGCCCGAGGATCTTTACGGAATTGTGGAGGGACAGGATATCGGAACCCGGTTCCTGGCACGGAAAAAGGAGGATGTTTTATGACGGCACTACAGCAACAGGGCGCGGCCGCAAAGGCCGCCACATACGCTCTGGCCACCGCCTCCACAGCGGTGAAAAACGCCGCGCTGGAAGCCATGGCTCAGGCGCTGATCCAGGGGCAGGAAGACTGGCTGTCCGCCAATGCCCAGGACGTGGCGGCAGCCCGGGAGGCCGGGATGCGGCCGGCCATGCTGGACCGGCTGACGCTGACTCCGGAGCGGATCGCCGGAATCGTGGACGGTGTGCGGCAGGTAGCCGCGCTGCCGGACCCCATCGGCCGGGTGGACCGGATGGAGACCCGGCCCAACGGCCTGATCATCGGTCGGCGGCGGGTTCCCCTGGGCGTCATCGCCATCATCTTTGAGGCCCGTCCCAATGTCACCGTGGACGCCGCGGCCCTATGCCTCAAATCCGGCAACGTGTGCATCCTCCGGGGCGGCAAGGAGGCCATCCGCTCCAACCGCTGCGCCGCAGAGCTCATGCGGGGTGCCCTGGTCCAGGCCGGTCTTCCCGCCGACTGTATCTCCCTGGTGCAGGATACCAGCCACGAAACTGCCAATGAGCTGATGCACTTGGACGGGTATGTGGACGTGCTGATTCCCCGGGGTGGCGCGGGACTGATCCGGGCTGTGGCCAAGGAAGCCAGCGTGCCGGTGATCCGCACCGGCGAGGGTGTCTGCCACGTCTATGTGGACGATGAGGCCGATCTGGATATGGCCGCCTCCATTCTCTATAACGCCAAATGCTCCCGTCCCTCGGTGTGCAATGCCGCGGAGTGCGTGCTGGTGCACCGGGACGTGGCGGCGGAATTCTGGAAGCGGGCACTGCCCCTGCTCTCAGCCAAGTCCGTGGAACTGCGGGGCGACGCGGAGTCCCTGCCCCTTCTGGGCGCAGGCGCGGTCCCGGCAGCGGAGTCCGACTGGGACGCCGAGTATGACGACTATATTCTGGCAGTCAAGGCCGTAGGCGGACTGGAAGAGGCCGTGGCGTTCATCAACCGCCACGGTACCGGTCACTCCGAGGCCATCATCACCACCAACTACTTCAAGGCCCAGCGCTTTTTGGATGCGGTGGACGCCGCGGCGGTGTACGTCAACGCCTCCACCCGCTTTACCGACGGCGGCGAGTTTGGCCTGGGCGCGGAGATCGGCATTTCCACACAGAAAATGCACGCCCGGGGCCCCATGGGATTGGAAGAGCTGACCAGCTGCAAATATATCATCTACGGCCAGGGGCAGGTACGCTGAGCGCATTGCCCGGCATTCCCCGCCGTCCGCCGCGGACAAAAAAGAAAGGAGCCATACAGCAATGGCAATTTACGGATTTATCGGAACTGGAAATATGGGCAGTGCCATGGCCCGGGCAGCCCGGCGGGCACTCTCCGGCCAGGAAGTACTCCTGGCCAACCGCACGCCGGCCAAGGCGGAAGCCCTGGCCCGGGAACTGGACTGCCGGGTAGGCAGCAATGCCGATGTGGCACAGGAAGCGGACTATATCTTCCTGGGCGTCAAGCCGCAGATGATGGCCGAGATGCTCGCCGGCATCGCACCGGTACTGGCGCAGCGCAAGAGCCGCTTCATTTTGGTCAGCCTGGCGGCGGGCCTGACCATGTCCCGCCTGCAGGAACTGGCGGGTGGGAATTACCCGGTCATGCGGATCCTGCCCAACACGCCCGCTGCAATCGGCGCAGGCATGGTGTTTTATACCATGGGGCCGGATATCTCAGATGCCGAAGCCCATGATTTCCTGGACACCATGTCCGGCGCCGGACGATTCGCTCCCCTGCCGGAGCACCTGATTGACGCCGGCTCTTCCGTAGCGGGCTGCGGTCCCGCTTTCGCAGCCATGTTCCTGGAGGCGCTGGCCGACGGCGGTGTGGCCTGCGGCCTGTCCCGGGCGGACGCCCGAACCTTCGCAGCCCAGATGATGCTGGGAACGGCACAGCTGGCTCTGACGTCCAACCAGCACACCGGCGCGCTGAAAGATGCCGTCTGTTCTCCCGGTGGATCTACCATTCAGGGCGTGCGGGTTCTGGAGGAAGCCGGCTTCCGCGGTGCCGTGATGGACGCGGTCATTGCCGCCTGGGAAAAGAGCGCCGATCTGGGCAAATAATACCTGCGGGCCGGAAAAAACTCTCCGGCCCGTTTTTTACTCTTTTCCATTTACAAAACACGAAACCGGGGCGGAAGCTTGGCTTCCGCCCCGGTTTTCAGTTCTTCTGAGATTCCCTGCCGGTCTTTGCTCAGGCAGCTGTCTCCGCCGTGACGGCGGTATCCGCCACGGTTTGGCAGAACGCCGCAAGATACTCGGCAACCTGCCAGCGCATGGCGGCCATTCTGGGTGTCAGGGCCTTATCCTCCACTAGAATATGGGCGCCCACCGCCCACTCCATGGCCTCCCGGGCATACGCACTGACGGTATCCCGGTCCAGATACATACTCAGGTCATTGGAGGCGCTCATATCATACTCCATCATCTGCCCATAGCGGTAAAGAATCGTCAAAAACTGCTGCTTGGAGATGGCCTGCCCCGGCTGATACTGGGTGGCAGTATAGCCGTTGACCAGCTGCTGCTCATACCCCCAGGCAATGGCTTTGGCAAAGGGAGAATCCAAGGCCACATCGGCAAAGGGCGCAACGCCCGCAGGCTCGGGAGAACCGCTCATCCGCCAGAGCACCGTGATCATCTGTCCCCGGTTCATGGTGCCGTTGGGCACGAATGTGGTCTCGGTGATCCCCTTGAAAATATCATGCTCATAGCAGTATTTCACCGCGTCATAATACGGATCGGCACCGTTGACATCGGTAAAGGGCACGTCCTGCTCCAAGGTGATGCGTCCGTCAGGCAGAGCGTAGGACTCATAGGTCACCGTGCCGCCCAGATACTCGGTGATATAGTCCGCCACCACTTCATCCACGCTCAGTCCCAGGTCATAGCGGACACTGGCAGTCTGGAAGGCATAGTAGGAGTCTCCGCCGGCGGCCAGGAAGTCGTTGGTGGCAATGGTATAGACCGCGTCCGGGTCAAAGGGCTCTTCCCCTATCGAGTCAATGTGCACCCGCTGAATGGATTCCGGTGCATGATAGTACGTATTGGGGTATTCCGCACCGGAATCATAGGCCGCGTCGGTATCCACAGAAAACGCCATGCCAAATACCTGCGGGAAGCTGCCCATGGGAGACGGCGTGCAGTAGGTGGATGCCTCCAGGGCCTCCAGCAGCTCCGCGCCGGTGATCTTGACGATGCTCAGCGTGTTGCCGAAGGGCAGCACCGTGCGGATCATTTTTTTCGTAATGCCGCCTTGGGGAATTGAAGCCCGGATACTGCCGCCGTTGATGACCGCTGCATCCACCGATTCTCCCGCCTCCCGGGCTCCCCAGGCCAGGGCGTCGGCCACCAGATTGCCCAAATTGGTCTCCCGGCTGCGGACATGATCGCTCTCGCCATCCAGCTCCACCTCGGTTTTGGCAAACACCGTTCCGTACTCGTCATCAATTTCTTTTTGTATGGCGGCGGCCCGGTCCGCCACCGCCTGGTCCGCATCCTGCAGATCTGCCAGGGCAACCGTTTGTGCTGAGGCGGTCCCATCCGGAGAAATGGTGATGACGCCCACCTCCTCCAGCTTGGTACCCGCAGAAGTCAGCTCCATTCCGTTGACGGTCCCTCCCGGCGCCACGGCAGCGATATCTGCCTGTGTGGAATGGGAATGTCCGTCAATGAAGCAGTCAATACCCTCCACCTGCTCCAGAAGGTCCACGGAGCGGTTGGGCACGGAAGCAGCATCAATTCCCAGATGCCCCAGGCAGATAATGTAGTCACAGCCCGCACGCTCCAGGGCAGCCACCTGCTCCCGGGCACAGTTGATCAGGGCCTGACCCGACAGGAACGTCACGCCCTGGATTTTTGCAGGGTGGGCTTTGGTGGCGGTCTCCGGCGTCGTCAGGCCGAACACCCCGATCTTGGTTCCACTGGGCGCGGTGAAGATTTCATACGCTGGGAAGGCAGCCTGCCCCTGATAGCGGACATTGGCCGCTGCCAAGGGGAATTCCGCCTCTTCCGCCAGCGCGCACAGACGGTTATAGCCGTAATCGAACTCATGGTTGCCCGGTACGGCCAGATCATAGCCCGTAAGGTTCATCAGCTCCACCGCAGCAACACCCTCCGACTCGCTGACAGCGGGGTCTCCCTGGGCAAAATCCCCCGCATCCAGCAGCAGCACATAGGCTCCCCGGGCCTCATAGGACTCCTTCAGAGCAGCCACCTTGGCATATCCGTCAATGGCCCCATGAACATCGTTGGTATGCATCACCACCACACAGCCGTCCATCTCCCCGGCGGCAGGTTCCTGGGCGCCGGCTGTGACACACAAGGAAACCAGCATCACAACTGCCAGCAGGAACGAAGTGCATTTCCTGAGTTTCATCATTCCGTACCTCCTTTTTCCATGGAACGTTTTGCTGATCGATATGGTTTCATTATATCATACCCCAGGATTCCCGAGCGCAGAAATTTCCCGGCATTGAAAAAAGTTCTCCGGTTTTCCTCCACAATGCTTTCAACCGCGCGTGATGGTGGAAATCTGAATTGGGGCATGCTATACTGGTCTCAATTCAAACAGAATCGGAGGGATTTCTCATGGCAACCCATCTGCTCAAGGGCGGCGTTGTGGTCTCCGGCAGCGGAACCAAACGTGCAGATATTCTGATCGAAAACAATAAAATCGCAGCCGTAGGCCGGAACCTGCGCTGCGCCGCCGATGCCGTGACGGACGTCACCGGATGTATTCTCTTCCCCGGCTTCATTGACGCCCACACCCATTTCGACCTGGACGTGGCGGGCACCACCACCGCCGACAATTTCTACACCGGCAGCCGGGCCGCGCTTCGGGGCGGCACCACCACCATCATCGACTTTGCCTGCCCCAACAAGGGAGAAAGCCTGCACCATGGTCTGGAGCTCTGGCACCAGAAAGCCGACGGCAAAACCTTTTGCGACTACAGCTTCCATATGACCATTGACGACTGGAACGAATCCATCCGCGCCGAGCTGCCGGACATGTTCGCCCAGGGCATCTCCTCGTTTAAGATGTATATGACTTATCCGGCCATGATGGTTGGGGACCGGGACCTGTACTGGGCTCTCAAAGAGCTGAAATCCCTGGGCGGCATCTGCGGCGTCCACTGCGAAAACGCCGGTGTCATCGATGGGATGATTGCCGAGCGCAAGGCTGCCGGCGAGCTGGGTCCCGACAGCCATCCCCTGACCCGGCCGCCCTATCTGGAAGCGGAAGCCGTCAGCCGCCTGCTGCGCATCGCCCAGGCAGCCCAATGTCCGGTAGTGATCGTCCACCTGACCAACCGGGAGGCTTTGCGGGAGGTGGAGCATGCCCGCCAGCGGGGACAGACGGTCTACGTGGAGACCTGTCCGCAGTATCTGCTGCTGGATGAGAGCGTATACTTCAATCCCGACTGGTCCTCCGCCGCCCGGTACGTCTGCGCGCCGCCCATCCGCGCCAAGGAAGAACAAGATGCCCTGTGGAAAGCTCTGCGCCGGGGCGAGATCCAGACCATCTCTACGGACCACTGCTCCTTCACCCTGGCCCAAAAGGAACTGGGGCGTGAGGATTTCACCCGTATTCCCGGCGGTCTGCCCGGAGTGGAGACCCGAGGCGAGCTGATTTACTCCTACGGTGTGGCCCGCAAACGGATCAGCGCCGCCCGGATGTGCCGGCTCCTGAGCGAGAACCCGGCCAAGCTGTATGGGCTCTTCCCCCGCAAGGGCATTTTGCGCCCGGGCAGCGACGCCGATATCGTGGTCTATGATCCGGGCCTGAGCCATGTGATTGAGGCATCGGACTGCGTGGCCAATGTGGATTACAACCCCTATGAGGGCTTTGTTACCGCCGGTGGGATCCGCCAGGTGTGGCTCAATGGCCGTCTTTGCGTGAACCAGGGTACCGTGCTGGACGAAACCCCGCAGGGTCAGTTCATTGCCCGCGGAAAATGCTCCCTGTAAGCAAAAAAGGAAGCAGGCAAATGCCTGCTTCCTTTTTCTTTTGATCAGCTCTCCCAAGAGACATCCACGATGGTGCCGCCGGAAAACTCGATGAACTCACTTTTGAGGATATAGTCGGTCTTGCCGATCCGTACCTCCTGGTCACCCACCTTGGTGGTCATCACCGCAGTCGTGGGAGTCTGGGTCGTGGCGGTGAAGAGCAGCGTCACGTGCTCCGGGTCCTCCACCCACTGCCCGTCGGCACCCAAAACGTAGTAGGGCTCCTTCTCCACGCTTTCAATCTGGCCGCCCACCAGCTCGCCGGACGCCATCAGGGGAGAAGGCAAATGGGCCTGGCAGGTCTCGTACAGCTCCGCCGGCACACCTTCCACCTTCACGGTATAGGTGACATTGGTCATGGCCGTCTCTCCGGCTTCCACACTGCCGCGAGAGAGCAGCTTCCACCCCACAAAGGCCACCACTGCCACAATCAAGATTACGGCAATGATATCGACAATGTTGAATTTTCCAATGCGTTTTGCTTTTTCTTCCATGTTTTCCTCCGCAGCGGGCGGCTTTTGCCCCCGTTTTTTCTCTGGTTATGGACAACGTTCGATGGGTATTGTATAATATTTTTTCAGATTCCACAAGTACCATTTCTCAAATGAACGAAAGAAAGGCTTTTTCATGAAGGTCATTCATCTGATCAGCGGCGGCGACTCCGGCGGTGCCAAAACCCACGTCCTGAGCCTGCTGCAGCACCTCAACCAAACCATTACCGCCCAGCTGGTCTGTTTCCGGGACGGTCCGTTCGCCCAGGAAGCCCGGGCATTGGGAATCCCCACGGAAATCATGGCGGGAAACAACATCTTCCGCATCCGCCGCCGTCTGGTCCATTATATCCGCCAGGGCGGCTTTGAGCTGATCCACTGTCATGGTTCCCGGGCCAATATGATCGGCGCCCTGCTGCGCAAACCCACCGGTCTGCCGGTGGTCAGCACCGTCCACAGCGACTACCGCCTGGACTATATGGGCCGTCCTCTCAGCCATCTCACCTTCGGCACCATCAATGCCTGGGCCCTGCACCAGCTGGACTACCGCATCGGCGTCTCCGACGCCATGGTGGATCTGCTGATCTCCCGGGGGTTCCCCCCCGACCGCTTTTACGCCATCTACAACGGCATCGATTTCACGCCTCCCCCGCCCCAGGGGGACCGGCTGGAATACCTGCGCTCTCTGGGTGCGGAGGTAGATGCGGACAGTGTGGTGGTGGGAATTGCCGCCCGTCTGAACCCTGTCAAGGACATGTCCACCCTGATCCGTGGATTTGCCGCAGGTTTTGCCGTCTGTCCCCGGCTGCGCCTGGTGATCGCCGGCGAAGGCGAGGAGCGGGATAAGCTCACCGCACTGGCTCGGGACCTGGGCGTGGAACATCAGGTGACCTTTGCCGGTTGGATCAGCGGCGGCATGGACCGCTTTTACAGCGCATTGGACATCAACACTCTGACGTCTCTCTCCGAGACCTTCCCCTACGCCCTCACAGACGGTACCCGGTTCCACCTGGCGACGGTGGCCACCGCCGTGGGCGGCATCCCGTATCTCATCGACCAGGGCGTCAACGGCTTCCTTTTCTCTCCCGGAGACTGGAAGACTCTGGGGGAACATCTGGCAGCCTTGGGCCAGGACGACGCTCTGCGCCGCAGTATGGGGGAAAAGCTTTATGAAAAGGCCTCTACCCAATTCTCCATTCAAAAGACGGTGGATACCCAGCTGGAGATTTACCGCTCCATTCTCCGCCGTCATCACCGCCCGCAAAGGGCCCGGGACGGCGTGGTGATCTGCGGCGCCTACGGCCGGGGCAATGCCGGTGACGACGCGATTCTGGAAGCAATCCTTCAGGAGATGCGCTCCATTGACCAAGACATGCCCATCACGGTTCTCTCCAAAGACCCTGCCAGCACCCGGCTGACCTATCGGGTCCGGGCGGTCAGCCGCACAGCCTTCCTTACCTGGCGTCTGGCCATGAACCAGGCCCAGCTCTATATCAACGGCGGCGGCAGCCTTATTCAGGATGTCACCTCCCGCCGCTCCCTGTGGTTCTATCTCATGAACATCCGGGCAGCCAAACGGGCCGGATGCCGGGTACAGATGTATGGCTGCGGCATCGGCCCCGTCACCCGGGACAGTCACCGCCGCCTGGCTGCCGCTGTGCTCAACCGGTATGTAGACGTCATCACCCTGCGGGAACCCAATTCTCTGGAAGAACTGCGTTCCATGGGGGTCACCAAACCGGAGATCCTGCTGACAGCAGACCCGGCCCTGACGCTGCGCCCTGCCTCGGAAACAGAGACGGACAGTGTCCTGCTGCGGGCGGGCATCCCTCCCCACGGCCGGTATATCTGCTTCGCTCTGCGGCGGTGGAAGGGCTTTGAGGAGCGGGCACCGCTCTTCGGCGCTGCTGCCCGGTACGCTTACAATCAATACGGTCTGACACCGGTCTTCGTGGCAGTAGAGAAACATCTGGACCCCGGTGCCGGACAGATGGCCGCCCGCGGGCTGGATATTCCCTGCTACTTCCTCAACGACGCCGGAAGTGCCGGAACCATCATCGGAGCCCTGTCCCGGATGGAGATCGTGGTCTCCATGCGGCTCCACGCCCTGATCTTTGCCGCCGGACAGGGGATCCCCCTGGCAGGCGTGGTTTATGATCCGAAGGTCTCCGCCTTCCTGCGCTATATCGGTCAGGACTGTTTTACTTCCCTGGAAGATCTGACGGAAGCCCGCCTGCGGGAGATGATTGATTCCTGCGCGGCCCGGGCCGCCACCTCTCAGGTCTCCGCTGTCCAGAAGCTCCAGGAGATGGAGCACGGGAACGTAGAGATCGCGCGGCGCCTGCTGCAGGCGTAACCCTCCAATTTATCCAGCTATGCAAACGGACCGCGGCTTCATGCCGCGGTCCGTTTCTATTCATTTCTTTCCGGTCGATTTCCGCTTGGGGTCCATGGGGAATACCGTAAGGTCCGAACCGCCGTCCCATACTGCCAGCAAAACTTCCTGCTCCGCCTGGTAGCCCTGGCGCTGCAGACAGCTGCGCACCCAGGACGGCTCCTTTCCGGCCTGCTCGATATTCTCCGCCATCAGGCGGCCGTCCATGATAAAGGGCACCTGCATCCGGGTCTGCTGGGGAGAGAGGTCCAGATCCATGGGGGTAGCGGGGCGGGCTGTCTCCCGGGGAAGGAAACTCACCGCGCCGTTATGTTCCAATACTGCCGTTTCCAATTCATTGAGATCAAACCATCCGCCGATACGGCAGTACGTCAAAAACTCGTCCAGATCCAGATGCGCCTTTCGGAGATTTTCCCGATAAATGATACCGTTTTCCAACAGAATCAGTGGCTTGCCCGTTACCGCCGTTCGGGCTTTGAGCGATTTGTTGGTCAGCACCGCAATTCCCACCGCTGCCACACCGTAAACCACCAGTGCGGTCAGCGGCCCCACCGGATGTTGGATCTCAACAGCCAGTTCCGCCGCCACCGATCCGATGGTAATTCCCACGACATAGTCGAACATGGTCATCTGCGATACCTGCCGTGCTCCAATCAGCTTTGCCAGCAAAAACAGCACCACAATGGATCCGGCAGCACTGAGCGCCGTGAATCCGATCTCCCGCATAACGGGCATAAAAAAACACCTCCCGGGCAGTCTTGTCCTTTGACAATATGCCCCGGGAGGCGGTAATTTATTCCGGTCAGTCCCGCAGACTGCCCCGGGTGGGGGGCTTGGCATGGGGGCGTCCGGCATGATGCGCGTTGGTGTGAACATTGATGTATTCCGCCTTGAGCTTGGAATACAAAATGGTCTGGCTGGAGTAGAGGCCATTATAGCCCGAGAGCATGTAGCTGATGCCGCAGGCCAGAGCAAAGTACAAAAGGCCTCCGTCTCCAAACAGCTCCACAGACAAAAAGATGGATGCCAGCGGGCAGTTCACAGCGCCGCAGAACACTGCCACCAGTCCGATGGCCGCGGCAAACCCTGCCGGAATTCCCAGCAGTGGACCCACCGCGCAGCCAAACGCCGCCCCCACAAAGAACGACGGCACAACCTCGCCGCCCTTAAACCCGGCAGCCAGGGTGATAGACGTAAACACGATCTTGAGCAGAAATGCCAGGGGACGGGCTTGTCCTTCTTCCACAGCGGCGGCAATGACCTCCATGCCCGCGCCGTTATAATCCGTCGTCCCGCACAGATGGGTCAGCGCCACAATCGCCGTACCGCCGACAATGATCCGCAGCCAGGGATTGGGCAGCAGTGCCCGCATCCATTTTTCCGTTGCATGCAGCGTCCCGCACAGCAGAACACACACCAGCGCACACAGCGCCGCCAGTATGGCCACCCGTACCAGCATCCACAGTTCCAGTTCCGGAGCAGCTATGGCAAAATGGGTGGGTTCCACCCCCATGAGAAGCGATACGCCATAGGCCACCAGGGACGCCGTCAAACAGGGAATAAACGCAGCATGGTAAATCACCCCGATGCTGATGACCATCATGGCAAACACCGTAGCCGCCAGCGGCGTACCGAACAGTGCCGCAAAGAATGCAGCCATCCCGGTCATGGTGGCGGTGCGCAGATCCCGGTCATCCAGGTGAAACAGCAGCCCCGTGTGATACCCCAGAGTTCCGCCCATCTGCAGCGCTGCGCCCTCCCGGCCGGCGGAACCGCCGCACAGGTGGGTGAGCACGGTTCCCAGGAAAATCGCCGGCAGCAGCAGCAGGGAAAGCCCCTTGCCCAGATGCACCTGGTCGATAATATCATTCGTCCCCTGGCCTTCAGTCCCTGTCAATTTATAAATGGACACCACCAGCAAACCCGCCGCCGGAAGGCACCACAGCAGCCATGGATGCAGCTGGCGCAGCATGGTCGCCCCTTCTACGCCGATGTGGAACGCAGAACCCACCACACCGCAGGCAAGGCCGGTCACTACTGCCAGCGAAATCCATTTTCCCAAGGCACGGATATACAGCCGCGTGTGCATCAGCCACGCCCACATTCGTTTGAAGATCACCTGTCCCATGGCGTCTCCCTCACTTTCCCACAAGGCATTCGGTCCCCAGACGCTGCTCCAGCAGCTCCGGCTGCTTTAAGTACCGCTCAAAGGCGGCAAAAAAGCGGGAGTACTCAATTCCGGTCGCAATCCGTTCATCCATCACCACACCCAAGGGCAGCAGCTTTTTCCGGCTGCCGGAGGGGGCCTCCGGATCCGGCACCGGTTTGCCCATACAGATAAATACGCTGGTTGTGCCAAATTCGTAGCAGTGGTGGAAAATAAACCGGGTATTGATGGATGCCAGATTCGTAATGAACAAGCTGGTATGAAACGGACTCAGATCGATGATCCACCGGGGCAGCAAGCCATGCTGGTCCAGATGGTATGCAAGGCCAAAGACACACCGGGCCAGTCCCGGAATGGAAAACGCCAGATTGGCAAACCGGTCCGTGCGGTTATTGTGCGCGGCATTTTGATTGCGCTCCACATGCTCCCGGATCTTCCGGCTGATGGTGAACACGTCGTCCCCCGGCTCCAGAAATACCTTCAGGGCCGTCTCATCCGGCGTTCCGTCCGCCCGGGTCTTGAGGATCACAAAACTGAAGCAAAAATGGTTGCGGCGGTAGACCTTGCGGTTCATAACAAAGTAATTTACCTTTGGGTTTTCCAATGCCGCTTTGTAATATGCCGCTGCCAGTACGCTCATATGGGTCACAATCTGACCCTGCCGACGCTTTTGGCGGATATACTGCTTGATGATTTCCTCGTCCACATAATCGCTGGCCCAGTTTTGGGCATCAAAGCGCTTGGGCATGATATAGGGCAGTGCCTGGACAATGGGCGTCAGCCCCTTTACCCGGGTTCCATCCGGTCTCATGTCGTACTCCTTACCGTTCATTTTTTCAGGAGGTTCCCTCCTCCACATACAGCTTTATTATAGTTAAGACTCCGTAAAATTTCAACCAATTCATTCCAATCCTGATATCGGTTATACCCAGACTTTTTCCACAACTGCGCTGAAATCCGGGATTATCAGTTGATTCCCGCCGATGCCTGACGTATAATAATAAAGTTCATTTGAAATTCCGCCGGGGAGCGGATTTCTCCCCGGAAATTTTAGAAAACAGGATGGAGGACTCACCATGATGAAGTATGGCAGAACATATAATTTTTCCGCCGGTCCGGCCATGATGCCGGAGGAGGTTTTGGAGGAAATTGCCGCCGAGATGATGAACTATCGCGGCAGCGGAATGTGCGTGATGGAGATGAGTCACCGTTCCGCAGTGTTCCAGCAGATCCGGGACGAAGCGGAATCCAACCTGCGCAAGCTCATGCAGATTCCCGACAACTATAAAGTGCTCTTTGTCCAGGGCGGCGGCACCGTGCAGTTTGCCATGGTTCCCATGAATCTGATGAAAAACGGCGTAGCCTGCTACATCGAAACCGGCGCCTGGTCCAAGAAGGCCATTGCCGAAGCCCGCAAGTATGGCGAGGTACAGGTCGTGGCCTCTTCTGCCGACCGGAACTTCTCCTATATTCCCGACTGCTCCAACCTGGAAATCCCGGACAACGCGGACTATGTCTACATCTGCGAAAATGAGACCATCCACGGCACCACCTACCACCAGCTGCCCGACACCAAGGGCAAGATTCTGGTGGCCGACCAGTCCTCCATGTTCCTCTCCCGCCCCTGCGATATCAGCCGCTACGGTTTGATCTGGGCCGGCGTGCAGAAGAACGTAGGCCCTGCCGGCATGGCCGTCGTCATCATCCGGGAGGACTTGCTGCGGGATGACCTGCCTGCCTTTGTTCCCACCTATCTCAGCTACAAGACCCATGCCGACAACGACTCCCTGTACAATACCCCCAACTGCTGGTCCATTTACTGCTGCGGCAAGGTCTTCCAGTACCTCCTTGCCCATGGCGGTCTGGAGGCCATGGCCAAGCGCAACGAGGAGAAGGCTGCCATCCTCTACGACTTCCTGGATCACAGCCATCTGTTTACCGGCGCCGTGCGCAAGGAGGACCGCTCCTTGATGAACGTTCCCTTTGTCACGCCCTCCAAGGAGCAGGATGCCGCCGTGGTGGCTGCCTGCAAGGCCGCCGGCTTTGACAATCTCAAGGGTCACAAGAGCGTGGGCGGTCTGCGCGCTTCCATTTACAACGCCATGCCTCGCGAGGGCGTGGAAGCTCTGGTGGCGTTTTTAAAACAATATGAAGCAGAACATGCCTGATCTGCATGTTTGCTCGATTCTTCCGGGTGTGAGACAGAAACCCTGTCTCACACCCGGTTTTTTTCATTTTTCGTGAGGATGTTTACAAAATATTAACTGCCATCTCTATTTACTTTTTTAAGTTGTCAGTGTATAATGAACCCAACTTGGTTTGAAAGGAAGGTGACATATGTGCAGCAAACCGTTGTGCCTGCTCAGTACCTGCAGATCGCGCGAGATCTGGCGGGACGAATTGCCCGGGGCGAGCTCCCCGAGGGCAGCCGGATCTATGGCCGCTCTGTGATGGCATCAGAATACAACGTCTCACCGGAGACCATCCGTCGGGCACTGCGGCTGCTTTCGGATATGAAGGTGGTGGAGGTCAAGCCTCAGAGTGGAGCGGTAGTTCTCTCTGCTGACAGCGCCCGGCGTTATATTGAAAACTTTGGAGAGAGCACGGAGCTGCGCACACTGCGCGGCCAGCTCAAGACGTTGATGAATGAATACGCCGATCTCAACCGCCGGCTGACAGATACGGTCACCGCTCTGGTCAAAAGCCGGGACACCTTCGCCGCCGCCAACGAGCCATTCCCCAATTACGAGGTCCCCGTACCCAAGGATTCCCCCCTGATCGGGAAAAGCATCGGCGCTCTGAAATTCTGGCAATCTACCGGAGGCACCATCGTGGCCATCCGGCGGGGCCAGACTGTGATTCTCTCGCCTGGTCCCTACGCGGAACTGTATGCCGGCGATGTCATTGTCCTGGTAGGCAGTCCCTCCGCTGCAGAAGCCGCTTATCACCTTGTAACAACAAAGGAGGCCCTATGATCCAGTTTGAACACGTCAGCAAGAGCTATGGGAAAACGCCCATACTCAAAGACCTGAACTTCACCATTGAAGACGGTCAATTCGTGGTGCTCATCGGCCCGTCCGGCTGCGGCAAAACCACCACCATGAAAATGATCAACCGCCTGCTGGAACCCGACACCGGGTCTATCCTCATCGACGGCAAGAACATCCGGGACCAGGACAAGGTGGATCTGCGCCGCCACATCGGCTATGTGATCCAGCAAATTGGCTTGTTCCCCAATATGACGGTGGCACAGAACATCTGCGTAGTGCCCAAGCTGCTCAAGTATGACAAGGCCAAATGTGATGAGATCGTCCGGGACCTTTTGAAAATGGTCAACATGGAATCCTATGCCGAGAAATATCCCTCCGAACTCTCCGGCGGCCAGCAGCAGCGCATCGGCGTACTGCGGGCACTGGCAGCCTCCCCGCCGATTGTTCTGATGGATGAACCCTTCAGCGCCTTGGACCCCATGACCCGGGAAACGCTGCAGGATGAGGTGAAAAACATCCAGCAAAAGCTGGGCAAAACCATTGTCTTTGTCAGCCACGACATGGGTGAGGCTCTCAAACTGGCGGACGTCATCATCTTCATGGAAAGCGGCACGGTCGTCCAGATGGCCTCTCCCGAGGAGATGCTGGAGCATCCGGCCAATGACCTGGTGCGCAATTTCCTGGGCAAGCACTCGCCGGAAACACCCGCGCCTTCCAAAGTGGAGAGCTTCATGCGCACCAATGTCTTCAGCGTTCACCGGGACCGGGGCGTACTGGAGTGCGCCGAGCGCATGGCCCGCGGCAGTGTAGACACTCTGCTGGTTACCGACGAGGAAAACCGTTATGTCGGCACGGTCTCCATCGGTGATATCCGCCACTGGGGACGGGAACTCAACAGCATCGAGCCCCTGATCCGTCAGACCGCCCGGACCGCCCGGGTGGGCGATGAGGCCAAGGAGAGCTTCGACTACCTGCTGGACTCCGGCGCCAACTATGTGGTGGTATTGAACGCGGACGACACCATTGCGGGGATCGTGACCAAAACCAGCGTGGCACGGTCGGTGGCGGAAAACCTCTGGGGGGGACAGTAAATGGGCAGCCTGACCGAGACCTTGGGAACCCTGTTTGCCGCTTACGGCAGCAAGCTGGGCCAGGCCATTGTGGAACACACAATTTATGTGCTGATTTCCGTGGCCATCGGCTTTGCGCTGGGATTGCTGCTGGGCATTGTGTTTTCCCGCTTCCCCCGCTGCTCCAGTGTGATTCTCCCCATTCTCTCCATTTTCCAGACCATTCCGGGCCTGGTGTTCATTGGCGTACTGTACATCTGGTGGGGCAATAGTTACTCCACCGTTATCGTGGCACTGAGTGTGTATGCCATGTTCCCGGTGCTGAAGAATACATACACCGGCATTCTGGGTGTGGAGCGCAAATTCCTGGAAGCCGCCCGGGGCTGCGGCATGTCCCCGCTCCAGACTCTGCTGCAGGTGGAACTGCCCCTGGCTATGCCCACCATCATTGCCGGAGTCCGGATGGCCGCCATCTATACGGTCTCCTGGACCGTGCTGGCCGCCATGATCGGCAAGGGCGGCCTGGGCGAGTTTGTCTATCAGGGTACCTCGTCCAACAACAGCACCCTCATTCTGCTGGGCGCGATTCCGGCCGCCATTCTGGCCGTCATATTCGGCGCGGTGATTGACCTGCTGCAAAAGAAGGTCACACCCCGCGGTCTTCGGAAGGAGGCGGGCAAATGAGCTGGGACGCTATTTTAGAACATCTCTTTATCGTACTCTCTGCCAGTATTCTTTCCATCGCCGTGGGTCTGCCGCTGGGTATCTGGGCCTATGTGTCCCCCCGTGCCCGCCCGGTGATTTTGCGGGTGGTGGATCTGCTCCAGACCATCCCCTCCCTGGCATTGCTGGGCATCATCATGGTGGTGCTGGACCCCGGTAAGCTGACGGTCATCGTGGGCATCACCCTCTACTCCCTGCTGCCCATCGTCCGCAACACCTGCCTGGGACTCCAGGAGGTGGACCCAGGCGTCAAGGAAGCTGCCCGCGGCATGGGCATGAGCAAGCCCTACCGGGTGCTGATGGTGGAATTTCCCCTGGCGTTCCCCACCGTGTTTACCGGCATCCGCATCGCCGTGGTCAACGCCATCGGCACAGCCGTATTTGCAGCCTTTGTGGGCGGCGGCGGCCTGGGCGGTGTCATCACCCAGGGCATCCGGATCATGGATATGAAGCTGATCCTCACCGCGACAGGCGTGCTGATGGTCATTGCTGTGGTGCTGGACCTGGTGATGGGATGGTTCGAGGGCCAAATGCGCAAAAAGCGGGGCGGTTCCCGGACCATGTGGATTCCTGTGGCAGCCATTTTTGCAGCCTTCATCCTGCTGCTTCCCTACGGACGTACCAGCACCGGAGATATCATGCTCTATGACGGCGATTACTCCGAAACACAGCTCATGCACCACATGGTGAAGATGCTGGTGGAGGATCAGACGGACCTGACCGTCAACATCAGCGATCAAATGTCCCAGGTAAACAACTGGAACGCCCTCAAGGGCGACAATCACACCTGTGACCTCATGATCTCCTATGACGGCACCTTGCTGACCACCTTCTTCCATATGGATACGCCGGATGTCCCGGAGGGCATGAGCATCTACGACTTCGTCAAGCAGGTTGCCTACGAGGAGTACGATCTGGTCCTGCTGGATAAGCTGGGCTTCGAAAACACCTATGCCATCGGTGTACCGGAAGAGCTGGCTGAGGAATACAACCTCAACACCATCAGCGATCTGATTCCCATTGCCGATCAGCTGACCTTCGGCGCCGAGCAGGAGTTCTTCACCCTGGAAGGCAGCATGAAGTACTATCCTTTCATCGAATACTATGGTCTGAACTTCAAGGATGACGTTCCGGTGGATATGGGATTGAAATATGCCTCCATCGAAAACGGCACGTTCGATGTAGCCGTGGTCTACACCACCGACGGCCTCAACCGCAAGGTTGGTCTGAAAATCCTGGAAGATGACAAGAACTTCTTCCCGGACTACAACGGCGCCTTCCTGGTCCGGCAGGATATCCTGGACACCTATCCCGAGCTGGAGGAAATCCTGGGCCAGCTGGGCGGCAACATCTCCACCGAGGAAATGGCAGAAATGACCTACCAGGTGGACGTGATGGGCCGCACCGTCGATGACGTGGCGCAGGAGTTCCTGGTGAGCAAAGGCCTGCTGGCCGGCTGAATGCATAAAAAATCCGGAGAAGAATCCCCCTTCTCCGGATTTTTTCTTTCTGTGCGAAACCAGCTGATTCATTTGTCGTCATACAAGGTGAGAAGCGCTTAAAGGAGTAAGCTGTATGGAAGACCGTGAAATCATTGATCTCTACTGGCAGCGGGACCAGCAGGCCATCCACGAAACTTCCGGTAAATACGGAGGGTTTCTCTGGAACATCGCCTGGAACATTCTGCGCAGCCACGGCGATGCGGAGGAGTGCGTCAATGACACCTACCTGCGCACCTGGAATGCCATTCCGCCTGCCCGCCCCACTGCATTTCGGGCCTGGCTGGGCCGCATCACCCGCAATCTTTCCCTGGATCGCTGGAAACTGGGCAGAGCCCTGCGCCGGGGACAGGGCGCAGAGGTCCTGCTGGGTGAGTTGGACGAATGCATCCCCGCCCCTTCCGGACTGGACAGCACGCTGGAAGACCAGGAGATTGCGGCATCCATCAGCACGTTCCTGCGCGGCCTTTCCCGGGAAAACCGGGTCATGTTCCTGCGGCGATATTGGTACGGCGACTCCCTTGCAAGCATTGCACTCCGGCTGGGCTGTGGAGAAGGCAAAGTAAAATCCGCTCTTTTCCGCACCCGCAAAGCCCTGCGAACCCATCTGGAACAGGAGGGAATCTGGATATGAACGGTGAACGGCTTTTTCGCATCCTGGGTTGGGTGGACGAAGACCTTATTGAGGAGGCAGACACCGCCTCCTCCCCCGCCGCCTCCAGGCGGCGGCCCCGCTGGGGCCGGGCGGTTCTGGCCGGCAGTGCGTGCGCAGCAGCGCTGTGGGCGGCGGTCGTCATGCTCCCTCATCTGTCTAATCTCTCCGGAGCCACAGGCAATTCCTCCGGAAGCACTGCCGCTGCAGGTGAAAGTGCAGCCGGTGCAGATGGTGCGAATGGCGGCGCAGCAGCAGAAGCGGCAGGCTTTGATTCCTACGCCGGACCGGTCTTTTCGCTGCTGACCACAGAAGAAACGCCCTTGACCGCGGAGCGCACCGTTACCTGGTCCTTCCCCTCCGCATCTTCTTCCACCGCCCAGGTGCAGGATACCTATCTCATTCACAATGACAGCGACACCGCCTGTACCGTCACAGCCTATTATCCCTTCTCCGCCTCACTGGATACCCTCTCCCGCTTCTCCCCTGCCGTCACCCTGGACGGTCAGCCGGCGGACACCGCTTTGGCGATGGGAGACTATGCCGGGACCTATACCGGTGTCTGGCGGGACAACGGTGTGGACGACTCCACATGGAATCTGGCTCCGCCCCGGGAGTGGACGGACTATGCGGATCTCCTTGCGGACGAAACGTATTGGACCGCCGCCCTAACAGAGCGTGTCTCTCTGGACATTCCCGTTACAGTGTACCGCTTCTCGGACTCTCCCGCTCCGGAAGGCCAGCGGGCCGCCACACGGGCCGTCACCGTAACACCGGGTGCGGACACTACCATCCTCACATACGGCTTCAACGGCTACGGCGAATCGGACGGACTGCCTCAATACAGCTATTTCCTGCGGGAAAACCGGGCCGTTTCCCCCATGTTGATCGTTCTGGGTACGGATCTGCAGGACTATGCCCTGGCAGGCTACACCGACGGCGGCTGCGAGGAAAAGTTGGAACTGGGACCATGCACCGTCACCCGGACTGAAACCACGCTGGAAGCCGTGCTGCAGGAGTTGTGTCAATCGATTCTGGATCAGCAGGACGGCACCGGCAGACAGGGCTTGGAGGATCCGGACCCGGCTTTGTACCAGGACGCAGCTGTCCAGCTGCTGACCTCCCAGGGTCCCCTTTCCGACACCCCGGCGGACCGGTATTCCGAAAACCGCCTGGACGATTTGCTCCAGGAGGTTCTGAGCATGGACCGTCTGTTTTTCCACACCTTTTCCATCACGGTGCCTGCCGGAGGCAGCGTAGAGGTATCCTGTTCCATGGAAAAGGCAGCCAGTTTCAACTTCTACGAAAGCGATAACAGCAACACTCTGGGATTCGATTTTCTCACCGGGCCTACCGGCGGACTGTCTCTTACCACCCTGACCGCCGTACTGGAGCAGCTGGAGACCGCATCCATTCTGGATCAAAACCTGGGCTTTGACTCCGGTCTTACGCAAGTGGCGCTGGACCCGGCACAGCCGCACTACTATCTCACACTGGATGCTTTCGCATCGTGAGCCAAAAAGGAACCCCGGCATGGCGTCAGCGCCATGCCGGGGTTTTTGCCGGACAGTTCCGGATTCACTTGCTCAGGAAGCGGGAGAGGAAATCCTTGGTCTCCTGCTTCTGGGGATTGCCGAACACATCGGCCGGAGCGCCTTCCTCGCAGATGACGCCCTGGTTCATGTATACCACATGGTTGCTCACGTCCCGGGCGAAGGCCATCTCGTGGGTTACCACCAGCATGGTCATGCCGCCCTGGGCCAAATCCCGCATAACGGAGAGCACTTCGCCCACCATCTCGGGATCCAATGCGGAAGTCGGTTCGTCGAACAGCAGCACTTCCGGATGCATGGCCAGTGCCCGGGCAATGGCCACCCGCTGCTTCTGACCGCCGGAAATCTGCCGGGGCTTGGCATTGATATACGGCGCCATACCCACCTGCTCCAGATATCGCATGGCATTTTCCCGGGCCTCATCTTTGTTCTTTTTAAGAACCTTGATCTGACCCACCATGCAGTTTTCCAGAACGCTCATGTTGTTGAACAGGTTGAAGGACTGGAACACCATACCCACATGAGACCGGTATGCCGCCGCGTTGACCTTGCGGTCCGTCACGCTCTCTCCGTGATAGAGGATATCGCCGCTGGTGGGCGTCTCCAGCAGGTTTACGCACCGCAGCAGGGTGCTCTTGCCGGAGCCGGAGGCTCCGATGATGCTGGTCACATCTCCCTTGGCCACCGAAAAGTCGATATCCCGCAGCACCTCATGCGTGCCGAAGGATTTGGACAGGTGCCGAATCTCCAAAATCATATCGTTCATATCAGCGTTCCCCCCTGGTCCGTCCGTGTTTGAGTTCCTGCTGGACCCGATCCCGGTATTCCTTGCTGTGCTCGTCAAACGGCGTACCGGTGTTGGGATGGCGGTACGTACCGGCTGTCATGGTCAGGGAATCCTCCTGAACCAGCTCATAGTCGCTGTTGCCGTCCATCTTCTTTTCCACCCAGCGCAGGATGAAGGAAGCAATGAGGGTCATGGTGAGGTAGCCGATCATCTCAATGGTCGCGGAGGGAAAGTAGAGGTACGTCTGGCCCACAGCGGCGCGGTGCACTGCAAAGAATTCCGTAAAGGAAATGATGAACATCACGGAGGAATCCTTCACATTGATGATGAAGTTGTTGCCGATCTGGGGCATGATATTGCGGATGGCCTGGGGCAAAATCACGCAGGTCATGGTCTGCACATGGGTCATGCCGATGGCCTTGGCGCCTTCGGTCTGGCCGGGATCAATGGAGATGATGCCGCCCCGGACGGACTCGGCCATATAGGCGCCGGTATTGATGGACACCACCAAAATGGCGGCCAGCCAAATATTGTCGAACTTCACGGCATTGTTGGTAAAGTACGGCAGGCCGTAGTAAACAAACACCGCCTGAAGCACCATGGGCGTGCCGCGGAACACTTCCACGTAGACCCGCACAATGGCACGGATCAGTGCCAGGAAAAACCGTTTGACCGGGGGATCGTTCTTCGTGTGGGGGATGGTCTGCAAAATGCCGCAGACCAAGCCGATGAGGCAGCCGATGATGGTGGCTACCAAGGCCAGAATCAGGGTATTCTTGATACCGTTGAGGTAATCACCGCCGCATCGGTCCCAAAGTTTTGCCATATCGGCGCCGAGCTGTACCAGTCGTTCCATGGGGGATGGCTCCCTTCTCTTTTTTAATCAGATGTTGCAAATTCTGTATTCGCTGAGACACATCGGAAGAGAGATCATATGGGATCCCCCTTCCGACGTGCCTCAGGGCGAGGGACCCCTGTCCCTCGCCCTGGGGCTTATGCAGTTTCGTGCTTACTGGTTGAGAGGCTGAATGGCAATGGCCTCATCCATCATGGCGTTGAAGTCATCCGCTGTCATGGTGGACAGGACGCTGTCGATGGCATCCTTGAGCTCGGTATTGCCCTTCATCACGGAAATACCGATGTTGATGTCGCCCTCATCCACCTGGAAGTTGTCATCAGAACCGGAGAAGTCCAGAATCTTCATGTCGGGATAGGCAGACACAGCACCCATGGCCGTGGGCATATCGGTGCAGATGAAGTCCACGGTGCCGGTCTCCAGAGCCATCAGCATGGCAGGAGCGGTCTCAGCAGCCGTCTGGACCTGGGCACCCTCGATCTGAGGCAGGCAGGTATCGTACCAAATCGTGGCGATCTGGGCCGTGCAGGTACCGCCGGAGAGGTCGCTCAGGCCCGCAGCGTTGGCATAGGGGCTGTCCGCCTTGGTCACGCAGACGATGGAGGCATAGTAGTAAGGACCGGCGAAGTCCACCTGCTCCATCCGCTCGGCGGTCATGGACTGACCGGCGATTACCGCATCATAAATGCCGGTCTGGACACCGGGCACCAGGGAATCCCAGTCCGTCCGGACGACCTCCAGCTCCCAGCCGTTGGCCTCGCAGATCTTCTTGGCCATCATCACATCGTAGCCGTTGGCATACTCCGTGGAGTCCTTAATGGGAACAGCACCGTTGGAATCGTCGCTCTGGGACCAGTTGTAGGGCGCGTACGCGCACTCCATGGCGATGGTCAGCACGCCATCCTCCACACCGGAGGACACCGCACCGTCTTCGCCGGCGGTCTCGCTGTCAGCGGGAGTCTCAGCAGTCTCCTCGGAAGAGCCGCCGCAGGCGGCCAGGGACAGGCACATGGACAGTGCCATCAGCAGGGTCAAAAACTTCTTCATTACGCTCACCTTTCCAAATTTGAACTTCCCCGGCGCATCCCGCCGGCGGAAAAAAACTGGACCGCTTTGTCAAGCGGTCCATGGAAATGCGGAATGCGGCCCGCAATGGGGCAGTCCGAACAGCCATCGATAGCGCTTCACAAATTATTTGTGACAGTCCGACAGATGTTCTCTGCCGCCCCAGCAGCCAGCGAACAGGCCTTCGCTCACCGCTTCGGCGGAATCCCCTTTCTCATCCGGCGGCTGCCTGCCCTTGCCGAAATGCTACTGATGAACTCCGCGCCTCTATCTCTCAGCGATTCAATTTTTTCACATCCTATCACGTTCCTTTCGCCCTGTCAACTGCACTTTTGAGAGAAACAGGAAAATTTGTGCAGGTTGTGTCAGATTTTCCTGTTCCGGCCGCCGATTGTGTGGTATAGTGATGGCATTCCTGCCCATTGAAAGGAGACCGTATTGCATGCAAACCGCCGAACTTGCTGTTCTGGACTGGATTCAACTCCATTTGCGCTGTGAATTTCTTGACATCGTGATGCCCTGGATCAGCCGCCTGTGCGACCACGGAGAGGTGTGGATCGTGCTGGCTGCCGTCTTGCTGATCCTGCGCTCCCAGCGCCGCCACGGCGCCGCCGTGAGCTGCGCTCTGGTGCTGGATCTTGTCAGCTGCAATCTGATCCTCAAACCTCTGATCGGCCGCCTGCGGCCCTTTGCCATCAATCCCGCTGTGGAACTGCTGGTTCCTCCCCCGCTGGACGCTTCCTTTCCCTCCGGTCACACCGCCGCATCCTTTGCCGCCGTCTTTGCCCTGAAGGCCTCCGGTAGCCCCCTTTGGAAACCGGCTCTGGTGCTGGCAGTGGTGATGGCGTTCTCCCGGCTCTATCTCTATGTCCACTGGCCCAGCGATGTACTGGGCGGCGCTGTATTGGGCGCTGCCGTGGGCTGGGCCGGCGCCTGGCTGGTTCAGCGTGCGGAACAGGCCCTGGCGCGCCGCCGCGCCTGAAGGCCTTCCACAACTCTGCTCTTTCAGTTGATCCCGCACGGTAATTTTAATATGAAAGGAAAAGAGGCTGGAAAGGATTTTCCAGCCTCTTTTTGGCAGCTTTCTCCGCAGTCAATTTTTCACCGTGCTGCTCTCACAGCCGGATGCCCACCGTGCGCAGAATCTGCTCCACTTGGTGCGCCGTGTCGTCCTCGCCGTCCCGGCTGGCTACAATCACATCCGCATACTGCGCATACAGCGGCTCCCGCTGCTCATAAATCTGCCGAATCGTCATCCCCGGCACAGCGGCAATGCCCCGGTCCGTCAAATCCTCCGGCATCCGGTCACAGATTTGGGAAAGCGGCGTTTCCAGCCAAACGGTGACACCATTTTCCCGCAAATGCTCCATAGCCGCCTGGGACAGCACCATGCTCCCTCCCGTGGCAATCACGGTATTCTCGCATTCCAATGCCTGTCCCACCTGGCCTTCAATCTCCAAAAACGCTTCCAGCCCCTGGGTCCGAAGAATTTCCGGCAAGGTCATTCCGGCCTGCTCCACAATCCGGTCATCCACATCCAAAAAGGTATACCCCAGACGCCGTGCCAAGGCCCGGCCCACTACACTCTTGCCGGTGCCTGGCATCCCGATCAGTATGATATTCTTCATCGATCCAATCCTATCATCTCAGTATTGCGAGGCACTGCCTCCTGGTCATTATATCATTTCGCGGACAGTTGTCCACGGTCAAATTACACGAATTTTTTCCAACTCCCGCACTGAACAAGCTCTGTGGAATTTGTTCCCCGCAAACTGTCAGTTTTGTCAATTGCAGGGATCGCCCAAATTCGATACAATAGGTACGACCTTTATAGGTAGTATCTATTTTTAAAATGAGGTGAACGGAATGAGCAGTCAGCCGACCCAGTCCAAAACCATCCGGGCCAACCTGCTGTCCGCCATGAAAAACGGTGAATATGCCAACAGCGAGCGCCTCCCCCGTGAGAATGTGCTGGCCGAAAAATTGGGCATCAGCCGCACACAGCTGCGGGACATTCTGGCCTCTCTGGAGCGGGAGGGCTTCATCACCCGCCGCCATGGCGTGGGCACGATCATCAACCGCCATGTCCTCAATGTACAAACACGTATGGATATTGAGGTGGAATTTCTGGACATGATCCGCCAAAGCGGATTTACGCCGGCGGTCGCCTCCGTATGGGTGTCGGAAGGCGTGGCAGATGCAAAGATCGCCAAGCAGCTGCAGATGGAGGAAGGCGCACCGATAATCCGGGTCGCCCGCTTATGCACAGCCGATGGCCGTCCCGCCATTTATTGTGAGGACGTCATCGACAAGTCTCTGATTCGGGGCAGCTACACCATCAAGGACCTGAAACTGCCTATTTTCCATTTCCTGCAGCAGTTTTGCGGCGTATATCCCTACCTGGACCTGACGGATTTGCGTCCCACGGTAGCAGACGCTGCCCTGGCGGAAATTTTCCAGATTCCCATGGGCTCCCCCCTGCTGAATATGGATGAAGTGGACTATGACATTGACGGCAGACCGGTCTTCTGCTCCACGGAGTATTTTGCCGACGGGATCTTCCGTCATACCGTCATGCGCAAGAAGCTGTAAATTCAAAATTTTAAATAGAGGATATAAAGGAGAAGAACTATGAAAAAAGTAGCGGTGATTATGGGCAGTGATTCCGACTGGGCCGTGGTCAAGGGTGCCTGTGAGCAGCTCAAGGCCTTTGGCATCCCCTTTGAAGCGCACATTCTCAGCGCCCACCGGACCCCTGCTGCAGCAGCGGAATTTGCCTCCGCGGCCCGCAGCAATGGCTTCGGCGTGCTGATCTGCGCGGCAGGAATGGCGGCCCATTTGGCCGGTGCATTTGCCGCCAACTCCACCCTGCCTGTCATCGGAATCCCCATGAAGGGCGGCGCCGGAGACGGTCTGGACGCGCTGCTGTCCACCGTACAGATGCCCAGCGGAATCCCCGTGGCCACCGTGGCTTTGGGCGGTGCGAAGAACGCCGCGGTGCTGGCAGCGGAAATCCTGGCCGTCAGCGACGACGCCCTGGCCGCCAAGCTGGACGAGGCCCGTGCAGAAATGGCCCGTCAGATCGCCGGAAAGGAAGCCCGCCTCCAGGAGGAGCTGGCACACTGAGCACACTGCCGAGCGCATTTTTGCCGTTTGAAGCGGCATTCCGGCTGTGCCGGTTATTCTGATTGAGCCACAGCAGTCTCCGCCGCAGCGGAGGCAGGCAATCATAAAACAGGAGAAACACAATATGGGCGGTTTTTTTGGTGCAATCTCCAAGCGGGATTGTGTACTTGATATCTTTTTTGGCGTGGACTATCACTCCCACTTGGGCACCCGGCGGGGCGGCATGGCCATCTATGACGCAGCCACCGGCTTCCAGCGTCAGATCCACAACATCGAAAACACTCCCTTCCGTACCAAGTTCGAATCGGACCTGGCGGAATTCCATGGCTGCAGCGGCATCGGCTGCATCTCCGATACAGATCCTCAGCCCCTGCTGGTGCGTTCCCATCTGGGCATGTATGCCATCACCACCGTGGGCATTATCAACAACAGCGAGGAGCTGGTCAACACCTACTTCTCCGACCACGGCCATCAGTTCATGGCCATGAGCAATGGGAAGGTCAACGAGTCCGAGCTCATCGCCGCTCTGATCAACCAATCGGATTCCTTGGTCGAGGGCATCCGGCATGCCCAGGATGTCATTGACGGTTCCGCCACCATTTTGCTTTTGACCCCCGAGGGCATCATTGCCGCCCGGGACAAGCTGGGGCGGCTGCCCGTCCTGGTGGGAAAAAACGAGGACGGACACTGTGTCTCCTTTGAGTCCTTTGCCTACCAGAAGCTGGGCTACCAGACCTGCTATGAACTGGGTCCCCAGGAAATTGTGCGGATCACTGCCGAGGGGTGTGAGTCCCTTTCTCCCGCGGGAGAGCAGATGCGTATCTGCGCCTTTTTGTGGACCTACTACGGTTATCCCAACTCCAATTACGAGGGTATCAACGTAGAGGTCATGCGCTACCGCAACGGCGAGATCATGGCCCGGGACGAAGTCGCCCAGGGACGGCTGCCGAAGGTCGACTACGTGGCCGGTGTGCCGGATTCCGGTGTTCCCCACGCCATCGGCTTTGCCAACCGCAGCGGCAAGCCCTTTGCCCGTCCCTTCGTGAAATACACCCCCACCTGGCCCCGTTCCTTCATGCCCACCAATCAGGAGGTCCGCAACCAGGTGGCCAAGATGAAGCAGATTCCGGTTCCCGAACTGATTGAGGGCAAAAAGCTGCTGTTTGTGGACGACTCCATTGTCCGGGGCACGCAGCTGCGGGAGACTGTGGAATTTCTCTATGACAGCGGCGCAGCGGAAGTCCACATGCGCTCGGCCTGTCCTCCCATCATGTACGGGTGCAAGTACCTGAACTTCTCCCGCAGCAATTCCGACATGGACCTGCTGGCCCGCCGCACCGTTCAGGAGCTGGAGGGTGATGAAGGCCAGAACCACCTGGAAGAATACGCCGATGTCCGCACGGAGCGGGGCCAGTGCCTGCTGAGCACCATCTGCAAGCAGCTGGGCTTTGACTCTCTGGGCTATCAGTCCCTGGAGGGCCTGCTGGAAGCCATCGGCATTGACCGCGATAAGATCTGCACTTACTGCTGGACGGGCAAGGAATAATCCCCCGTTCCCATTCTTTACTTGACAGGAGGACTTCTCTATGGAACGCTCCCATTCTGCATCCTACGCCGCAGCCGGCGTGGACATTGAAGCCGGCTACGAGGGTGTCCGTCTCATGCGTGAGCATGTGGCCCGGACCATGATCCCCGGTGTGGTTTCCGATATCGGCGGATTCGGCGGCCTCTTTGCCCCCGATCTTGCGGGCATGCGCGAGCCGGTGCTGGTCTCCGGCACCGACGGCGTGGGCACCAAGATCCGCATTGCCCAGCTTCTGGGCAAGCACGACACCGTGGGCATCGACTGCGTGGCCATGTGTGTCAACGACATCATCTGCTGCGGCGCCAAGCCCCTGTTCTTCCTGGACTACATCGCCATCGGCAAAAACGATCCCCACACCGTGGCCACTCTGGTCTCCGGCGTGGCGGAAGGCTGCGTCCAGGCCGGCTGCGCCCTCATCGGCGGTGAGACGGCGGAACATCCCGGCATCATGGCCCCGGAGGACTACGACCTGGCCGGTTTCTCCGTAGGTGTGGTAGACAAGTGCAAGATCCTGGATCACAATGCCATGCAGCCCGGCGATGTGATTTTGGCCCTGCCCTCCAGCGGCATTCACTCCAACGGCTACTCCCTGGTGCGCAAGGTGTTCGATGTGGAGCACGCAGATCTGGGCATGTATTCCGACGAGCTGGGCAAGACCCTGGGCGAGGCCCTGCTGGAGCCCACGAAGATCTATGTCAAGCCCGTCCTGGCCTGCCTCAAGGCCGCTGATGTCCGGGGCGTCAGCCACATCACCGGCGGCGGCTTCTATGAGAACATCCCCCGCTGCCTGCCCGACGGCCTCACCGCCAAAATTGAAGGCGCTGCCATCCAGACTCCGCCGATTTTCCACATGCTCCAGAAGCAGGGCAGCATCCCCCAGCGGGACATGTTCAACACCTATAACATGGGTGTGGGCATGACGGTCATCGTCGCCCGGGATGACGCGGACAAGGCTCTGGCTGCCCTGCACGCCGAAGGCTGCGACGCCTACGCCATCGGTGAGATCGTAAAGGGCGAAGAGCGGGTGATCGTATGCTGAGCAAGGCCCGTATCGCCGTCTTTGTCTCCGGCGGCGGCACCAATCTGGAGGCTCTGCTCAAAGCCCAGGAATCCGGTGCTATCCCCCACGGTGAGATCGTACTGGTGTGCGCCAGCAACGAAAGCGCCTACGCCCTGACCCGGGCCGCCAACCACGGCGTACCCGCTGTGGCGGTGCCCCGCAAGCAGATGAGCCAGGAGGCCTTTGAGCGCACGCTTTCTCTCAAGCTGGCGGAATACCGGGTGGACCTCATCGTCCTGGCCGGATTCCTCTCCATCCTCTCGGCGGATTTTGTGGCCCGCTGGCCTGAGCGCATCCTTAACGTCCACCCCTCCCTGATCCCTGCCTTCTGCGGCAAGGGCTATTATGGACTCAAAGTCCATGAGGCGGCTCTGGAGCGGGGCGTGAAGGTCACCGGCGCGACAGTCCATCTGGTCAACGAGATCCCCGACGGCGGACGGATCCTGCTGCAAAAGGCTGTGGAAGTCCTGCCCGATGATACGCCGGAGGTTCTCCAGCGCCGGGTGATGGAACAGGCGGAGTGGATTCTCCTGCCCCAGGCGGCAGAACTGCTCAGCGCAGAAGTTTTGAAAGAGAGGGAATGAGTTCATGGATATCTATGCTGTAAACGATCTGACGGAGCTGCTGCGCAGCAATCCTTACCCCGGTCGGGGCATCGTCCTGGGCCAGACGCCTGACGGCAAGCATGCCGTGACCGCCTACTTCATCATGGGCCGCAGCGCCAACAGCCGCAACCGGATCTTCGTGGAGGAGCCCGACGGCATCCGCACCGAGGCCTACGATCCCTCCAAGCTGGAAGACCCCAGCCTCATCATCTACCATCCCGTCCGGCAGTTCGGCCGGGGCCTGATCGTCACCAACGGCGACCAGACCGACACCATCCGGGACTACCTGAAAAAAGGCCTGCCCATGGAACAGGCCCTGCGCACCCGGGAATTTGAGCCCGACGGCCCCAACTGGACGCCCCGGATTTCCGGCCTGCTCAGCCCCGACGGCAGCTACAAGCTCTCCATCCTGAAGTCCGCCGACGCCGAGGGCTCCGCCTGTGTGCGTCAGACCTTTGAGTATCCCGCCCTGCCGGGCGTGGGCCACTTCCTGCACACCTATGTCACCGACGGCAACCCCATCCCCACCTTCCAGGGGGAGCCCGAGCGGGTGGCCATTACCGGCGATATCGATACCTTTGCCGCGGCCCTTTGGGAGAGCCTCAACGAGGCCAACAAGATCTCCCTCTTCGTCCGCTTTACGGACCTGGCATCCGACACCTTCACCCAGCGGATCTTCAACAAACATCAGTAAAGGAGCGGGCGATATGAACGAACTGGAACTCAAATACGGCTGCAACCCCAATCAAAAGCCCTCCCGGATCTTCATGCGGGACGGCAGTGATCTGCCCATCACCGTGCTCAACGGCAAGCCCGGCTACATCAACTTTCTCGACGCTCTGAACTCCTGGCAGTTGGTCCGGGAACTCAAGGCCGCCACCGGCCTGCCCGCCGCCGCCAGCTTCAAGCATGTCTCCCCCGCCGGCGCCGCTGTGGGCCTTCCTCTGAGCGAGGTGGACAAGAAGATCTATTTCGTGGAGCCCGACGCGGAGCTCTCCCCCATTGCCTGCGCCTATATCCGGGCCCGGGGTGCCGACCGGCTGTGCTCTTACGGCGACTGGGCGGCCCTGTCCGATGTGTGCGATGCCGCCACTGCGCAGTACCTCAAGTATGAGGTCTCCGACGGCATCATTGCCCCCGGCTATACCGACGAGGCCCTGGAGATCCTCAAAACCAAGAAGAAGGGCAACTACAACGTGGTTCAAATCGACCCGGACTATGTCCCCGCTCCCCAGGAGTACAAGGACGTCTTCGGCGTCACCTTCCAGCAGGGCCGCAACAACTTCAAAATCGATGAGTCCCTGCTCACCAACATCGTGACCCAGAACCACGACCTGCCCCAGCAGGCCAAGGTAGATATGATCGTGGCCCTCATCACCCTCAAGTACACCCAGTCCAACTCCGTGTGCTACGTCAAGGACGGACAGGCCATCGGCGTAGGCGCCGGCCAGCAGAGCCGCATCCACTGCACGCGTCTGGCCGGCAATAAGGCCGACAACTGGTACCTGCGCCAGCATCCCAAGGTCCTGGGCCTCCAGTTTGTGGAGGGCATCCGCCGCCCCGACCGGGACAACGCCATCGATATCTATACTTCCGACGAGTACGAGGACATTCTGGCCGACGGCGTGTGGCAGCAGACCTTCACCGTCAAGCCCGAGGTGCTGACGGCGGAGGAAAAGAAAGCCTGGATCGCCACCCAGACCGGAGTGACCGTGGGTTCCGATGCCTTCTTCCCCTTCGGCGACAATGTGGAGCGGGCCCGCAAGTCCGGCGCCGCCTATATCGCCGAGCCCGGCGGCAGCATTCGGGACGATCACGTCATCGCCACGGCGGACAAGTACAACATGACCATGTGCTTCACCGGCATGCGCCTGTTCCACCACTAACCGATTCGAGGGGGAGTCCGCTCCCCCTCGGTTTTCCCCTTGTGGGTATTCATCCGATTTGGAAATAAGGCCTTGGAGGTTGCTATGAAATTACTGGTAGTCGGCGGCGGAGGCCGCGAACACGCCATTATCAAAAAACTGCGGGAAAATCCCGCTGTGGAGACCATCTACGCTCTGCCCGGCAACGGCGGCATCGCTGCCGACGCCGTGTGCGTCCCCGAGATCGGAGCCAAGGACATCGATGCCATTGTGGACTTTGCCAAAGCCCACGCCGTGGACTTCGCCGTGGTCGCCCCCGACGATCCCCTGGCCCTGGGCTGTGTGGACCGGCTCCATGAGGTGGGAATCCCCTGCTTCGGCCCTGATGCCAAGGCCGCCCGGATTGAGAGCAGCAAAGTCTTTTCCAAGAACCTGATGCACAAATATCACATCCCCACCGCCTCCTATCAGGTCTTTGACGATCCGGCCAAGGCGCTTTCCTATCTGCGCACCGCCTCCTTCCCCATTGTGGTCAAGGCCGACGGTCTGGCCCTGGGCAAGGGCGTGCTGATTCCTCAGAACCTGGAAGAGGCGGAGGCCGCTGTAAAGACCATCATGGAAGACCGGGCCTTCGGCGACTCCGGACGGGAGATCGTGGTGGAGGAGTTTCTCACCGGCCCCGAGGTCAGCGTGCTGGCCTTCACCGACGGCACCGCCATCGTCCCCATGGTTTCCTCCATGGATCACAAGCGGGCCGGAGACGGCGACACCGGTCTCAACACCGGCGGCATGGGCACCGTGGCCCCCAACCCCTACTACACCCCCGAGATCGCTCAGGTCTGCATGGAAACCATCTTCCTGCCCACTCTGGCGGCTATGCGGGCGGAGGGCTGCCCCTTCAAGGGCTGCCTGTACTTCGGTCTCATGCTCACGCCCGACGGCCCCAAGGTCATCGAGTACAACTGCCGCTTCGGCGACCCCGAGACTCAGGTGGTACTGCCTCTTCTGAAAACCGATCTGCTGACGATTATGCAGGCAGTCGAAGCGGAAACTCTGGCGGATCTCACCGTGGAGTGGTCCGACGGTGCCGCGGCCTGCGTGATTCTGGCCTCCGGCGGCTATCCCAGCCACTATGAAAAAGGCCTGCCCATCACCTTCCCCGCCGCCTTCCCGGCCAATGTCACCTGCTACCACGCCGGTGACAAGCGGACGGCGGACGGCACCCTGGTCACCAGCGGCGGCCGGGTCCTGGGCATCACTGCCACGGCTCCCACTCTGGCGCAGGCGCTTTCCGACGCCTACGCCGCTGCCGACACGGTAGCATTTTCCGGAAAATATATGCGCCGCGATATTGGCCAGCGGGCCATGCGCGCAATGGAGGGCTAAATATGGTACGACGCATTTATGTGGAAAAAAAGCCCGCTCTGCGTCAGGAGGCCAAAAGCCTTTTGAACGAGCTGCGGACTCTGCTGGGAATCTCTTCCCTGACCGGCGTGCGCCTCATTAACCGCTATGACGTGGAAGGCCTGGAAGCAGATGTCTTCCAGCGGGCCGTGCAGACTGTGTTCTCCGAGCCCCAGGTGGACGACGCCACCGCCGCCCTCCCCGCCGGTGACTACACCGCCTTCGCCGTGGAGTATCTGCCCGGCCAGTTCGACCAGCGGGCAGACTCCGCCCGGGCCTGCATCCAGCTGATGACCCAGGGGGACCGTCCTGCCGTGCGCACCGCCAAGGTATACCTGCTCTCCGGCGAACTGACGCCGGAAGACGTGGAGAAGATCAAGCATTACGTCATCAACCCTGTGGAGGCCCGGGAAGCCGGTCTGGAGCCCGTGGATACCCTTCAGGTGGACTATGATGTGCCCACCAGTGTGGAGACCGTCACCGGCTTTACCGCTCTGGATGAAGCCGGTCTTGCCGAGCTGCTGGATCAGCTGGGGCTTGCCATGGACCTGGACGACCTGAAGTTCCTCCAGGCCCACTTCCGGGACGAGGAACACCGGGACCCCACCATCACGGAAATCCGGGTGGTGGACACCTATTGGTCCGATCACTGCCGCCACACCACCTTCTCCACCCACATCGATACGGTGGAGGTGCTGGACGAGGCCACGCAGAAGGCCTATCAGCGTTACCTGTCCGCCCGGGAAGAGGTCTACGGCCCCGAGAAGGCAGCCGTACGTCCCCAGACCCTGATGGACATGGCCACCATCGGTGCCAAGGTGCTCAAGAAGCGCGGTCTGCTTTCCAACCTCGACCAGAGCGAGGAGATCAATGCCTGCTCTATCCATGTCACAGCCACGGTCAACGGCGAAGCCCAGGACTGGCTGCTGATGTTCAAGAATGAAACCCACAACCATCCCACGGAAATCGAGCCCTTCGGCGGCGCCGCCACCTGCATCGGCGGATGCATCCGGGACCCCCTCTCCGGCCGTGCTTACGTCTATCAGGCCATGCGGGTCACCGGCTGCGGGGATCCCCGCACGCCGGTCTCCGAAACCATTCCCGGCAAGCTCCCCCAGCGCAAGCTGGCCCAGACCGCCGCGGCGGGCTACTCCTCCTACGGCAACCAGATCGGCCTTGCCACCGGCCAGGTCAGTGAGGTCTACCATCCCGGCTATGTGGCCAAGCACCTGGAAGTGGGTGCCGTAGTAGGCGCCGCGCCGGCAGACAATGTGGTCCGGGAGCGTCCCGCCCCCGGCGACGTGGTGATTCTGCTGGGCGGTCGCACCGGCCGGGACGGCATCGGCGGTGCCACCGGCTCTTCCAAGAGCCATAACCGCAAGTCTCTGACCACCATGGCCTCCGAGGTCCAAAAGGGCAACGCCCCGGAGGAGCGGAAGATCCAGCGGTTGTTCCGGGACGGCAATGTCACTCGCCTCATCAAGCGCTGCAACGACTTCGGCGCCGGCGGCGTGTCCGTGGCCATCGGCGAGCTGGCCGACGGCCTGGAAATCGAGCTGGACGCCGTGCGGAAAAAGTACGAGGGTCTGGACGGCACTGAGCTGGCCATCTCCGAATCCCAGGAGCGCATGGCCGTCGTCGTGGCGGCGCAGGATGCCGACACCTTCATCACCGCCGCCCAGCGGGAGAATCTGGAAGCCTACCGGGTGGCTGTGGTCACAGAAAGCCCCCGCATGGTCATGCACTGGCAGGGCCAGACCATTGTGAATCTGAGCCGTGCCTTCCTGGATACCAACGGCGCTGTCAAGCACACCCAGGTGGCCGTGAAGGCGGCAGACCGTTCCAGCCTTGCCCAGCCTCTGTTCTCCTCCCTGCGGGAGATGGCCGGAAGCCTCACCTGTGCCTCCCGCCGGGGCCTTTCCGAGCGGTTTGACTCCACCATCGGCGCGGGCAGCGTGCTCATGCCCTTCGGCGGCAAGTACCAGCGTACCCCGACCCAGGCCATGGCAGCACTGCTGCCGGTACTGCCGGGCCAGGAGACGGAGGACTGCTCCGTCATGGCCTGGGGCTTTGATCCCGACCGGATGTCCGCGGATCCCTACACCGGTGCCTATGAATCCGTCCTGACCTCCGTTGCCAAACTGGCTGCCGCCGGCTGCGACGTGACCACCGCCTACCTCACCTTCCAGGAATACTTTGAAAAGCTTCGGGAAGAGCCCCTGCGCTGGGGCAAGCCCTTCTCCGCCCTGCTGGGTGCTCTCGATGCCCAGCTGGATCTGAACATCGCCGCCATCGGCGGCAAGGACTCCATGTCCGGCTCCTTCCTGGATATGGATGTCCCGCCCACGCTGATCTCCTTCGCCATTGCCCCCTCCAAGGCCGGACAGGTTCTCTCTCCCGAGTTCAAGGCCGCGGGCCACAGCGTGTATCTCTTCTCCGGCAGCAACATTGCAGAGAAGAAAGCTGCCTGGGCTGCTCTGAGCCAGCTGCATGCCCAGGGCAAGGTAGCCGCCGCCTGGGCCGTGGAGCACGGTGCGGCAGAAGCCGTCATGAACATGTCCTTCGGCAACAACATCGGCTTTGCTGAAAGCGGCGCTTTCCAGGATTGGTACACGCCGCTCCCCGGCGCCATCGTGGCGGAAGTGACGGAGGAATTGGACCTTGCCTGTGCAGTGAAGCTGGGTGTCACCACCGCCGAAACCCAGGTAACGTTGGGCGGCGAGACTGCCTCCATTGCGGAGCTGCTGTCTCTTAACGAGGGTGTGCTGGAGAACGTCTATCCCAACCGCGCCGACGCCGGCACGGCACCCATCCCCACGGCGGAAGCTCCCGCCTTCACCCGTCCGGCTCCCCGGGTGGGCTGCACGCAGCCCAAGGTGCTCATCCCCGTTTTCCCCGGTACCAACTGCGAGTACGACAGTGCCCGGGCTGTGGAACGGGCGGGTTTGACCCCGGAGATCCTGGTCCTGACCAACCAGACCGCCGCAGATGTGGCGGACTCCGCCGCCCGGTTTGCCCAGGCTGCCCGTCAGAGCCAGATCATCTTCGTCCCCGGCGGCTTCTCCGGTGGCGACGAGCCCGACGGCTCCGGCAAGTTCATCACGGCCTTCTTCCGCAACCCCGCGGTCTCCGAGGCCACCATGGAGCTGTTGAAAAACCGGGACGGCTTGATGCTGGGTATCTGCAACGGCTTCCAGGCCCTCATCAAGCTGGGTCTGGTCCCCTACGGCGAGATCATTGACACCGACGACACCTGCCCCACCCTGAGCTTCAACGTCATCGGCCGGCACCAGTCCCGCATTGTCCGTACCCGCATCGCCTCCAACCGCTCCCCCTGGCTGGCCGGACGGCAGGTGGGCGACGTGGTCAATGTCCCCATCTCCCACGGCGAGGGCCGCTTCCTCTGCTCCGATGCTCTGCTGGAGCAGCTCCTGGAAAACGGACAGATCGCCACGCAGTATGTGGACCTGAGCGGTGCCCCCTCCATGGATGTGGATGTCAACCCCAACGGCTCCGTCTGGGCCATTGAGGGCATCACCTCTCCCGACGGCCGGGTTCTGGGCAAGATGGGCCACTCCGAGCGGATCGGTCCGGCCCTGTACCGCAACGTGCCCGGCGATTATGAACTGAACCTGTTCGAATCCGCAAAAGCGTATTTTTCACTTTGACACAGCCCGTCCCAACGGGTATAATGGGTGAAACCATTTGAGAAGCGGAGGAATGTGCCATGCAGCTGGAACTGCTGCCCGGATGTGAATATCCCCAGGCCATCGGCGCGTTGTTTGCCGAGTATACGGACATGCTGGTGCGGGAAGATCCCGCCTTCGCGTCCTACCTGGAGCTGCAACACTATGACCAGGAAGTGGCACATCTGGAACAAAAATACGGCCCGCCCGGGGGAATGCTGTATTTAGCCCGGGCGGACGGGCAGGATGCGGGCTGCATCGGCCTGCGGCGGATGGACGCGTCGCGCTGTGAGATGAAGCGGCTCTACGTCCGTCCCGCCTTCCGGGGCTGCGGTATCGCCCACACTCTGGTGGAAACCATTCTGGCCGATGCCCGCGCCCTGGGATACCGGCAGATGTTCCTGGACACACTGCCCTTTCTGGATACCGCCATTGCCATGTACCACCGCTTCGGCTTTATTGACATCCCCCGCTACAACGACAGTCCCCTGGACAACACCGTTTACCTGCGGCTGGACCTGTGACGCATGGGCGTCCGGTCCCACAAATCTAACGAAATGAGGTTTTTGCCATGGCCTACTTTTTCAAAGAGCCTTCCCGTACCTTCAGTGAGTATCTGCTGGTCCCCGGTTATTCTTCCTCCGAATGCATTCCCGCCAACGTCTCTCTGCAGACGCCGGTGGTGAAGTTCCGCAAGGGAGAGACCCCCGCCCTGACCATGAACGTCCCCATGGTCTCCGCCGTCATGCAGGCCGTCTCCGGTGAGAAGATGGGCATTGGCCTGGCCCGCGAGGGCGGCATCGCCTTCATCTATGTCTCCCAGCCCATTGACCAGCAGGCCGAGATGGTCCGCAAGGTGAAAAACTACAAGGCCGGCTTTGTGGTCAGCGACTCCAACCTGCGTGTGGGCAACACTCTGGCCGACGTGCTGGCCCTCAAGGAGCGCACCGGCCACTCCACTATGGCCGTCACCGACGACGGTACCGGCACCGGCAAGCTGCTGGGCCTGGTCACCAGCCGGGACTACCGCGTCAGCCGTATGGATGCCTCCACGCCCGTGGCAGAGTTCATGACCCCGGCCGAAAAGCTGATTACCGCTCCCGAGGGCACCAGCCTGAAGGTGGCCAACGACATCATCTGGGACCACAAGCTCAACGCCCTGCCCATCGTCTCCGCCGACGGCCATCTGGTGAGCTTCGTGTTCCGCAAGGACTATGACTCCCACAAGGGCAACCCCCTGGAGCTGCTGGACTCCCAGAAGCGCTATGTAGTCGGTGCCGGCATCAACACCCGGGACTATGCCGAGCGGGTTCCCGCCCTGGTGGAAGCCGGCGTGGATGTGCTGGTCATTGACTCCTCCGAGGGCTACTCCGAGTGGCAGGCCCGGACCCTCAAGTGGATCCGCGACCACTACGGCGACACCGTGAAGGTGGGCGCCGGCAACGTGGTGGACGGCGAGGGCTTCCGCTTCCTGGCAGACGCCGGAGCCGACTTCGTCAAGATCGGCATCGGCGGCGGTTCCATCTGCATCACCCGCGAGACCAAGGGCATCGGCCGCGGACAGGCCACTGCCGTTATCGATGTGGCAGCCGAGCGGGACAAGTACTTTGAAGAGACCGGCATCTATGTCCCCATCTGCGCTGACGGCGGCATCGTGCAGGATTATCACATCACCCTGGCCCTGGCCATGGGCGCCGACTTCTGCATGCTGGGCCGGTACTTCTCCCGGTTTGACGAGTCCCCCACCAGCAAGGTCCTGATTGGCGGCAGCTATATGAAGGAGTACTGGGGCGAGGGCAGCGCCCGTGCCCGGAACTGGCAGCGTTACGACCTGGGCGGCGCAGCCAAGCTCTCCTTCGAAGAAGGCGTGGACTCCTACGTGCCCTATGCCGGTTCCCTGAGCGACGGCATGGCTACCACCCTGGCCAAGATCCGCTCCACCATGTGCAACTGCGGTGCACTGACCATTCCCGAGCTGCGGGAAAAGGCCAAGCTCACTCTGGTCTCCTCCGTCTCCATTGTGGAGGGCGGCGCCCACGACGTGCTGCTCAAGGACACCACCAACTCCGGCAACCGCAGCTGATTTCTCTCCATTTTCACACGCCCGCACAAGAGCTGTGCGGGCGTGTTTTTTCTTGACGCGCCCTCCCTTATAGTGTAAAATTACACCATAAGGGAGGGATTTCCATGGATCGGGACACCTTTGTAGATCTTATGAATCACCAACTCAAACTGGTGCGGACGGAATACGGCCTCACCCAGGAGGCCATGGCCCGGGCTCTGGGCTTATCCAAAAAAACTCTGGTAGAGATTGAAAAAGGACGTTCCTCCCTGGGCTGGATGGGCGCCGCCGCCCTGTGTTCCATTTTCTCCGGCAGTCAGGTACTGGCCGGATTGCTGGGCGGTGATGCGGCTGACATGATCCAGGCTCTGGCGTTTCAGGACTTGACCCCGCATTATCCGAAAACCATGGGCGGCCGCGTGTGGTGGCGGACAGTGGAAACCTACCGGGGCTGCCGCATCCAGCAAAACCTCCTCTCCCAGCACTACCGGGCGCTCAACCAGGAAAACGAGCGGCTGTGCTCCTCCTTCGATTTGGTAGAGCTGCGCCGCCGGGTGGATCAGGAACGGGGGAATCTTGCATGACACCTACGCTCAAGCGTATTTTGCGGACCCTGGGCACCGTCCTGGGATGGATACTGCTGCTGCTTCTGGTCGGGATTCCTCTGAGCTTCCTCCTCTTCCTGGCCCTGCTGAGCGGGCTTGTCCCGCTCTATGTTCTGTTGCCCTTGCTGAGCGTCGCTGCCGCCGGAATCCTCGCTGCGCTGCTGCGCCACTGGTGCCGTCCGGGCCCCCGGGGACGGCACGGAATCACAGCCGCGTTCGCCCTGGTATGTCTGGGAGCCGCGGCGTGGATGGGCTGGGGCGCCTACTGCGCCCAGCTTCCCACCCTGGATGACCGAACGCTGCTGCTCCAGGACTACCAGCCCTTTGCCCCCGACTCCCGTGCGGCAGTACTGCCAGAGCCAGCCACACTGCAATGGGACGAGGTTACTGCCCGGCACCTGTGGCTCGACGGTGCCACGGCACTTTATCCGGTCTATGCCGCCTTTGTCCAGGCGGTCTGGCCGGAGGGAGAGTATCCCCTCTATGCCGGTGGCAGCGACAGTCCCTATGCCGGTCTCATTGCCTGCACCAATACGGTCAACGCCTATGAGCGCCTGATGCGCCGGGAAACCGACCTGATCTTTGCCGCTGCGCCCTCCGCCGATCAGCTGGCGCAGGCGGAAGCGCTGGGTATGACCCTCCACCTGACCCCCATCGGCCGGGAAGCCTTCGTCTTTTTCGTCAACAGCCGCAACCCGGTCACAGGACTGAGCGTAGAGGAAATCCAGGGCATTTACTCCGGCAAGATCACCAACTGGAGTCAGGTAGGCGGGCGGAATCAATCCATCCGGGCCTATCAGCGGGCGGAAAACAGCGGAAGCCAGACCGCCCTGCAAGCCCTGATGGCAGACCAGCCCCTGATGGAACCGGAACAGGAGAACCGAATCTCCGCTATGGACGGCATCATTCGAAGCGTTGCCGATTACCGCAATTTTTCCAACGCCATTGGCTTCTCCTTCCGCTTCTATGCCACGGAGCTGGTCACCAGCGAGGAAATCCGTCTCCTGGCCCTGGATGGTATCTACCCCACGCAGGAAACCATTCGGGATGGAACCTATCCCCTCTCCTCCTATTTTTACGCCGTGACTGCCGCTCCCATTGGTCAGCCGCCGCCTCAGGAAACGGATGCGACCCTGCGCGCCTTCCTTACATGGATTTGCTCTCCCCAGGGACAATCTCTGGTAGAACAGACAGGATATGTGGGAGTGCACACCGAAGGCACTGGTGCAATTGGTTAAGTTATGTTAAAAATACGTTGTTTTTCATCAAATTTAATCGTTTATCTTTTAACTTTCCCAAAAAGGCTTGTATTTTTTGCACAAAGTTCTATAATGGTGTCAGTACACTTGGCTAACAGGAGTAATCAGCACCATGCATAGAAAACCTCGGATTCTTGTTGTAGGCAGTTTTGTAATGGACGTGATTGCCACCACGGAGCAGGTCCCCCGCTCCGGTCAAACCGTATATGGCAAGTCCTTCCATATGGCTCCCGGCGGAAAAGGCGCCAATCAAGCTCTGCAGTGCGCCCGGTTGGGAGCCGATGTTACCATGATGGGTTGTGTGGGGGATGATCTTTTCGGCAAAGCTCTGTTGAAAACGCCCCAGGCCGACGGTGTGGACGTCAGCCGTGTATTGGTACGTCGGGATGTAACCTCCGGCGTGGGCCATGTTACCCTGGAAGTGACCGAACACACCGCGCAAAATCGAATTGTCGTCATTCCGGGAGCCAACCGCACCCTGACTGTGGAGGAGGTTTCCTGGATTCAGCAGGAGATCGCTACTTACGATATGGTCCTGCTTCAGCTGGAAATCCCCCTGGAGGTGAACCGCGCCGTAGCACGGTGGGCCCGGGATGCGGGAGTTCCCGTAATGCTCAATCCCGCCCCTGCCACCGATCTGGATGATGAATTGCTGAGCCTGGTTACCTATCTGACACCCAACGAGCAGGAAGCCGCTATGGAGACCGGTCTCCCCCTGAACATGGAAAACGGCGTTATCTGCCCGGAGGATCTCGCCCGCATTGCCGCCGCCCTGCGGGACAAGGGCGTGGAGCATGTCATTATTACTCTGGGCTCCAATGGCTCCGCAGTGGTGGAAGCAGACGGAATTCGCCGCATTCCCTGCGTCAAGATGAGCCATGTGGCAGATCCCACCGCCGCGGGGGATTCTTTTGTGGGTGCCCTCTCCGTGGGTTTGACCATCGGTTTGAGTCTGGAAAATGCTCTGGCTTTTGCCAGCCATACCGCTGCCATTACCGTCTCCCGGATGGGCGCCATGCCGTCTCTTCCTTCTTTGGAGGAAGTCGAGGCCTTGCTCAAAGAGCGCGGCTTCCAGGGCTTTGCACTGTCCGCGCTGGATGTCCTGCGCACCTGATTGCAGAATAAAAAATCCGCCGGACCGTAAGAATCGGTCCGGCGGATTTTTCTGGTAATGCCATAAAACGCCGCCCGGATGACTAACCTGCCATCCGGGCGGTCTTGGATGTAGCAATGGAATTCAGCGCAGATGCTCCTGGGGAATCAGTTCGCCGGTCTCCGTATTGATGACGTATCCTTTGATGACAACATCCTTGGGCATCAGGGGGTGGTTGCGCAGCAGGTCTACCGTCTCCTCCACAGAGGATTCCACACAGTCAAAGCCACGCAGCCAGGCTTCAAAGTCAATTCCGCAGTAGCGCATCATATCAATATGATCCTGGGAAACGCCCCGCTGGATCAGATGATGAATCATCATATCCGCATTGATGTGGGAAACGCCGCAATCGGTATGGCCAATCACCATAACCTCTTCCACGCCCAACTCCACAATTCCAACCAGCAGACTGCGCACGGCACTGTCAAACGGTCCGGTAATCATGCCGCCGGCATTTTTGATCATCTTCACGTCTCCGTTTCGGATGCCCAATGCCGCAGGCAGCAGTTCCACCAGCCGGGTATCCATGCAGGTGAGAATCGCGATTTTCTTGTCGGGATATTTGCTGGTCTGAAACTGCTTATAGGCTTCACTCTTTACAAACTCCCGGTTATATGCCAGCATCTGCTCAATCATGGTCAGATTCCTTTCTATTCGTCATTTTTTTCATCATACCGGATTCCGTCCAAAATTTCAACCCGCAGATGCCATTGCCCCGGACAGCAATTCATGGTAATATATCGTATTCATTTCCTACAGCACCCGGAGATCCCCGTACAGCCGTGCAGGGCGAAGCGCTCAATATACCGCAGAAACCGCATCCCCAATACCGCTTGGGTAAGTCTGAAGGACCTGGTTCACCCAAACACCCCCGTTTGTTCTCTCTTTTCAGCCCGATTTTTTCAACAATTTCATTCGATAAATCCGCAGGCACATGGAGAATCACTCCGTGCGCCTGCGGATTTTTTCATTTACCCTGCTCAGCCATCGGCTGCAAGCTTTCTTCCAGCATCGTGAGAAAGTCCCGCAGCAGCCGGTTGTTTCCCCCTGATAAATAGACCGCTCCAAAGGACAGCGGCGGATATTCCGGCATCGGGATGTAGGTCAACCCGGGAATCCGGGTATTGGGAATATCTGATGTCACCGCAAAGGCATATCCTGTCTCCACCAGGGAAAACAGCACCTCCTGATGATCACAAAACAAAATCTCTCGGGTCTCCCGGTTTCCGATCACCTGACTCTGTACCGCAAACAACGGCGCCGGATAGGCCGGGGGACGACAGGTGGCAATCCGTCCGGCCTGCTGCAGATCTTCCGCGCTGACCGAGGAACGCACCGCCAGCGGATGGGTATTGCTGCACACACATACCACCGGACACCGCACCAGCTCCCGGTACCGCGCCTTGGGCAGGGTGGATTCCCGGAACGAGAAAATTAAATGCACATCTCCTTCCGCCAAAAGGTTTTCCACAGAGTCAAAGGGAATCAGCCGCAGCACCGGCAGCACCTCCGGCCTCTCCTGGCGCAGCCGCTCCAGCGCCGGACGCAGGAACCGCAGTTCCGCGGCATTCCGGCACCCAATCACCAGCCGCAGCGGAGCTGCCTGACAGGATTCCTTCATGCGCGCCTTGGACAACTGGGTCAGCTTCAGGATCTCTCCTGCATACTGCAGAAACTGGTATCCCTCCTGGGTCAGCCGCACACTCTTGCTGGTTCGAAGAAACAGCTTCACCCCCAGCTCATCTTCCAGGGCATTGATCTGATGGCTCACGGCAGGCTGCGTGATGCGCAGGTGCTCTGCCGCCCGGGAAAAATTGAGGAAATTGGCTACCGCTGTAAAGCATTCCAATTGTGTGGTATTCAAAAAATCCCCCTCCTTCTCCAGCACGGATTTGTGCAATCTCAAGAAACAATAAATGTTTTTTATAGAATATAGCATACTTGAATTTCACATGCAAGTAAGTTTGTGTTATAAAAACAAGCAGGCAAATCATTTTCATCCTAAGTATTTTAGAAAGGGGGGCATTCTCATGAAGGAACCATGCAACTGCGGGCAAATCATTCGGGACAATCGGCTGATCTGCATCCAAATGGAACTCTTGGCCAATCAATCCATGTCTCCGGCCGCGTTGACCGCTGTGCAGGCTCATATTCTGCAGTACATTCTCCGTCACCGTGAGCACGGAACCTCCCTGACGGCAATCCACCGCGACTTCGGCTATTCCATGGCCACGCTGTCCGGTATGCTCAAACGCCTGCGGGAAAAAGGCTACATCCGAACGGAAACCTGTGCCGTCGATGACCGCCGCAAGCTTCTTTATCCCACGGAAAAAGGGGTGCAGGTCCAGGAATTCCTGGATGATACCATTCGTGCCATTGAAGGTGAAATGTACAGCTGTTTTTCCCCGGAGGAGCTGGCCACACTGGACTGCCTGCAAAAGAAAATGCTGCACCACTTGGCCGACCTCATTCAACAACGACAAAAGGAGGCAATCAAAACATGAACATGATCTTGCGCCAGCTGGGCCGCTTCAAGAAGGACGCCCTGCTGTGCATCGGAATGACTACCCTGGAAGTGGCGATGGATATTCTGCTTCCCTTTATCACGGCCATCATCATTGACCGTGGTCTGGAGCAGGCCAATCTGCCAACGGTTTACCGTTATGGCGCTTTGATGGTAGTAATGGCTTTCTTGGGATTGGTATTCGCCGCTCTGGCCGGTAAAGCCGCAGCCAGAGCTTCCTCCGGACTGGCAGCCAACCTGCGGGAGGCCATCTATCGCAATATTCAGACCTTCTCCTTTTCCAACATTGATAAGTTCAGCGTCCCCGGTCTGGTGACCCGGATGACCACAGATATCACCAATGTGCAAAATGCCTTCATGATGGTCATTCGGGTAGCAGTCCGTGCCCCTTTGACTTTTATCTTCAGCTACATCATGTGCCTGATCATCAGTCCCAAGCTGAGCCTGATGTTCCTGATCGCTGTTATCTTCCTCATCGCAGTCCTCGGCTGCATCATGGTCGTCACCATGAAGATTTTCAACGAAGTCTTCCGCCGCTATGACGACCTCAACGCCAGTGTGCAGGAAAACATCTCCGCCATCCGGGTCGTCAAGGCCTTCGTGCGGGAACAGCATGAAAACGAAAAGTTTGAGACGGCCTCCGCCAACCTTTACCGCCTGTTCGTCAAAGCGGAAGGACTGCTGGCCTTCAATAACCCCGCTATGATGACCGCAATCTATTTTTGCATCATCATGGTCTCCTGGCTGGGCGCGCAGTTCATCGTGGGAGGCAGCATGTCCTCCGGAGATCTCACCAGTTTGTTCAGCTATGTCATGGCCCTGCTGATGAGCCTGATGATGCTCTCCATGGTAATCGTCATGATCTCCATGTCCATGGCCAGCATCCGCCGAATCCAGGAAGTACTGGAAGAAACCCCCGATCTGCACAATCCGGAGCACCCGGTTACGGAAGTGACCGACGGCAGCATCGACTTCGACCATGTAAACTTCTCCTATAAGCACGGCAGCGGGAAAAACGCCCTGTCCGACATTGACCTGCATATCCGTTCCGGTGAGACCATCGGCGTCATCGGCGGCACCGGCTCAGGCAAGAGCTCCCTGGTGAATTTGATCTGCCGCCTGTACGACGTGGACCAAGGAAGTGTACGGGTCGGCGGCCGGGACGTGCGGGAATACGATATGGAGGCCCTGCGCAACCAGGTTTCTGTCGTACTGCAAAAGAACACCCTCTTCTCCGGCACCATCCTGGATAACCTGCGCTGGGGTGATCCCAACGCCACGGATGAGGCATGTATCCAGGCCTGTCAGGCCGCCTGTGCCGATGAATTCATTGATCGGCTGCCCGACGGCTATCATACCCGTATCGAGCGGGGCGGTGCCAATGTCTCCGGCGGTCAGAAGCAGCGGCTGTGCATCGCCCGGGCTCTGCTCAAGCATCCCAAGGTGCTGATTCTGGATGACTCCACTTCCGCCGTGGATACCGCTACCGATTCCAGAATCCGTGCGGCTTTTGCCCGGGAAATTCCCGGCACGACCAAAATCATCATTGCACAGCGCATCTCCAGCGTCCAGGACGCCGACCGCATTCTGGTGCTGGACGATGGCCATATCAACGGCTTCGATACCCATGAAAATCTGCTCAAGTCCAATGCCATCTACCGTGAGATCTACGAATCCCAGATGCAAGGCGGCGGTGACTTCGATCAGCCCGCATGAAAGGAGGCTCTTTCATCATGAATCCAAAAACACGCAAGGCAAATCCCACGGTTGTGCTCAACCGGGTGCTGCGCTATATGCTCCATTACTATAAAGGCCCGTTTTTTCTGGTAATCTGCTGCATCCTGGTCTCTGCTGTGGCCAGTGTGGCAGCGGCCACATTCCCTCAGACCTTGGTGGACGACTACATCGTTCCCATGCTGGAGGGCAATTCCACCGATTTCAGCGCGCTGGGTGTCGCTCTGCTGCACCTGGCCGGCCTGTTGGCCGTCGGCGTGGTCGCTGCATATGCCTACAACCGCATCATGGTCTCCGTCAGCCAAGGTACCATGCGCCGCCTGCGCAACGAATTGTTCCGCAAAATGGAGGCCCTGCCCATCAAGTACTTTGACACCCACGCGCACGGAGACATCATGTCTGTTTACACCAACGATGTGGACACCCTCCGGCAGCTTCTGAGCCAAAGTATTCCGCAGATTATCAACTCTCTCATTACCATGGCAGCCACTCTGGTCAGCATGCTGATGCTCAATCCCTACCTGACCATCATCTCCATTCTGACCGCCTGCGTGATGCTGCTGGTCACCTCCAAATTTTCCAAGCTCTCCGCCAAGTACTACATGCAGCAGCAAAAGAATCTGGGCATTGTGGACGGCTTCATCGAGGAAATGCTGGATGGTCAGAAAGTCGTCAAAGTCTTCTGCCATGAGGAAGCCGCCAAGGAGGATTTCCACCGGGTCAACGAAGCTCTGCGGGAAAGCGCAGACATGGCTAACCGCTATGCCAACCTCCTGATGCCGGTCAACGCCAACATTGGCTGGCTGAGCTATGCCCTGGTGGCCATCGTCGGCGCTGTGCTGGGAATCAACGGCATGGCCGGGGTTACCCTGGGTACGGTCATCACCTTTGTGGGCCTGAACAAGAACTTTACTCAGCCCATTACTCAGGTGAGCATGCAGGTGAACTTCGTGGTCAACGCCGCTGCCGGCGCGCAGCGTGTCTTTGACCTGATGGATCAGACGCCGGAGGAAGACGCTGGATATGTAGAACTGGTCAACGCCAAGGAAGGCCTTGACGGCCAGCTGACGGAAACCGCTGAACGCACCGGCGTATGGGCCTGGAAGCATCCCCACAAGGCTGACGGCACTGTCACCTACACCCGTCTGGAAGGCGGCGTGGTTCTGGACGGCGTGGACTTCGGCTACGACGAAAACAAACTGGTCCTCCACGACATCAGCCTGTGGGCAAAGCCGGGACAGAAAATTGCCTTTGTCGGCGCCACCGGTGCCGGAAAAACCACCATTACCAACCTCATCAACCGTTTCTATGACATTGCCGACGGCAAAATCCGATACGACGGCATCAACATCAATAAAATTAAAAAGCCGGATCTGCGCCGCTCCATGGGCATTGTTCTGCAGGACACGCACCTGTTCACCGGCACGGTGATGGAGAACATCCGCTACGGCAACCTGGACGCCAGTGACGAAGAATGCATGGCCGCCGCCGAACTGGCCAATGCCGATGGCTTTATCCGGCGCCTGCCCGACGGCTATCAGACCATGCTTACCGGCGACGGCTCCAACCTCAGTCAGGGACAGCGGCAGCTTTTGGCCATTGCCCGGGCGGCCGTGGCCGATCCTCCGGTGCTGATTCTGGATGAGGCCACCAGTTCCATCGATACCCGTACCGAAAAACTGGTTCAGGACGGCATGGATGCTTTGATGACAGGCCGGACCACCTTTGTCATCGCCCACCGTCTCTCCACGGTCCGCAACGCCGACTGCATCATGGTCATGGATCAGGGCCGGATCATTGAGCGGGGTACCCACGATGATCTGATCGCCAAGAAGGGAAAATACTATCAGCTCTACACCGGCAACTTTGCCGAGGAGCCGGCATAATCCTTCCAAGCCAAAACAGCACGCACCTTCGGATCTATCCGAAGGTGCGTGCTGTTGCTATATTGGATATCAACGAGGAAGTCAGATCAGTACATCCACTTCCTGTACTCCATAGTGCGCAAAGAGGACCACGGCTTCCGGACCAATCCGCTCACCGGAGACCGCAATGGGAATGGCGGGCGGACAGGCTACCGTGGGAACTCCGCAGACCTTCCCCAAACTCTCCCCGGCAGGAATCCGCTTGTGGGGCGCAAAGAGCGCCTGGCGAATGGACATCACCCGCTCTCCCCTGGCAAGGGGCAGTGGGGGCGCTGTCTCGGCCGGGGCACGGTTTTCGCCCAGTACCGCAGCCACCCGACTGAACTCCTTGAGGCTGTTTTCTGGTGTTGCCATCAGTACCAGAAACTCCGGATCGGCAAATTCACACTCCACGCCGCCCTGACGCAGCCGCTGAGCCAGTTCCATGCCGGTAATCCCCGCAGGAGCCCGCAGAGTCAGCCGCAGGGGGTCTGAACGCTCCGTCTGCCACCCAGCCGCCCGCAGAGTCCCTCGCAGCGCCTCCATCCGGGCAGCCGTATCGGCCAGACGGTCGCCATAGCCACCGGCCAGGTAGCGGTTGCACAGATCCAGCGAGGTCAGCGTGAGATAGGATGGACTGGTGGAGCCGAAAAGCGCCAGGGCCGCCTTCCCGTTTTCCGCAAAGGCCTGGGGTGCACGCTTTCCTACATGGAGATACGCGCCGCCGGTGAGAACCGGCAGCGTTTTGTGCGCGGAGTCACAGCACAGATCCGCCCCCAGATCCAGGGGGTGCATCGCGGGCTTGAGAAAGTGCAGGTATGCCCCATGGGCGTTATCCACCAGCAAAACCGTTCCCCGGCGGTGGCACACTTGAGCCAGGGCCGCAATGTCCGCCATACCGCCCAGATAATCCGGACTGGTGATATAGACCGCCGCCGGAGGCGTCGGAAGCGCAATCAGAGTCTCCTCCAGCTGCCGGGGTGATACCGGGCAGGCACACAGGGAATTGCGCTCCTCGGGCCAGAGCCATACCGTCTCAAAATCCAGCAATGCCGCGGCATGGACAAAGGCCCGGTGCACATTCCGGGCTGCCACAATCACAGGCGGCGTGCCCGCCGGGCGGCCGGTCAGGGCCAGATACAGCATGGCCTTAAGGCACTGGCTGGATCCCTCTGTAGAATAAAAGGTCCGTTGGGAGCCAAAAAGAGACGCGGCGTTGGCCTCGCTTTGGGCGATGATGCCATCGGCCTCATAGAGCGCATCGGCACCGGTAATCTCCGTAATGTCCAGACGCTCACAGCCCAGCACCGGCATTCCCTTATGACCGGGCATATGGAACCGGGCGGTGCCCTGGGCGGCGTAGCGCTCCACGAACTCCGCGATGGGCGTATCCATTATGCCTGCCCTTCCTGGGCCCGGGCGGCCTGGATCATAATGGCGCACTCCATCCGCTTGCGGAAGAGCTCGCATCCGGGCTCATACACGCCCCGGATGGAACCGGTGGCGTGATAGGCGTTGGCGGCACAGCCGCCGGAGCAATACAGCCGTGCCCAGCAGTCGGCGCACTCCGGCCGGGCATACGCATTGCAGGAACGGAACTCTTCCCGCAGGGCATCGTTGGTGACGCCGTGCCACACATCGCCCAGCTTGCAGCGTTCCTCGCCCACAAACTGGTGGCACGGATACAAATCACCCCAGGGGGTCACAGCCATGTACTCCGTGCCGGAACCGCATCCGGAGATGCGCTTGTAGATGCACGGGCCGCCCGTCAGGTCCAGCATGTAGTGGTAGAAGGTAAAGGGCCGTCCCTCCTTCTCCCGCTCCAGCATGAGCTTGGCCAGCTCTTCATACTGCTCCATAACGATCTTGCGATCCTCCGCGGTCAGCTCCGCCGGATCACCGGGGGCGCAGACCACCGGCTCCATGCTCAGTTCCGTAAAGCCCAGATCCAGCATACACTGGATGTCCTTGAGGAAATCCGGATTGGCGTGGGTGAAGGTGCCCCGCATGTAATAGTTCTTCCCGCCCCGGGCCGCCACCAGCTTCTGAAACTTGGGCACAATGCGGTCATAGCTGCCGTTTCCGGCGTAATCTACCCGCAGACGGTCGTGAATCTCCTTGCGGCCGTCCAGAGAGAGCACCACGTTGCTCATCTCCCGGTTGGCAAAGTCGATCACATCATCGTCAATGAGCATGCCGTTGGTGGTCAGGGTAAACCGGAACTTCTTGTGGTGGGGTTCCTCCTGGGTGCGGGCATAGGCCACCAGCTCCTTGACCACATCCCAGTTCATCAGCGGCTCGCCGCCGAAGAAGTCCACCTCCAGATTGGTCCGGGTGCCGGAATTTTGAATCAGGAAATCCAGTGCCTGCTTGCCCACTTCAAAACTCATGAGGGCCCGCTCACCGTGGTACTTGCCCTGGCTGGCAAAGCAGTAGGCACAGTTGAGGTTGCAGGTGTGGGCCACGTGGAGGCACAGAGCCTTGACCACATTGCCGGAACGCTCCTTGAAGGTACCGGCCATATCGGCAAAGGTATCGGGCGTATAGAGCTTCCCGGCCTTCACCAGGCTCTCCACGTCCTCAATGCATGTCCGCAGCTCCTCCTCCGTCACATCGGGACGGTCGGCGTACTTGGCCAACAACTCCTCCACGATCTGATCGGCCGTCTTGTCCGGATAGCGGGCAATGATGTCATAGGCTACCTCATCCACCACATGGATGGCACCCGAGCAGGTGTCCAGCACGATGTTGTAGCCATTGAGCTGATACTGATGTACCATAGATGGTATTCTCTCCTTACATACAAAAGGTGCCGCCGGTTCCGGCGGCACCTTTGTGATTCCAGTTTCTTACTTCTCGGCGCTCTCGCACTTCTGGTTGGCCACGCCGCAGCTGGTCTTGCAAGCAGACTGGCAGGAGGTCTGGCACTCGCCGCAGCCGCCGTTCTTGGCGCTCTCGCACAGGTTGCGGGTCTCAAGGGTCTTGATTCTTTCCATAACGCATATCTCCATTCTCAAAGAATTTCATTCACCTCCGGCAGATTGCCGGACAAGGCAGACAATGCCTCGATTATCGGGAAGATTTTAACACACCAGCCGTGGAAAGTCAAGGCATTGGCCCCACATAGGCAAACCGCGGCGCACTGACACCGTCCCGGGTCACCATCTCATTCCACATGGAGGCTGGCCGCACCCAGATCCCCCGCTCTCCGTAAAGGGCCCGGTAGACTACCATGGGCTCCATGGTTTCCGAATGGGTGGCCACATACAGCACCTCATATTCCCGGCCTTTGAAATGCCGGTATCGTCCCGGCTGAATATTCGGATTTTCCAGAAAGCTCCCTCCTCTCACTGCAGTGCACGCCGGATATTATTCCGGATCTTCTCCTCCGTGGCATAATACCGCGCCAATTCTTCCGGGTCAATTCCGGCGGTACAGGCCTGCTCAAAGTCTCCCCGGGCAATGGCCAGATCCGCCAGGACCGGCCGCGCCTCATCCATGCAGGTCAATCTCCAGGACCGGCCGTCCTTCTTTTCATCGGTCTGTCCGCCGTCCGCCCATACCAGGGACCGGGAACTGAGTTTCTGCACAGCCATGGTCAAAGCTGCCCGGGAGATGTCCAGAATCTCCGCCAGATCCTTGCGCGTCCCCTCCCAGGGAGACTGGCTGAGATACAGCAGCAGCCGGATTTCCTGCATGGACAGGTCATATTTCAATGCCACCGTCTCCACGTAGGCCTCCAGCAGCTTGCGTTCCCGGAACAGATCCAGCAGCAGTCCTTCCCCTTCCATGGCCTGAGCCGGAACGCTGACCCGCTCATCTCCCAGCTTCTGGGAGCCGGGCAGAATGGCAGGCGGCACAGCGCCGTCTCCGGCGGCATCCACCAGGAATTTGTATACCTTCAGGCGGCTGCGCTCATACTCCTCCTCATCCAGCACAGTTTTGAAAAAGCGGTTGTAATATTCAAACACCATCAGCTTCATGCGGATCGTCTTGGGAATGCTCAGGTATTGGCTGGCCAGGGACCCCTTGGTCTTGACATAGTAGTAAATGGGTACCTGCAGGGCATAGAACCGCTCGGCATACCGAATATATTCCAGGTTGAACATGAAGTCCTCGCACCAGCTGATCTCCGGGTTCATCCGCAGGTGATGCCGCTCTACAATCTCACGGCGATAGAGCTTGTTCCAGAGCACACCGTAGTAAAAATCCGCGGGCCGTTCCATCATGTGGGCCGCATATTCCTCCCGGCTGAGAACGGCATCCTCCTGAATATCCCCTTTGTGGGACACCCGGTCTCCCACCACCCGGTAAAAATCAGAAATCACCAGATCACAGCGGTATTCCCGGGCCGTGCGCACCAGCATGGTGGTGGCATCCGCAGTAATCCAGTCATCACTGTCCAGAAACTGCAGATAGACACCCTGCGCCTGAGATAATCCCAGATTCCGGGCAGCAGAAACGCCGCCGTTTTCCTTATGAAATACCCGCACCCGTGCATCCTGCCGGGCAAAGGCGTCGCACAACTCGCCGGAGGTATCCTGACTGCCGTCGTCAATGAGCAGCAGCTCAAAATCTTGAAAATCCTGCCCCAGGATACTCTCCACACATCTCTGAATGGTTTTTTCTGCATTGTAAACAGGAACAATGATACTGACGATCGGACCGCTCATATCCGTCCTCCTTTGATCACTGCTCGTCCCGGATGCGGACCTGGACGCCGTTGACTTCCACGCCTTCTTCCGCCCGGATCAGGATGTACCGCGCGCCATTGATGATCCGGGTCTCCACCAGATCTCCCCGGTCCGGACTGACCCGGATGGTCACATCCGGCGTCCGCAGCTCCAGCTGCTTGGGGTCCACCAGATTCCGGGGACTCAGATCCGCACCGGTGCCGTAAGCCGCATCACACTGGCGCTCAAAGGCCTCCACTTGCTGGGGCTCCACGCCGCAGGCCGAGAGCACCTGGCCCACCGACTGTCCCGTTACGGTCAGCGGCTCCTCCACATGGGCCGCCTTGTGTTCCTCCATCAATCCCCGGAGCTGGTCGTGGACGGCATGGACCACCTCATAACTGCACGCATCGGAAAGCGTATCTGCCAAAATGGTGTGGAAGGTCTCCATCTGCTCCTGGGCAGGCATCGGTGCCGGTGTCCCAAATACCGCTTTGACAAATCCCTCCTGGCTGCGGGCAGTATCCTTGGTGTAAAGCAAGGCATTGTACAAATTGGTGCTCCGTCCGTCAAAAGCCGGAAACAGGAATCCCGTTTCCGGTGCTGCAACCGCCCAATCGGCCGCCAACGTACACAGGCGGTTTTCATCTGCGGAAAATCCCAGGGTTTCCCGGGTCAGCTTCACCGGACAGACACTGCATACGATGTAGGAAAACACCTCCTCGGAGGCATCCTCCTGTTTCAGCCCATCCCGGGAGCGATACGGCACATCATATGCATCAAAGGCCAGGAGGATCAGATAGTTTCCCTCCAGTTCCAAACTCTGGGCTGCTCTCTGAAAAAAAGTATCCAGCGCCTGCTCGTCCCGCAGCTGGGAACTGCGCAGTGTCATGAGCAGCCCGTGCTCCTCTCCGCCAGCCACTTGTGACGTCTCAAACGGGATATCCACCAAATTCCGGTCCAGGGTACCGCTGAGGGACTTGCGCAAAAGTCCCTGCACCCGCCCGGCATCCTCCTGCCCCATGAGAGCCAGAGACTGGTCGAAGCGGGAGATGATCTCCCGTTTTTCATTCACACAGCATCCGCACACCCGGGCAATGTTGCTTTTATCTGCCCGAAAGCGCCGCCGCAGTTCCGAGATTTCCTTTTCGTTCATGCGTTCCTCCTATTTGTTTGGCCGGAGTGCCCGGCGTGGTTCCGTATTGATTTCACGTTCCATCCTGCACCATGCAGGATCCTGCTCCTTCCCAGCCGCCCTGGCTACAGGGGCCCAGCCAACAGGCGAAACCGGTTCTTCTCTACTTGCAAAAGCCCCTCCCGCTGCATTTTGCTGAGCTCATTGGACAGGGCACTGCGGTCTACTCCCAGATAATCCGCCAACTGCTGGCGGTTAAACGGAATCGTGAACCATGCCTCCTGGCTCTGGGCTGCCCGATAGGACAAAAAGGACAGCAATCGTCCCCGGATCGTCTTGGCAGACGTATGAAAGATCCGCCGGGACAGGTTCAGGTTCTTCCGGGCGGAAATCCGCAGCAGGTTTTCGATCAGACGCGTATGATACCGGCAAGCATCCGGACAGGTATGCAGTACCCGCTCAACTTCCAAAAACAGAATCTGTGCCGGCTCGGCGGCCACTACGCTGACCATCAGCGGCTCTTCCGGAATACAGGCATAGGTCTCGGCAAACACTTCGCCGGCTTCCACCCGATCCAGGATACTCTTATTTCCCCAGAAGTCATCACTTTCTATGGAAACGCTGCCTGAAAGCACCACCCCCAGCGCCCGGACAGGCTCCCCGGCGTGGTAGACATATGCACCTTTTGGAAACACACGCCGCTGGGCTCCCAGGCATGAGAGCATCTGCTCAGCCTCCTGCGGAGTCGTTCCCTGGAAAAGGACCGTCTTGGTCAAAAATTCTCCATCCATCGTTGCCCTCACTTTCCACAGACTCACAGCAATGAAACTATGATACCCTCATTTTCCGGCGAATGCTACCTTTTTTTGCTCATTACAGAAAAATCCGCCGGCAGCTGCCGGCGGATTTTCGTCCACATGATATGGAACTCAAGCAGTATAAACTCCCTCAGAATTTGTCTGGTTATTGGAAAAAATTTCGGCGGCTGTCTTAGCCTGCAGTTCGATTTTTCCGTCTTCTACCAGCTGAATGAAAATCCCCGCCAAATTGGGATCAAATTGTTGCCCAGACTCCTCTTTTAAGATCTCTACCGCCCGTTCCACGGGAACCGGCTTTTTATAGGCGCGGAAAGATGTCATCGCATCAAACGCATCCGCCACGCACAAAATCCGGCCGATTACCGGGATCTCCTCCCCAGCCAACTTTCTGGGGTAGCCCCGTCCGTCATACCGCTCATGATGAGAAAGGACCCCTGGAATCACATAATCCAGTGACGGCAGATAGCGGATGATATTGGCTGCGTTATCCACATGGGATTTCATGATTTCATACTCCTCCGGCGTCAGGCTGCCGGTTTTGTTGAGGATATCCTCCCGAACGCCAATCTTGCCAATATCGTGGAGCAAAGCCGCCTCTTTGGCAATCTCCACCAGAGACGCATCCAATCCGGCTGCCTTGGCCAGTTCAACGGCGTAGTACGCCACATTCTGTGAGTGCTGGAAGGTATAATGATCTTTGGTATCAATGGCGGCCGTCAGGGCATAAATCGTGCTGGCATGCTCATTGTACCCGCTCTGGTGCCGTGTCCGCTCCATGGCCTGTCCATAACTTTCTTCCGAGTACATCAGAATGCCGTTTTTCCCCGAGCGTTTCACACTATATACGGCTGCATCTGCATTTTTGAGCAATTCCCGGGCATTGGATGCCATATATGGTGCAGCACAAATGCCGATGCTCACGGTCAGCCGGCTGCCGATCCGATTTTCCCGGCTGTTGATGTCCCCGATCTGCCGGGCAATATTCTCCGAGAGCATTTTGGCGGAATAGGTGTCATATCCCGGCAAAATCAGTGCAAACTCCTTGCCGTTAATCCGGGAAGCATACCCATTTTCCCCAACACTGGCAGCCAGGATTTCGCCCACCCGCTTGAGAGCCAGATCTCCCTCGTTCGTTCCATACAACTGGTTATAAAGCTTAAAGTCATCAATATTGAGCACACACAAGGATAGGGCGGAGTTCCCCGCTTTGTCAAACTCCTGATCCAGCAGCTCATAGAAGTATTTTCGGCTGATCAGCCCCGTCAACTCATCCCGCCGGGCCTCATCCAATGCCTTTTCATACAAGCACGAATTTTTCAGGGCAATGGCACAAATCGTGGAAATGGACTGCAAAAAATTCAAATCACCAACGTGATACGCCACATGATTTTTCTTTTTTGACAACAGCATCAGGCCCAGCAGTTCATTTTCACACACCAGAGGACAGAAGCACTCCAGCTCCAATGCGGCGAACAGCTGCTTTTCGCTCTCCCACATTCCCCGGTAGACCGTTGTTCTGGCAAATTCCCGATATAAGATGCAGCCAGTATGCTCCTTAAAATAAGTAACCAGCGGATGGTCCTGAGAGAACGTAAAATTTTTCTCCTCCAGCGGGCTGGCAGTATAGACGATTTTATACATTTCACCGCTGCGGATCAGCACAAAAATTCTCTGGGAGCCCACCGCCTCCTGAATGACATCGGAAAGCTTTTGCAAAATGTCACCCACCAGCAGAAGGCGGGTAATCTCCTGGCTGAATGCAGCCATCAGTTCGCTTTGCTGCTGTCCGCTGCGCACAAAGAGTGTGTTGAAAAACGACGCAATCAGCAGATACAGCAGCCCAATCACCATCATCAGCGCCATAGCCATGAGGATCATGGCGTGCGTATGCTGCAAGCCGACCTTCTGAGTCAAAAATGCCTGCAGCGGCAATACAAAGCGGTACGATATCACCACGCCGGCAATCAGCGCCATAATGAAGCAGTTGGGCCGGGAGATCAGCATGGTCATCTGGAACAGCCGTTTTTGATACAGCGCGTAAAACAGCAGGCAGGCATTGATCACACCGGACAGGATATCCAACGGGAATCCCAAAAAGACCGGGAGCGTGGCCAATGCGTGACCGGCAATCAGCGCCACAACGCCCAGGATAATCGGCAGGAGCTGATGAAATACCACCGGATCCCCCTTGCTGTGCCGGTAAATCAGGAAGATCATCTGCCCCATGCACAAAATGGCCATGGCGAAGACGATGTAAACCTGCCACCCGTATTCGTAAATGAACTCCAGATGTCCATTTTGTGCCACGACCTGGGGCGTCGGGATCAGCAAATTGGTAAACTGGTTGAACACCAGCATTCCCACAAACACCAACAGCCAGATTACACGGCCGTGGCCTCGCTTCTCCTCCAGGAAATCCAGTGTAAAATGATAAAACATCACCGGCAGCAGCATGATGCCGCACACCGAAACATAGTGCCAAAAGTTCACCGATGGCCAGAGCTGTGTCCGCATGGCGAAAGAACCGCCGCTCCAAAGGATCAGCACCACCAGCAGTGCCATGAAGGTATAGATGACCTTTTGTTCTTTTTTCACCGCCAGGAACGTCATAAACAGGAACAGATAGCAAAAGAGCGAAATAACAGAAATCCAGCTATACCCACTCATAAATCTGTCCCCTCCTTCCTATGCCCTCGTGGCTATGGCATTCCAGAAGATCGTTGATCTCGCAGCTCTCCGGATTCATCTTTCGGATATCCGCGCCAAATTTTTTGCGGTAAGCTGCAAACGTTCCACATTTGACCAGTGTAATTTTCAGCGGATCAATTCCCAGGATCTTTTTGAGATCCTGATAATCCTGATCCATGTACTTGAAATACACACCCAGCTGCTCCTGCAAAACCTGCAGACTGACCGCGCTGGTGGTCAGCATGGTGCGCTCCATTTCCACGTACAGATGCATGTACGGCCGGTTCTGCGGCGTAAACTCCTTTTTGGCTGTCCAGTTCTCGATGGGTAGCCTGGAAAGTTTGATGGCCTGATTGATGGAATTTTCTGTAATGCGGGTAAATCCGGCGATATCGATCACCTGCGGCACCCGATCGATGTACTGGAAGCGCGGAATCTCGTTTCCCTCGGTCTTGCTGCCAATCCCGATGCAGCGGAATACATCCCCCACCCGGTAACGGGCAAAAGCGCCGCCTTTGAAAACGGTCAGCACAATCTCGTATACACCGCCGGCCACCACTTCGTCCCAAAGTACCGTAGAAGGTTGATACGTCGGATCCGCCATGTTCTTCTCCATCTCCCGTTCCGGGATGAACTCATAGAAACAGGCGTCGGGGAAAAAGTACACACCCTCCCGGCTCCAGGTCTCACATCCGATGCAGGTCGGTTCCGTACCGGCAAAAATCTCCATGGGACGGATGCCCCAAAGCTTTTCCAAATCATCCTTATAGCAGCGGTTATCCGTCCCCGCGCACATAAAGCACTTCAGTTGGAACAGATCCTTGGGCAGCAGCGGCCGGTGTTCTTTCCGGCATTTGCGTTTGGCCACCAGATACCGTCCCATGGTAGTGGGAGAAACACTGCGCAGCTTTCCCAGCAGTCCCTTTCTCTCCCCCTCCTGCATGGAGGTCAGCCCCTGACTGACATAGTAGAGCACACTCCCCAAGCCAAAGAAGTACTCGATTCCCTTCTTCATTCCAAGCTTGAATCCCTGGATATTCCGCTCCTTAAAGGACATGTCCATGGCTTCTTTCACCGGGGGCAAAAATTCAATATCGATCTCATCTGCAAACAACAGAGGCAAAAGGCCTGTGGCATAGGGCAGCGGGGCCAGGGCATAGAGCATGTGGTCTGTGACATTGATGTCAAAATCCTCTTTCTGCCGGCTGGTCGCCAGCATCAAGCAGGTAATCACATTATGCTTGAACGTATCCAGCATTCCCTTGGTATAAGGCGCCACTTTCAGGGGATGCACACCGCCCTCCCAAGTCGTCTGGATCCAGAGTACGGGGTCTGCCGGCAGGGACTTGGATTGCCGGGAGAGCAGGAGCGGCGCATAGTCATCATAGGTCGTCAAGGGCACAATCTGACGAAACTCCTCAATGGTACGAGGATACTTTCCCTTCAGGATGCTTTGCCCCAGCGCGCTGGAAGACCACAACTCCATCTGCTCCTGCAGGAGTCTGCGCTGAATGCGCATAAATTCTTCCGGTTTGAGTGTCAGAAAACCGCAATACTCGTCCCAAAGTTCCTTTTTGGAATACTTCCGAAGTTTTTCCTGAAATCTCACGGGCTCCCCTCCTCTTCTGCAGACCTGCGTCTGGTCCGCCATGCTGCCCGAATACTTGCACCGGTCGGGATTAAGAACGGAACATTCTTTTGATAATCCGGATAGTCCGGAAAGGTCCTGGGAAAGGTCATGCGGTCCTGGAAGCAGACATACACGGTGTTGAATCCCGAAAAAATCAGGCCATTGCGCAGCATGGTTGCGGGCAGTGCTCCCAACCCCCAAAACAGATACATCCCAAGCATACACAGTACACCAGGATGGCGGCAAAGCGCATAAACACCGCGGTCACATACCGCAGGCGGTCCGTCTGTATCTTGATACGTTTCTGCAAAGGGCAGCGCAAAAAACAGGCAATATACCAGAGCCGCCAAGCAAAGAGCCCCTGCGACCAGCAGAATCAAATCTTTCAATCCAGAAAACGCCCCCATCCGCAAAGCTGCTGCCAGATCCAGCACTGTTGCCGCCGCCAGAAGCGTCACTCCAAGGGCAAACGATTTGTGAAGCAGCCGGGAACGCCAAGTAAAGCTGTTGACATCATATAAGAAAAACAGCAAAAAGCCCAGCATCCCCAATAATAAAGAATACATACTCTCTCCTCTTACTGCTCTCCATTCTCTTTCGGATACGGGAACTGCCCATAAAGCATATACCGGCCTTTTCCGCGGTTTTTTGCCTCATAAAGCGCCTCATCCGCATGTTCCAGCAGTGTTTTGTAGTCTTTGCCGTCATCCGGGAACAGGGCTGCACCCACGCTTCCGGAAATCTGATAAATCAGGGACCCATTGCGGTACGGCTGCTGGAACGCTTCACACAGCTGCTGCAAGCGGGTCTCCAGTATTTCCCGCCCCACTGAAGGTACAAACACCACAAACTCATCACCGCCATACCGGGCAGCAATATCAGTCTGACGGAAAACGCCCAAAATCCGCTTCGCCATGCAGCAAAGAATGTCATCTCCAAAGGCATGGCCAAGCCTATCATTTGCCTGCTTAAAATCATCCACATCGATGAAAATCAGCGCCGCTGTGTTCAGCTCCTCACTGCGCAGTTTAAGCCGAACATAGTGCTCAAAAAATTCCCGATTATACAGCCCGGTCAGCGCGTCCCGATTGGCCTTTTCTTTCCAGCGGTTGAGTTCACTCTTCCAGCCCGCCATATCCACCAAGATGCCTGTAATCGTCTCGCCGCCCATAGCCGCATATGTATTCTTATGGAGGTGCAGATGCGTCTCCAGCCATTCATACCGGCCATCGGTCAGGTAAAAGCGCAGAGTGCTTTCCACCCAGACACGTTCTCTGCGGCACCGCTCCACCGCCCGGAAAAAATCCGTACGGTCATTCTTGTGAATGAGATCCGACGAGCGGAACAATGCCGTAGCATTCTGAATGGTAGTTTGATTCTTCAAAACGGGAGAAAACGGAACAGAAAACACCACTTTGTCCTCATCCAGGAAATACGAAAACAGAATGATATTTTTTTCTGTGGAAGGATTCCATGCCGCAGAAAGCTCCTGGCTCTCTCCACTGCCTGCATTTTGCTGCGGCGGTGCCAGCGTTCTGAGGTGTTGATCTTCATATGCTGCCGCCTCAAACTCCTCAACCGGCATGGGTTTGAAGAAGTAAAAGCCTTGAATCATATCACAGGCTGCTTGGCGCAGATATTCCACCTGGCGCAGTTCATCAATGCCCTCCGCCACCGTTCGAATATGCAGCTGTGCCGCCAGACGCAGGATACTTTCTACAATATACCGCCCCCGCCGGGTGTCGTTTTTCCCACGGAAAAAGCTCTGGTCCAGCTTGATCGCATCCACATCGAGATCATTGAGCAGACCCAGCGCAGAGAATCCTGTACCAAAATCATCCAGCGAACACTGGAAACCGGATGCATGCATCTCATCAATAAAGCATTTGATTCCCTGAGGATCTTCAAACAAGATCGTCTCAGTCAGCTCAAATTCAATCAGATTGGGATTCACATCGTACTTTTTGCACAGTTTTCGATAGTCGTCCAGGAAATTGGGAGTATCCATATTCTGTCGGGACAAATTCACGGAAATGGGCAGCAATTCCCTGCCTTCCGCTTTCCAGCGGGCCAGGGTCCGGCAGACTTCCTCAAAAACAAACAAATCCAGCTGACTGATCAGACGGTAACGCTCCGCCGAAGGAATGAACATTGCCGGAGAGAGCATCCCCAATTCCGGATGCTTCCAGCGAATCAGTGCCTCTGCACCGGCAATGCGGTTATTTTCCAGCTGTACCTTGGGCTGAAGATAAATCAGGAAATCGCCGTTGCGCAGTGAGTAGTCCACCATGCCCATCAGCTCTTTTTCCCGGATGTTTCTCTTCTGGACCTCTTCGTCGTAGAAATTGTAGCGATACCGGTCATCGCCCTTCTTATGCTTGCGGGCAATATTGGCCTTTTCCTGCATATCCGCAAGCGCTTCATCCCCGCTCTCCGGCTGATAAATTCCAAAGTACAATTCCAGATAATACGGTTCCTTCAGCTCCTGATTAAATTTGTTAACCGCCTCATAAATCTTCAGCAGACGGGTGCAAATCGTTGTCTTATCCCGATTTTTAAGCAGGAAGAAAAAGACATCACCGCAATTGCGGGCCATGGGTTCATCGCTCCGCAGCTGAGAGAGGAGCGTTCGATAAACATACCGAAGTGTCCGGTTTCCTTCCTGCGTTCCGTACACCTGGTTGATCATCTTGAAGTCCTGAATGTCCATCGACACCAGTACATACTGCCCTTCCTGCTCTTTCATGTAGCGTTGGGCCGTCATGCGAAAACTGGTATCGTTCATTCCTCCGGTTAGCTCATCACAAAATGCAAGTTGAGAGAGTTTTTTCTGATTCTTCTGATGACTAATCGTCAACCCCAGCATGCTTATAAACAACAGGAAAATGACAATGGCCGTCAAGAACAGATTGTAATTTGAAAGCGACTCCGTTTCCATGCTGATGATGTTGGCAGGAATGATGGTGATGATATACCACCCGGAATAGTCCAAGGGTTCATAGCGAATCATGACCCCTTTTGCTCCAATATCTTCAAACAGCATCGTGCCGGACTTGCCGGCATGCGCATCCGCTTCCATCTGCTCCAGCAATGCAATATCCTCATCGCTGGTGTGTCCGGTCTGCAGTTTCCGCAGTTCCTGATACAGATCAATACGTCCCGGTGTTGTAATGGCTTGTCCATCCCGGGTAACGGCAAACGAGGTACCCTGCCCATTGAAGCACTCATTATTGAGCAGCTTTTTCAGAGTCTCCTGGGTCTTAATTCCGATGATAACGGCTAAATCCTCGTCCGATGTGTCAGATACACAGTAAATCATGGCATCCTGATCCGGTGCAAACAGCAGCTGCGTTTCTCCCTTCAGCGCCATTTCGGTATCCATATAAACGCCGGGATAGGCCTCCTCCAGCCAGGCTTTTGCCTCCTCAGGCGTGGAAAACAGACGCAGATCATCATAACCGGCAAAGCTCTTTTTCCGCTCCAGGAACGACTCCACCTGGGGCGATTCAAAAAGGATCGCACTGTCCCGAAGCATCCGGAGCGTCTGCACAGACTGTTCAATCCGGCCATTCACCTTATCCACAATCTGATATGTCACATCCGTCAAATATACAGATGTCCGCCACTCAATAAAGCTATGAATCTGGAGGGAGTTCCTGAATAGCAGCACAGAAACCGTGACCACTACCAAAAAAAGGAATGCAAAAAAGATCTTTGTGAAAATGTGAAGTTTTTGGCTGTTGCGATGCATACTCTTCACCTCCGCTATCCTGCAAAGCGTACCGCTCCTTCAGTCCACGCGGCATCTTCTCCCAAAATGGCGTGGGGTATTCCGCCAGACCTTACGGTCTCTTACCAAATATCTCAACGATCAGCCACTTTGCATTCTTCACACCGGCCTGCACAGATGAACCGCTGTCCCACTTTCTCCGGCAGATTGAACTGCCTGCCCCTGCTCAGGTCTGCAAAACCAATATACATGATCTTACTCATTCTACCATTTGCTCCTTGAATCCGCAAGGCACTTTCCGGTTTTTCGTTACAAATTCGCCTATTTTATTCAATATTTTTCCTATTTTTTTATTTATATTGAATTTATTATTCATTTCTGTAACACATTGAATTTGCAATTGAATGCGAGGCAGAAAAATGTAACTTTTGCATGTGTGCGTTCCTCCCCAATGCAGAAATGCCCTGCGGGCGCCGGAAAATCCGACGCCCGCAGGGCATTGTTTTCATTCACAGAAGCATTATTTGAAACGCATCCGCAGCATTTTAAGCAGCTGGATCACTACCATAGAACCAAAGGCCAGCCCCACAACCGTCCCCACCAATTTCCAGGACAACTGTGCCACCTGGAACAGCGGCTCCAAAGCAGGCACCAGCAGCACCGCTCCCAGCAAGACCGCGCCAATCCCAAAGGCACCCAACAGGAAACGATTGTTAAACATCCGCCGCGTCAGCAATACCGGTGCATCCGATTTGCAGTTAAATCCATGGAACAACCGGCTCAGACACAGGGTCGCAAAGGCCATGGTGCTGCCTGTGGCAGCGCCTCCGATTTGCAGTCCCATATGAAATGCAAGGATCGTCGCCACCGCAATCACGAGTCCCTCAAGGGCCACACTGGCCAGGAAGGAGCGGGTAAGGATCCCCTCGTTTCGGGGACGGGGCTTTTGATGCATCACAGCATCCGTGTGAGGTTCCAAGCCCAGCGCGATGGCGGGCAGAGAATCCGTCAGCAGATTGATGAACAGCAGATGCACTGCGGCAAAGGGAACCGGCAATCCCATGAGAGACGCATAGAGCACCGTCAGGATTCCGGCGGTGTTGCCGGAAAGCAGGAACTGAATGGCCCGTTTGATATTGGCATAGACATTCCGGCCGTTTTTTACCGCCTGGACGATGGTGGCAAAGTTATCATCGGTCAGGACCATACCAGCTGCGTCCTTGGCCACCTCGGTTCCGGTAATTCCCATTGCCACACCGATGTCCGCCTGCTTCAGGGCGGGGGCATCATTGACACCGTCACCCGTCATGGCGACCAGGTTGCCCCGATCCTGCCAGGCCCGCACAATGCGGATCTTATGCTCCGGAGAAACCCGGGCATATACCGAAACCTTGGGTACAAACTGCCGCAGTTCCTCATCACTCATGCTGTCAATGACAGCACCTTCCACCGCTTCCGTACCGGGAGTCAGAATTCCAATCTCCCGGGCAATGGCAGAAGCCGTGATCTTATGATCTCCGGTAATCATGATGGGACGAATCCCGGCAGCAATACACTCCGCCACAGCTGCCTTGGATTCTTCCCGGGGAGGATCCATCATGGCGATCAATCCCAGGAACGTCAGGCCGGTTTCGTCTTCCAAACGAACCGCTGTACTTTCCACGGTCCGGCAGCCAAACGCCAGTACCCGCAGGCCCTCGTTGGAAAACTGTTCGTTGGCCCGCTCCACATCCGCCCGTTCCTGCGGCGAGATGATGCACCGGTCCAGCATCACATCCACGGCGCCCTTGGTGACCATCATCAGCCCGCCGGAGAGCTGATGAACTGTGGACATCAGCTTGCGGTCAGAATCAAAGGGGATTTCCGTCAGCCGGGGCCAGCGCTGACGGGTATCGCCTTCATCAAAGCCATTCGCCTCACCCAGACGGACCAAAGCGGTCTCCGTGGGATCCCCCACTTCGCCCTCTTCACTGACAACCGCATCACTGCACAGCAGTGCCGTACGCAGCAGCGGCTCCTGCACAGGGTCATGAAAGTCAGCCTCTTCAGCGGAAATGATCTTCCCGCCGGTATAGAGCTTCTTCACCGTCATCTTGTTCTGCGTCAGTGTGCCGGTCTTATCGGAACAAATCACCGATACGCTGCCCAGGCCTTCCACTGCCTGGAGCTTGCGGATGATGGCGTTTTCCTGGGCCATCTTCTGTGTGCCGAAGGAAAGCACAATGGTCACAATGGAGGAAAGTGCCTCCGGAATGGCCGCTACCGCCAGCGCCACGGCAAAGAGGAACGCATTCATCACGTTTTCATGGCGCAAAAATACGCTGACGGCAAACAGCACTGCACAGATGATCAAAATACCAATGGACAACTTCCGGCCGAATTGATCCAAGCTCACCTGCAAAGGGGTTTTCTTCTCCTCGGTGCTCTTGAGCAGAGCGGCAATCTTGCCCATCTCCGTATCCATCCCGGTACCAGTAACCAGGAACTTTGCACGGCCATAGGTGACAAAGCTGCCGGAAAACACCATGTTCTTCCGGTCGCCCAACGGAGCGTCACCCGGGATCTCTCCCAGTTCCTTTTCCACCGGCAGGCTCTCGCCTGTCAGGGCGCTTTCCGCACACTTAAGGCTGGCACACTCCAGCAGGCGCCCGTCGGCGCATACGGAATCTCCCGCCTCCAGCACCACCACATCACCAGGCACCACATCCCGGCCAGGTACCTGAAGCACACGGCCATCCCGAACTACCTTGGCAGTGGGGGCGGACATCTGCTTGAGACTGTCCAGTGAAGCGGTGGCCTTGACGGTCTGAACCGTTCCCAAAATCGCGTTCATGGTAATGACCGCCAAAATGACAATCGTGCTCTCCACATCTCCCAGCACCGCAGACACCGCCGCCGCCAGAATCAAAATGATTACCAGAAAATCCGCAAACTGTTCCAGAAAAATCCGGAAAACACTTTTCTGTTTCCCCGCCTGCAATTCATTGGGGCCATACTTACGCAGGCGCTCCGCCGCCTCTTCCGCAGTCAGTCCGCCATCACCACAGGAAAGATCCTGCAGTAATTCCATGCGGCTTTTTTGCCAGATCTTTTTCTCGTTCATACCTGTTCTCCTTTCGGCAGAGCGCAAAAAAACGAGACTTTTGCGCCAATGCCCTGCATTGATACAAAAGTCTCGCTGTTTCAACCCGTAGCGGAGCGGAACGCTCGTGTATTGACGCCTGCGGATACACATTTCTGTGTCAGCTACTCCCTTTTCTACTGGGCAGTATACCCGTATTTTTTCCATTTGTCAAGAGGCTATTCCCTGTCCCACCATAGTTTCTCTTGTTCCACCAGTCCCCCCATGATACAATAAACAGCAAAAGGAGGGATTGTCGTGCAGATCGCACTCATTCAAATGCCGGTCACGGCTGATAAACAGGAAAATCTCCGCGTCGCCCGCCGGTGCCTGGAAGAGGCAGCCGCGCAAAAGGTGGATCTGGCGGTACTGCCGGAGATGTTCTGCTGTCCCTATGAAAATGCCTGCTTCCGCACCTATGGGGAACCCGAGGGCGGTCCTGCACAGGAAGCTCTGCGCAAGGCTGCCGCAGAGCTGGGCATCTATGTGGTGGGAGGCTCCCTTCCGGAACTGGAGGAGCACCGGGTGTACAACACCAGCTATGTCTTCGGCCCTGACGGCACACAGCTGGCCAAGCACCGCAAGGTCCACCTCTTTGACATCGACGTCGCCGGGGGGCAATCCTTCCGGGAGTCCGACACGCTTTCCCCGGGAAATGCCATCACCACATTTGAAACTGCCTTTGGCACCATGGGCCTTTGCATCTGCTTTGACCTGCGCTTTGAGGAGTTGGCGCGGTGCATGTGTCTGCGCGGGGCCAAGGTGCTCTTCGTCCCCGCCGCCTTCAATATGACCACCGGCCCGGCTCACTGGGAGCTGCTGCTGCGCCAGCGGGCCGTGGACAACCAGTGCTTCACCGTGGGAGTCTCCCCCGCACGAAATGAACACGCCTCCTATGTTGCCTACGGAAATTCTCTGGTCAGCGATCCCTGGGGAACCATCCTGTGCCGGGCAGGGGCGGAACCGGCTATTCTATACGCCAACCTGGATCTCAACCGGCTGGAATCGGTGCGCCGTCAGCTGCCGATCCTCTCTGCCCGCCGGACCGATCTCTACGAGGTGCGGGAGCGATGAAACACCGGTCTTCCCGCAGTGACGCAGCCGCTGAGGCCGTGCCGCCCGCAGAACCGTCCGGGACCTTTGCCCGCATCTACGCCGTAGTCCGGCAGATTCCTGCCGGACGCGCCGCCACCTACGGTCAGATCGCCCGTCTGGCCGGCATGCCCCGCTGTGCCCGAACGGTAGGCTATGCTCTGGCAGCCTGCCGGGATAAAACGGTTCCCTGCCACCGGGTGGTGGACCGGCTGGGACGCACCAAGTCCTGCTTCGATACCCTGGCCCCCGGCACCCAGCGGGCGCTGCTGGAAGCAGAGGGTGTCTCTTTTCGCACGGATGGCACGGTGGATCTGGCACAGTCCGGATGGGACACTCCCCTTGAATGATGTCTGCTCTCTTATAAAATCAGTCTAAACCAATGCGCGCCGGGAAGCTGTCGCTTCCCGGCGCGCACGTATTTAAAATTCGTAATCCACCGCTACCCGGTCTTCCCGGATGGACTTGCACAGCGCAGAAACCGCCTTGTGCCGGGGATCGTTCTTGTAGAGCTCCAGATCAGCCAGAGTGTCAAACTCGCTGACCAGCACCGCATCATAATTATCCGCCCCCACACTCCGGGCTACTTCACTGCGGCGCAGCTGGGGAATCACACCCTGGAGGCCCTGCAGGCCTGCCAAAAAGCGCTCCTGCTCGGCTTCCGTTCCGGGGCGAAATTTCCACATCACGATATGGCGGATCATCTTACGCCTTTCTGGCGTTGTACGCCTCAATTCCGCGGCCCAGAATCTCGATGGCCCGGGTGATATCCGCAGGATTGGTCACATAGGCAATCCGGACCTTGTTGCGGCCGTCATCCGGATTGGAGTAGAAGCCCTCCGCCGGCGTGAACATCACCGTCTCGCCCTGATCCTCAAACTCCTCCAGCAGGAAGTACTGCAGCTTTTCCGCATCATCCACAGGCAGTGTGGCCATAACATAGAACGCACCTTCGGGAGAATTGAAGGTCACGCCGGGGAGCTTGGAAAGGCTCTCCACCAAGGCTTCCTTACGCTGCTCATACTGGGCCAGCACATCATCGTAATACCCCTGCGTCAGACGGGTATACATGGCGGCGGCACCGGCCTGCTCCAGCGTGGCAATGCACAACCGGCTCTGGCAGATCTTGGACGCTTCCTGAATGAGCTGCTGGTTCCGGGTCACCAGGGCACCCACCCGGGCACCGGTAGCGGAGAACCGCTTGGACACGGAGTCAATCACCACCACGTTTTCCGCCGCGTCGGCATACTCCAGCATGGTGGACACCTTCCGGCCGCCGTAAACGATCTCACGGTAGACCTCGTCGCTGATGAGGAACAGATCATGCTCCTTGGCAATATCCACCATGGTCCGGCGCTCTTCCTCGCTGAGCACTACGCCGGTGGGGTTGCCGGGATTGGTGATGAGGATTGCCCGGGTATGCTCGTTGATCAGCGGCTCGATGCGGCTGCGGTCAGCATAGTGATAGCCCTCTTCCGCCGTGGTGGGAATGGGCCGGATGGACGCGCCGGTAATGCGGATGAACGTATCATAGTTGGGATAATAGGGCTCCGGCACCAGAACTTCATCGCCGTCGTCCAGCAGACAGCTCATAACAATCTGCAGCGCCTCGCTGCCGCCGAACGTCGCCAGGATATCGTCACCGCTGAGATTGCAGCCAAAGCGCTGATAGTACTCCCGTGCGGCCTCCACGAACTCCGGCGTACCGGGGGCGGGTGCATATGCAATCACCTTATCCTCAAAATTCCGGATGGCGTCAAAGAACACGTCCGGCGTTTCGATGTCAGGCTGACCGATGTTCAGGTGCCGGATCTTCAGGCCCTTTGCCTCCGCCGCCACCTCATAGGGGTAAAACTTCCGGACGGGAGACAGTCCGCACACCTCGACCTTACGGGAAAACTTCATGGAATTGGCCTCCTTGCCATTGTTGAAATGTTCAAAGTACCCTTATTGTAACACTCTTTTTCATGATGTCAACAGTTTTTCGCATGGGGGGATATGCGAAAAAGGAGTGGCGAACCACTCCTTTTTCCAAACTCCTCACAGCGAGGTCTCTTCGTCCGCAGGAGGTGTTGATTCGTCCGCAGCAGACGGACCGCCCATCTGCATCTCCTGCCACTGGGCCCGGGTGATGAGCAGCTGCCGGGGCTTGGAACCCTCAAAGGGGCCTACGATTCCCCGCTCTTCCATCTGGTCCACCAGACGGGCTGCCCGGGAGTAACCCAGCTTCAAGCGCCGCTGCAGCATGGAAACAGAGGCTTGTCCCGTCTCCAGCACCACGTCCACGGCAGCGGGAAGCAGCTCATCCCCTTCTTCGTCGCCAGCATCGGAGGCAGCGGAAGCAGCGCCCTTGCCGCCCTTCTCCTTCTCCTTCTCCTGGACAGACTCCTCGATCTTGGCAATCACCTCGTCGGAGTACTGGGCCTCGCCGCTCTGCTTGACATACGTCACCACTTCCTCGATCTCCTCCGGAGAGATAAAGCAGCCCTGTACACGGGTGGGCTTACCGGCACCCAGGGGGGCATAGAGCATATCGCCCTTACCCACCAGCTTTTCCGCGCCGGTGGTATCCAAAATGATGCGGGATTCCAGAGAGGACGCCACGGCAAAGGCAATCCGGCTGGGGATATTGGCCTTCATCAGGCCGGTGATGACGTCCGCAGAAGGACGTTGGGTGGCGATCACCAGATGCACACCAGCCGCACGGCCCATCTGGGCGACCCGGCAGATGGATTCTTCCACTTCCTTGGCCGCCACCAGCATCAAATCCGCCAGCTCGTCGATGACCACCACCACTGCGGGCATGGTCTCCATCCCCTCCGTGGCCCGGGCCAGCTTGTTGAACTCCTCCAGCTTCTTGACACCGTGCTCAGAGAAGGTCTTGTACCGCTTCATCATCTCAAACACGGCCCACTGCAGCGCACCGGCAGCCTTCTTGGGATCCGTCACCACCGGAATCAGCAGATGAGGAATACCGTTATAGGGTGCCAATTCCACCATCTTGGGGTCCACCATGATAAAGCGGACCTCGTCCGGCGTGGACTTATAGAGCAGGCTGATAATCAGGGAGTTGGTACATACGGACTTACCGGAACCGGTGGTACCGGCAATGAGCACGTGAGGCAGCTTTTCAATATTGCCGATGACGTTGCGTCCGCCGATATCGCGGCCCAGAGCAAACGCCACCTTGGAGGGATGCTCCGTAAAATCCCGGGACTCCAGCACATCCCGAATCAAAACCGGGGTCACCTGCTTATTGGGCACCTCGATGCCCACCACAGAGATCTTATCCGGAATGGGTGCAATACGCACACCGGTAGCACCCAGGGCCAGGGCGATATCATCCGCCAGATTGGTGATCTTGCTGAGCTTGACGCCCTGATCCAGGACAAACTCATACCGGGTGACAGCGGGACCGTGCACCACATCTCCCGCTGTAGCGTCCACGCCAAAGCTGGAGAGGGTCTCCGCCAAGCGGCGGGAGTTGTTGCGCAGCTCGGCCCCGGCTTCGATATGGTTTTCCCCCTGGCTCTGATGCAGCAGGGTAATGGGCGGGAAACAGTAGTCGTCCCCTTCTCCCGCCAGCTTCTCCTGAATCTCCTCGGTGACAGCGGCAGTCTGCTCCGCCACCTCCCGGGCCGTGGTGTTTTTCTCCTTCCGAGCAGATGCCGGCTCCTGGGGGAGCGGTGCTGCGGGAGCGGATTCCGGAGCAGGCGCGGGAGCTGCCGGCTCGGCGGCCCGAATCGGCGCAGGTACCGGAGCGGCCGGTTTCTCCGCCTTGCGGGGCGCGGGCTGTTCCACTGCCTCGCTCTCCGAGAGCACCTGATCCGGCGTCTTCTGCCCATCCGCCTTATGGCGGAAGAAGCTGGTGAACCGCCCCGGCTCCTTTCCAGCCGGAATGGCGGGCGTCTGCACAGCGCGGGAAGACATCTGCGGTTCCTGCGGTACATCGTCCAAGGGGAAATCAATCTGCGTCCGCTCCTGTGTGCGGACTCTGTGGGCCTCAACCGGAGCCGGACGGGGGGCCGGCTTTTCCCGAACCGGCTCCTCCTCATAGTCATAGTGAGGACGGGAACGATACTTTTCCACCAGCATCCCCGGGGTAATATGCAGCGCTACCATCAGCATCACGGCAAACAGGATCAGGAAGATCACCACGGAGACAAACTTGGCGAACACCGCCACCGACCCCACTGCCAGAACGCCGGAGACCGCACCGCCGGAAATCAATCCCACACCGGAAATCCACAGATCCCGCAAGATGGCAATGGAGGGGCGATAGACCTCCTTGCAGAACAGCACATGTCCCAAAACACCAAAGAGCATCGGCAGCAGCAGGGCGCAGCTTACCCGCAGGCGAACAGGCCGGCCGTGATGGGTCAGCAGAATGCCGGCTGCCAGCAGCATGGCCGGTCCTGCCAGCCAGTACCCATAGCCGAACAAGCCCTTGAGCAGCACCGCCAGCCAATCGATAAACAACGCGCTGATCCCCAGATAACTCACCAGGGTGCATAAAGTCAGCACCAGCAGCACCACGCCCCATACCTCCCGGCGAATGGGGCGCGGCTGGGGCGCAGCTTTTTTACTTCTGGAAGCGCTGGAACTTCCGCGCTTTTTTCCCGAAGCGGATTTCTTTTGTGATGAGGAAGCCACAGTACGTACCTCCGATGCTTAGTTCTGCAGCAGGGTCAAAATCAGCGTTACCACGCCGGCTGCCCAGCAATAATAGGCAAAGAATCCGAACTTGCCCTTTTCGGCAATCATCTTCAGCAGCCGGATGCAGGCATATCCCACACCGGCAGCCACGACCACCCCCACCAGATAAACCGGCACATCCGCCCAGATGATCCCAGCGGAAACCGCATCCTTCAGGCTGAGGATGTTGGCGCCCAGAATGGCGGGAATGGACATGAGGAAGGAATAGCGCACGGCAAATTTGCGGTCAAAGCCCACAAAGCAGCCGGCGGTAATGGTGGTGCCAGAGCGGGAAATACCGGGGCAGGTCGCGATGGCCTGCGCCAGACCCACCACCAGCACATCCTGGATTCGGACGGAGCGCTCACTCTTATGTCCCTTACGAACCCGGTCACTGGCAAACAGCAGGCAGCCGGTTACCAGCAGGGCACCGCCCACAAAATACATGTTATCCGCCAGACCTTCCACAAAATCCTTGATCGGGAGCACCACAAACAGCGGCAGAGTTCCCACAATAATCAGCAAGACCATCCGGCGCGCCGGGGGGATCGGTGTAGGGGTGGTTCCATGTGCTAAGTCTTTTGCCCCACGGAAAAACTCCAGCACCATATCCCGCACCTCGGCCCAATAGGCTACAAACACCGCTACCAGGGTGCCCAGATGCAGCAGCACATCAAAAAACTCCGGAATGTCCGACGCGCCGGACATTCCCAACAAATGCTCCGCAATGGCCAGATGGCCGGAGCTGGAAACGGGCAAAAACTCCGTCAGACCCTGGATAAATCCCAACAGAATGGATGAGAGCAGGGACATAGGTACACGCTCCTTTAAATCAAAAAATTTTCACACGGAAATAGTATAGCATGAAGGCGACATAAATTCCAGTCATATTTCCGCCGCAAAGCCAAACACACCGGGGACCGCCCATGGGCAGTCCCCGGTGCAAGCTTATTCATGTTCCAACGCTTCCAATGCGCTTTTCGCCGCAGCCTGTTCGGCTTCTTTTTTGCTGTGTCCGCAGCCGGTGCCAAGCGGCGTACCGTTGAGCAGCACCTCTGCCTCAAACGTCTTGGCATGATCCGGTCCCTGCTCGCCTACCACCTGGTAGACCAAAACCTGATCAGCCTGCCGCTGGACCAGCTCCTGCAGCGCGGTCTTGTAATCCCGGCGGCGCTCTTCCACCGCCTCTTCCTTCTCCGCATCCAGCAGGCACTGATGAATCAGGGCAGAAGCCGCTGTAATACCGCCGTCCAGATAGACAGCCGCAAACACGGCTTCCATGGCATCGGCCAGGATCGAGGTCCGCTCCCGTCCGCCGCCGGCTTCTTCTCCCCGGCCCAGCTTCAGATAGCTGCCCAGGTCCAGCTTCCGCGCCACCTCATACAGGCTCTGTTCACACACCAGCGCCGCCCGAATCCGGGTCAGGTCTCCCTCCGGCAGGTCCGGGTGCTGGAGGAACAAAAACTCCGCCGTCACAAATCCCAGCACGGAATCCCCCAGGAACTCCAGCCGCTCATTGCTGTTCAAATGCCCCGCCCGGTGTTCATTGGCATAAGAGCTGTGGCTCAATGCCTCCTCCAGCAGTGCCGGATTGCGGAAGGTATAATTTAGTTTTTTCTCCAGTTCCACCATATTGGTCCTCTCCAAAAGGAAACCCCGCACGCAGGCGGGGTGTTCCATACGTTTACTTCACCTTGCTGGCAATGTAGTTGACCGTATCGCCGACGGTCTTGAGGCCGCTGAGATCCTCTTCCTGGATTTCGCCCACCTCAAACTCTTCTTCGATGGCCATGACCAGCTCCACCAAATCCACAGAGTCGGCGCCCAGGTCCTCCTCGAACGCGGTGTCCATGGTAACCTCTTCCGGCTCCAAAGCAAACTGCTCCGCCACCAGTTCCCGCATTGTCTGGAAAATCTCTTCAATCGACATGACGTTCACCCCTCATGTATTATGCTCTGTTGGGGTAATCATACGGCAAGTGCCGCGCCTCTGTCAAGAGGGTTTACACTTTTTCTGCCGGCCGCTCCACACGCATCAAATCGATGTTGGCCTCGATATCCGAGATGAATCCGCTCTCGGCATACTCCTTGGCCCGCAGCACCGCATTGCACAGCGCCCGGGCATCGGAAGAACCGTGGGCCTTGATCACAGGCCGGGAGATTCCCAGGAACGGCGTACCGCCGGTTTCACCGGGATCCAGCGCCTTTTTCAAGCCGCCCAGCTCTCCTTTGACCATGGCGGCAGCCAACTTCGTCTTGGTGCTGGAGAGAAACACCTTCTTGAGCTCCTTGAGCAGGAACTTGGCGGTTCCTTCCAGACCCTTGAGCATCACGTTTCCGGTAAAGCCGTCAGCCACCACCACATCGGCGCCGCCCATCATGACATCATTGGCCTCGATATTGCCGATGAACCGAATCCGTCCGGCCTCGGATGCCTGGGTCAGCAGGGCATAGGCCTCATGGCGCAGAGTATCGCCCTTTTCCTCCTCTGCGCCGATATTCAGAAGTCCCACCCGGGGAGACTCAATTCCCAGCACCCGCTTGGCATAGTAATTGCCCAAATACGCGAACTGAAGCAGATACTCCGCTGTGCACTCGGCATTGGCACCGCAATCGCACAAAATTGCCCGACCGGTGGCGGTGGGGATCACCGGGCCCATGGCGGCCCGACGGATGCCGCGAATCCGCTTGACCAGCAGCGTAGCCCCGGCCAGCAGAGCACCGGTGGAACCAGCGGAGACAAAGGCGTCTCCCGCCCCGGCTTTGAGCAGGTTCAGTCCCACCGTCAGGGAGGAATCCTTCTTCATCTTGAAGGCGGTAGCGGGATCGTCGGCAATCTCCACCACCTCGCTGGCATCCCGGATCTCCACGCCGGCAGGCAGAGTCTTTTCCCCGCAGGCCTCCACAGCCCGCAGCACCTCCGCCGCCCGGCCTACCAGCAGAATTTCCACTCCATAGGCCTTATGAGCATCCAAAGCACCCTGTACGATGGCCTGGGGGGCATTGTCGCCGCCCATTGCGTCTACGATGATCTTCATGCGAGAACCTCCTCTTTGAGCGCATCAATGATGGCCAGTGACCGCTGGGACAGCTCGGCATTTTTATTCCGCTTCCCCTTCACCCGATGATCCAGAGGCGGGATAATGCCGAAATTGATATTCATGGGCTGGAACGCGGTGGCAGCGGGATTGGATACATACAGCGCCAAAGCACCCACCGCCGTCTCCTGGGGGAAATTGATGGGAGGCCGTCCCGTCAAACGCCGGGCAGTCTCCACGCCTACCAAAAATCCGCTGGCAGCAGACTCCACATAGCCCTCCACGCCGGTCATCTGTCCGGCAAAGGAGATCTCGGGCCGGGATTTGAGCCGGTAATACCGGTCCAGCAGCCGGGGAGAATTCAAAAAGGTATTGCGGTGCATGACGCCGTAGCGCAAAAACTCCGCATCGTGGAGCGCCGGAATCATGGAAAAGACCCGGCGCTGCTCCGGAAACCGCAGATGGGTCTGGAATCCCACCAGGTTGTAGACTGTTCCGGCGGCATTGTCCCGCCGCAGCTGCACCACGGCATAGGGTTCCTTCCCCGTCCGGGGATCTTTTAAGCCACGGGGCTTGAGCGGACCATAGCAGAGGGTGTCGTGGCCCCGGCGGGCCATGACCTCCACCGGCATGCATCCCTCGAAAACCATCTTGTCCTCGAAACCGTGAACCTCCGCCTCCTGCGCCGTGGTCAGCGCCTGCCAGAAGGCGTCATACTCCTCTTCCGTCATGGGGCAGTTGACATAGTCCGCCGTTCCCCGGTCGTACCGGGAGCCAAACCACGCCTTGTCCATATCCACACTCTCGGCAGATACCAGCGGCGCGGCCGCATCGTAGAAATGCAGGTCGCTGTCCGCTCCCAGCAGTTTTTGAAGCTCCTGGGCCAGGGCATCGGAGGTCAACGGGCCGGAGGCCACCACGACTTCCCCCTGCTCCGGCAGAGCAGTCACCTCACCGGGAACGACCCGGATCCGGGGATGATTCCGGATCCGTTCCGTCACCAGAGCTGCAAAGCCGTGGCGGTCCACCGCCAGGGCCCCGCCGGCTTCCACCCGGGTTGCATCCGCACAGGAGAGAATCAGGGAACCCATCCGGCGCAGCTCCTCTTTCAAAAGGCCCACCGCGTTTTCCAGCTGGTCGCTGCGCAGAGAATTGGAGCAGCACAGCTCCGCAAACTGATCCGTTGTGTGAGCCGGGGTCTTTTTCTCCGGCTTCATCTCCCGGAGGATGACGTCGATTCCACGCTGGGCCAATTGCCAGGCACACTCGCTGCCCGCCAGGCCTGCTCCAATCACTGTTACTTCCATAGGCGCTCCCCCTGTGTGTTGGATTCTATCCGGCGCTTCCCGCCCGGACACTCGCTCGCTGCTCAGCTTTCCGCCTCTTCAGCGTCCTGTTTCTTGCTCTTGGCAGCTGCCTTACTCGCCGCAGGCTTTTTTGCGGTGGTCTTTTTGGCAGCAGGCTTCTTGGTTGCTGCTTTGGCCGTGGTTTTCTTGGCAGCAGGCTTCTTAGCGGTCGTCTTTTCCGATGCAGCCTTCTTGGCTGCGGATTTCTTTGCCGCCGGCTTGGCTTCCTCCGTTCCGGCTTCAGCCTCTTCGCTCTTGCTCTCCGCCGCAGGCTTCTTGGGATAACCTCTCTGGTCCTCCGGCAGGAAGTTGGAGCATTCGGGATTGATGCAAAACGGCTTCTTGAAGCCCCGGCCAGCCTTTTTAAACATGGTATGGCCGCAAACCGGGCAATCGTCCTTCACCGGCACATCCCAGGTCATAAAGTCACATTTGGCGGACTCATCCCGGCTGTTCATGTGCTCGCAGCAATAATACGTGTACTGCTTGCCCGTTTTCTTGCTGGTACCGGTCCGCTTCATGATCCGCCCGCCGCACTTGGGACACCGGCCCGGCATCTCCACCACCAACGGCATGGTAAAGCTGCATTCCGGATAACCCGGGCAGGCCAAAAAGCGCCCAAACCGGCCGGACTTGATCACCAGATTCCGTCCGCACTCGGGACAAATCTCCTCACTGACCTCATCGGGAACCTTGATACGCACGCCGTCCAGTTCCTGCTCGGCCTGCTTGAGGTCGTGGTCAAACTCCCCGTAAAAGTCCCGCAGAACGGACTTCCAGGGAGTCGCACCCTCTTCCACAGAGTCCAGGCGCTGCTCCATGTTGGCCGTAAACTTCAAGTCGGCAATGTCGCTGAACCGTTCCTTCATCAGCGCCGTCACCACCCGGCCCAGGTTGGTGATATGCAGGTATTTGCCTTCCTTGACCACATACTCCCGGTCCAGAATGGTGGACACTGTGGGCGCATAGGTGGAGGGACGGCCAATGCCCTGCTCCTCCATGGCGCGGATCAGGGTGGCGTCGGTATAGTGGGCGGGAGGCTGGGTGAAGTGCTGGTCCCGGGAGAAGTCCCGCAGCGCCAGCCGCTCCCCTTCCTGCAGGGCAGGCAGGGGGGATTCCTTCTCTTCCTTTTCCTCGTCCCGGCCCTCTTCATATACAGCGGTATAACCGGCAAACTTCAAGCTGGAAGCAGAGGCCCGGAAGCTGTGCTCCGCCGCCTCGATCTCCACAGCCACGCTGTCATAGACGGCGTTGGCCATCTGACAGGCAACAAACCGGCTCCAGATCAGCCGGTAAAGCCGGTACTGCTCACCGGTCAGGTCTTTTTTGAGCATCTCCGGCGTCCAGTTGACATTGCTGGGCCGGATGGCCTCATGGGCATCCTGAGCCGTAGCCTTGGCCTTGTAGTGGTTGGGGCCTTTGACGGGATAATAGTTCTGACCGTAGCGGCCTACAATGAACTCCTGGGCAGCTGCCACCGCCTCCTCAGAAAGGCGCAGGGAGTCCGTACGCATATAGGTGATGAGACCCACGGTCCCCTCGCCCTCAATGTCCACGCCCTCATAAAGCTGCTGGGCAATGGCCATGGTGCGCCGGGGCGTCATGGACAGCTTCCGGGAAGCCTCCTGCTGCATGGTGGAAGTGGTAAACGGCGGAGAGGGGCTGCGCTGCTTATCCGCCCGCTTGACACTCTTGACGGAAAACACAGCGTTTTCCGTCTCCCGCACTACCTCGTCCACCTCAGCGGCGGATTTGAGCTCGGCCTTTTTGCCGTTTTTGCCGTAGTACCGGGCGGCAAAGGCCATCTTCTTGAGGTCGTTGCCCAGAAGATTGGCGTCCAGGGTCCAGTACTCCTCCGGCTGGAAAGCCTCGATCTCCCGGTCCCGGTCGTCCACCATCCGGGTGGCAACGGACTGCACCCGGCCCGCGGACAGTCCCCGGCGGATCTTTTTCCACAGCAGGGGGCTCAGCTCATAGCCCACGATCCGGTCCAGGATCCGGCGGGCCTGCTGGGCATCCACCAGGTTTTGGTCGATGTCCCGGGGCTCCTGAATGCTCTCCTGCACTACCTTCTTGGTGATTTCGTTAAAAGTCACCCGCCGGGTTTTGTCGTCCGGCAGATTCAAAAGCTGCTTTAAATGCCAGGAAATGGCCTCGCCTTCCCGGTCCGGGTCGGTTGCCAGATACACAGTATCCGCACTTTTGGCTGCTTTTTTCAAATCGCTGATAATCTCTTCTTTTCCCTTGATGGGCTTGTAGACCGGCTCAAAATCATGCTCCAGGTCCACGCCCAGAGTGCTCTTCGGCAGGTCCCGCAGATGGCCCATACAGGCCTTGACGGTGAAGTCCTTGCCCAGATATTTGCCGATGGTTTTGGCCTTCGCGGGAGACTCCACGATGACCAGGCTCTGCTTTGCCATAGTTACCTCCAGGCGCCCTCGGCGGGCGCGTTATTTCTTCCCATTTATTTGTAAAGGGTCACAGCGCGGGTATAGCGTTTCCCGCTGTGCTGTGTCACCAAATGTTCCATTTCCAATACCGTCAGGGCGGAAAGCACCCGGCGGGCAGGCAGCTGTGTACGATCCACCAGATCATCTACCAGAAGCGGCTCTTCCTCGCCCAGCAGCTCCAGCAGCATGATCTGATCATCCGTAAGCTTCAGGTCCGTTTTCTTCAGGTCCAGAGCGGGCGGCACCTTGCGGGCCGGTTTGGTCTGCTGCTGACGGGCCTGATACCCCAGCGCAGCCGGCTCCTCCCGCCGGGGAGTTCCGGACAGCTTGGCAGGGAATGCCTCGGCATACTCCTGCAGAATATCCCAGGCGTCAGCCGTCAGGCCCGCGCCTTCCCGGATCAGCCGGTTGCACCCGGCACTGCAGGGCGCGTCGATGGGACCGGGAACCGCAAAGACATCCCGGCCCTGTTCCAATGCCGTCTCGGCAGTGATCAGCGCGCCGCTGCGTTCCGGCGCCTCCACCACCAGTGTTCCAACGCACAATCCGGAGATAATTCGATTGCGTACCGGAAAATGGGCGCCCTTGGGCTCCGTTCCCGGCGGATACTCCGAAATCAATACGCCGGCAGCGGCAATGTCCTCATAAAGATATTGATTTTCCCGGGGATAGAACACATCCAGACCGCCGCCGGTCACGCCCACTGCCGGTTTTCCGGCACGAAGCGCGCCCCGCAAAGCCGCGCTGTCAATGCCCCTGGCCAAACCGCTGACCACCAGAGCACCGCCGGCAGCCAAACCATAGCCCAGCTTCTCCGCGCAGGCAACGCCATAGGGCGTGTTGGACCGCGTCCCCACCACTGCAATGGCGGCCTCTTCATCAAAAGCGGGCAGATGGCCCTGCCAATAGAGCAGGCAGGGCGGATCATAAATATTCTTTAAACGGTCAGGATATGCTGCATCCTGAATGGTGAGAATGTGCTGATGAAGGCGGTCGCACGCCTCCAGAATGTTCTCTGCTTCACCCAGATCACGTTCCGCCAGATGCTGCACCTGCGCCGCGGTCATGCCTTCGGTGAGCAGCAGTTCCTCCGGATCGGCATAATAGACCGCTTCCGGGGTTCCGAAATGGCGCAGAAGAGCCAGCCGGACCTGATTGGTCAGGCCCGGCCGTTCCGTCAGCCACAGCCAATATTTGAGCATTGCCCTCTCCCCCTCAGTCCGTTCTGGCGGCTTCCCACAACACCACCGCGGCAGCCGCTGCCGCGTTGAGCGACTCACAATGCGGACTCATGGGGATTCGGACCGTCCGGTCACAAAACTCCAGCATCTGTTGGGAAAGGCCCTTTCCCTCGCTGCCGATGGCCAAAGCACACCGGCTGTAATCCACCGCCCGCACATCCACCGTGTCCTGCCGCAGTGCTGTGCCGTACAGCGGCAGCCCGCTGCGACTGAGCAGCTCCCGCAGCTGTTCCGGTGTACAGGACCATACCGGGAAGCGGAATACCGCGCCCATGGTAGCCCGGACGGTCTTGGGATTATAGAGATCCGCACAGCCCGGCAGAAGAAATACGCCGTCTGCCTGGAAGGCATCCGCCGTGCGGAGAATGGTCCCGACATTTCCGGGGTCCTGTACGCCGTCCAGCACCACATACCGCCGCCCGTCCAGAATTTCAGGAAGAGTGCGCTCCGGTATCCCGCACACCGCCAGTGCTCCTTGCGGAGTCTGCGCTGGTGAGACGGCCCGCATTACATCCGCCGGAACCCGGACATGACGGACCCCCGCCGGGAGGGTCGGCAGGGGTATGGAGTCTGTGGAAATCACGGTATGCACCGCGCCCTGCCACAAGAGGGCTTCCTCCAGCAGTTTGGGACTGTCGCACACAAACTCCCCGCACTCTCTGCGGTAGGAGGCAGAGGACGACAGCTTGCGCAGATGGGTGCACAGCGGATTGGTCCGGCTGGTAATGGTCTCCACAGCAGTTCTCCCCTCGTTTCACATTCCGTTTCCACACACTCTGATGTGCCCAAACGGCATAATAACCATTATATTTAGTGTATTATAGCAATGTCCTTTTTCTTTTTCAAGCCGTGTTTTGGAAATTTCACGCGGCAAACCCATCTCCCCGCTGTTTTCAGCAGGGAGATGGGCTGGAAAATCATTCCTCTTTCTCGTCCAGGTTCACCGTTGCGAACCGGTAAAACGGCTTGCGCTTGCGCAGCTCATAATCCTCCGTACGCTCCGGCGTCCATTGATACAGATCCTCTCCGGTGGCAATCTTCTCCTCCAGCAGGTGGCTGGGCCGATCTGCGTTGCACAGATGCGGGAACAGATAGGTCTGGATATTCTGCTGCAGGGATACCGGGACATGGTCCCAGTATTCCATCAGACCAATGGAGCTATACCGCTGCCCAATGGAGTACAAAATGGTCTTGTCCACATCCTCGGCGTCGGCAATTCCCTCTTCAATGATATACTCCGCTTCCCGGAACAGGGCGTGATGCAGGCGGTTTCCGATAAAGCCCGGCGCATCCTTTTTCAGCACCACGGGTACCCGGCCCAAATCCTTCATCAGTGCCACTTCCCGGTCCACCGTCTCCTGCGTGGTGGCATCGCACCGGACGATCTCCACCAAGGGCACCAGGTGGGGCGGATTCCAGGAGTGGGCCACCAGGAACCGTTCCGGATGACGCAGACCGGCGCCGATCTCCCGGGCAGAAATGGCGGACGTTGTGGAGCTGAGGACCGTCTCCGGAGAGCAGACCTCCTCCAGATGTGCCATGACCTCCCGTTTGGCCTCAATGGTCTCCGCCACAGACTCAATGCAGTAGGCGCAACCCGCCAAATCCGCATAAGACGTGGTCGTCGTAAGGTAAGACAGAGCGGTTTCTTTCTGCGCCTTCTGCATGGCACCGGCCGAGATCAGATCATCCAGCGCCTCACCCACAGCCCGGAGTCCCCGCTCACAGCTCTCCTGGGTACGGCCATACATCACCGTCGGATACCGATTGCAGATCAAAAGGGTAGCCGTCCCGGTAGACATGACACCGGTACCCACAACACCTACCTGACATTTTGCCATAATACTTCCTCCTCCACCTGGGGATAATTTTGGATAACTTTACTATATCATACCTGCCGCTGTGGGAGCAATGACTTTTTCTTGCTTGAAACCTTTGCCGCAGCCACCTTCTCCGTATGGTTGCACCATCCGCTCCCGCCGACCTTCCTTTGGAATTTGCGCAGATGTATATCCTGGTTTCCTCCCTCCGGACCGCCATGATCCGGGATATGCCCGGAAAAAGGAGCGCACACGGCATAGCCGTGTGCGCTTTCTTCACGCAGGGCCTGTCCGGCCCCAAAATGCAACTGGAACTCTACTGCCGGACCCGGCAGCAGCTTAATACAGCTTCGCGCCTGCCGGGATGCGGTCATCCACCATCAGCAGGTTCAGGCCCTCATGGCCATCCTCCTCGTGTACAGCGGAAATCAGCATGCCGCAGGAATCAATGCCCATCATCTTGCGGGGCGGCAGGTTCACAATGGCAATGGCCGTCTTGCCCACCAGCTGCTCCGGCTCATAGTACTCATGAATGCCGCTGAGAATCACGCGGTCAGTTCCGGAGCCATCGTCCAGAACGAACTTGAGCAGCTTCTTGCTCTTGGGCACCGCTGTGCACTCCTTGATCTTCACGGCGCGGAAGTCGGACTTGGAGAAGGTCTCGAAGTCCACCATCTCCTCAAAGAGCGGCTCAATCTTCACATTGGAAAAGTCGATCTTCTCGGCCGGAGCGGAGGCAGCAGCCTGGCTGGAAGCCGGAGCCGGCTTCTCCGCCTTGGCGGCATTGTCCGAAGCCAGGGGCTTCATGGTGGGGAACAGAATCACTTCCCGGATGGTATCGGAATTGGTCAGCAGCATGACGCAGCGGTCAATGCCGATGCCCAGTCCGCCCGTGGGAGGCAGACCGTACTCCAGAGCGGTGATATAGTCCTCGTCCATCATGCCGGCCTCGCTGTCGCCCTTGGCCCGGGCCTCCACTTCCTTCTGGAAGCGCTGACGCTGGTCAATGGGATCGTTGAGCTCGGAGAAGGCATTGCCCATCTCGCTGCGGCAGATGAACAGCTCAAACCGCTCGGTGAGGCGGGGATCCTTGGGGCTGCGCTTGGCCAGAGGGCTGACATCCACGGGATGCATGGTGATGAAGGTAGGCTGCACCAGCTTCTCCTCCACCTTTTGGTCAAAGCACTCGTACAGCGCATTGCCCCAGGTGGCATCCTTGCCCTCAGGCAGTTCCACACCGGCAGCGCGGGCGGCAGCCCAGGCGGCCTCATCGGAATCAATGGACATGAAGTCAATTCCCACATGCTGGCGGACGGCTTCCGCCATGGTCATACGGGGCCAGCCGGGCGTCAGATCGATCTGCTCGCCCTGCCACTCCACCTGATAGGTCCCCAGAATCTTCTGGGCAGCGGAAGAGAGCAGCTCCTCAAACAGGTCCATCATGTCGTTAAAGTCCGCATAGGCCTGGTACAGCTCCACGGAGGTAAACTCGGGGTTGTGCTTGGGGTCCATGCCCTCATTGCGGAAAATCCGGCCGATCTCATACACCCGGTCCAGACCGCCCACGATCAGCCGCTTGAGGGGCAGCTCCGTGGCGATGCGCATATACATGTCGATATCCAGGGTGTTGTGATGGGTGATGAAGGGACGGGCCGTGGCGCCGCCGGAGATGGTGTTGAGCACCGGCGTTTCCACTTCCATATAGCCCCGGCCATCCAGGAAATCCCGAACATGCTTGATAAACTGGGAACGGATCACAAAGTTCCGCTTCACATCGGGATTAACAATCAGGTCCACATACCGCTGACGGTAGCGCAGCTCCCGGTCCTGCAGGCCGTGGAACTTCTCCGGCAGAGGCAGCAGGGACTTGGAGAGCAGAGTAATGCTCTTGGCCCGGACGCTCATCTCGCCTCTCTGGGTGCGGAACACCTCGCCGTCCACACCCACGATGTCGCCGATATCGTACTTCTTAAACTGCTTATAGACCGCCTCATCCATCTCGTCCTGACGGGCATAGAGCTGGATACGGCCGTCCCGGTCCTGCAGGTCGCAGAAGCTGACCTTGCCCATGCCGCGCTTGCTCATCAGGCGGCCGGCCACCCGGACGCTCTGGCCTTCCATCTCGTCAAAGTGCGCCTTGATCTGGGCGGACGTGGCGGTGCAGTCAAAGTGCGTCTGCTGGAAGGGATCCTGCCCGGCAGCCTGCAGGGCGGCAAGCTTTTCCCGCCGGACCTTACGCTGCTCGCTCAGGTCCATCTCGGGCTGCTGGTTTGTCTTTTCTTCAGCCATGTCGGTTCTCCTTAGCGTTCAATCTTCTTCACCGTGTACACGATGGCACCCCGGGGCGCTTCCACCGTGACGGTATCCCCTTCCTTGGAGCCCAGCAGGGCCCGGCCAAAGGGAGACTCTTCCGAAATAATTCCGTGCATGGGATCAGCTTCCTGAGAACCCACAATCTTATAAGCAGGCATCTCGCGGCCGGACGCGTCGGCCACCACCACGCGGCAGCCAATGGTCACCACATTGGTGGGAGCATTGCTCTCGTCCACGATCACCACATGCTGCAGAATCTCCTCCAGCTCAGCAATGCGGGAGTAGAGCTTGCCCTGCTCGTTTTTCGCCTCGTCATATTCGCTGTTTTCGCTCAGGTCGCCGAAGCCGCGGGCCACCTTGATCTGCTCGGCCACCTCATCGGAACGGGTGGTCTTGAGGTAGTTGAGTTCCTCCTGCAGCTCCTGTGCCCGGGCGGCACTCATCTTATATTCTTTTTCCATATCGTCCGTATCCTTTCTGCATCATTTCGCAGGGAATCCCCCTCTGTCCTCCCCTGCGCATACTTATTCTATATTATCATAACTTGGTATTATAGTGTGCGGATTTCAGAATGTCAAGCAGGAAGGTGCTTTGACCGTAATCTGCCCATATCGCAGGACACCGCCTTCCTCCAGGGCCGCCAGAAGCGTTCCCCGGCTGACTCCGGCGGGAAGCTGATCTTCCAGTGCGGGAGGCAGCTCCAGTTCCGGAAGCGGCACATCCTCCCGGTAAAGTTCCAGCACCACCACTCCCTGCGGCTGCAGGTCCTCCCGGGGATCGAACAGCACCAGGGCTTCTGCACGCTCCAGCTGTTCCCGGTCCGGTCCCAGCTGCACGGATACGCCGTATTCCCGGCGCAGTCTGCGGCACAGCTCCTCTCCGCCCCTCGGCAGATCTGCCAGCACATACCGGTGCCGCAGCGCCAGCTCTGTCACGGTGCGCACCACCTCCGGCGTCATCTTTTGAGCGGATACCGCCACCTGCGTCCCCGGCATTCCCCGGGCCTCCAACGCTGCCCGGGTCCACTCTACGGCCAGGCGGCGGCGCAAGCCGGTGGTCTCCACCGTCCGAAGTCCCTTCTTTTCCAGCAAGTCCAGCCAGGGAAAGTCCTCCGGCAGCACCACCTGTTTGATTCCCAATCGATGCAGTTTCGCCGCCGCCCACCGGATCCTGCGCCGCAGCATCCACTCCGGCGTCCGGGGGCCTCTGGGGATCTGTACACAAAGGAACGACATATGCATGACCCGGCGTTCCGTTACGCCCAGTTTCCTCTGCTCCGCCGGAATCCAAACAATCATACCAATCATAAAAACCGCCCTCCCGTTCCATGGTATGGAGCGGAAGGGCGGGATATGCAATGGCCTTACCAGGCCTGCACGTAACCGGTGAGATATTGCAGCGGATCGACCCGCACACCGTTTTCTGTAATTTCAAAATGGAGATGGGGACCGCTGGAAATTCCAGTGGAACCGGTGATGCCCAACACATCCCCCTGATCCACCCACTGTCCCACAGAAACGGAGCGGCTGCTCATATGCGCGTAGAGTGTGGTATTGCCGCTGCCATGGGAAACCACCACATAGTTGCCGTAGGAACTGGAGTACTGGGAGACAATCACGGTACCGGACTTAGCCGCGTGGACCTCGGAAGAGTAATACACACCGCCGATATCCACACCCTTATGATTGGTGGACGCGCCGGCAATGCCGGTGTTGCGGTTGCCGAAGGGGGACGTGATGCGCCGGCTGGACACCGGCCAGATGTATCCGCCCAGCGCCGCATTGGAGGTCGTTTGCCCCGACGCTGCCTGCTGGGCCGCCAGCTGACGGGACAGCTCCACGATTCTGGCCTGGATGGCCTCCTCTTCCGCATCAATGGCGTCCAGCGTGCTCTGATACTCGGCTTCGTTGGCGTTGATCTCGTTGACCAAAGCCACCGCATCGGCTCTTTGCTTATCCAGGGTGGACTTCTCACTGACCAGCTTGGCCTTGGCCGCCTCAGACTCACTGCGGCTGTCTTCCAACGACTCCTTTTTCTCCGTGATCTCCTGCTGCAGATCCTGCAGGTCCTGGATCACCCTCTGGTCATAGTCCATGATTTCATTGACGAAATCCAACCGGCTGAGCAGGTCCGTAAAGCTGTCCGCCTTGAACAGCACCGACCAATAGGAAACGGTTCCCTGCTCCTCCATGGAGCGTACCCGGCTGCAAAACAGTTCATACTGCGCCTCTTCCCGCTCCTCGGCATCCGCCAGCTCTGCTTCCGTCTGGGTAATGAGTTCTTCATACTCAGAAATCTGCGCCTCGACGTTGGCGATCTGGGCGGAGGTATTGCTGATCTGCTGGTCCAGCAGTTCCTTGCGCTTGAGCGCCTGCGCCTTATCATCGGACAGGCTGTCCAGCTGACTTTCCAACTCTTTGCGCTTGGCGTCCAGCTCGTCGGCGTCACTTTGCAAAGCATTGATATCCGCCTGCGTTACAGCCAGGGCTCCGGTAAAATCCAGAGCCGTCAACAGCAGTGCCAGCGCCAGCGCCGCACCGCGAACGACATACTTCCTTCCTGGTCTTTTCATAAGCACGTCCTCACACCTGCAAGAATTTCCGAATGGCAGACAAGCTGCCGCCCACACCAATCAAAATACCGGCACCGGCAAAGGTCCCCGCTACCGCAGCCCACAGCTGGCTGAAGGGAACTACCCGGATCAGCTGAAGCGTATCATTGCTGGCTACGCCCTGCGCCACAGCCTCATACAGTCCCCACTGGAGCAAAAAGGCGATAATGGCGCTTAAAAGGCCCAGCATGAACCCTTCATAGACAAACGGCCACCGGATAAACCCATTGGTTGCGCCCACCATACGCATGATGGCGATTTCTTCCCGCCGGTCAAAGGTGGTCAGCTTGATGGTATTGGAGGTAATGAAAACCGACACCACAAACAAGATGGCGATCAGGGCTACGCAAATCACCGTTGCCACATTGCGCAGAGTAATGAAACCGCTGGCCAGTTCTTCATAGGCGCTGACATCTGCAATGCCCTCTACCGATTCCACTTCCCGCTTAATCTGCTGAATCTGCTCCAGATCCCCAATCTTAATGGCATACCGGTCCCGGAGGATCTGCGGATCCAGGTCCTGAAAAATTTCGTCATCGGCGTACTCGGCCTTGAAGTCCTCCATGGCTTCTTCCCGGCTGATGTACGTCACAGTGGTCACGCCCTCAATGCGCTCCAGCTTACTCTGCAGAGCCTGGGCCTGCTGGGAAGTATATGTCTCGTCCACATACGCCAGGATTTCGTTCTCCTGCTCCAGATCCCGCAGCTGTGCATCCGCATTCACTGCCACCAGGGTAAACGTTCCCATAATGAGCAGACAGGCCACGGTAATGCCAATGGCAGCAAAGGTCATGAATCCATGGCTGAACATATTGCTCAGGCCTTCATGAAAAAAGTATTGAAAATCGTGCCGCTTAGCCATGGATGCGCCCTCCCACATAGCCGCCCACGCTGTCGTTGATGACGTGGCCGGATTCAATGGTAACCACCCGTTTGCCAAAGCGGTCCACCAAGTCTTTCTCATGGGTCACGACTACGACCGTCGTCCCCAGCTCATTGATTTTCACCAGCAGGCTCATCAGTTCCAAAGACCGCTCCGGGTCCAGGTTTCCGGTGGGCTCGTCGGCAATGATGGTATTGGGATTGTTTACCAATGCCCGGGCAATCGCCACCCGCTGCTGCTCACCACCGGAAAGCTCCGTGGGATAACTGTTGGCTTTGTTCTCCAGATCCACCAGGTGCAGCACATACGGAATCCGTTTGCGGATCTCCTTTTGCGGTGCTCCCACTGCCCGCATAACAAAGGCCAGATTGTCGTAGACAGTCTTTTTTTCAATCAAGCGGAAATCCTGGAAGATCACCCCCAGGGTTCTCCGCATCAGCGGAATCTGTTTGTCCGAAATATTACTGACAGAAAAGCCGTTGATCATGATGCGGCCCGCACACGGTTCCACTTCACCGGTCAACAGCTTGATAATGGTCGATTTGCCGGAACCGGAAGGTCCCACCAAAAAGACAAACTCCCCATCTTCAATGGTCAGAGTGATGCCTTTGATGGCCTTTGTCCCGTTTTCATACTCCATCTGTACGTCCTTCAAACGAATCATGGGGACACCTCACGCCTGTTTTTCTAAAATTCCCAGCGACTCTTTCCGTCAAAACCTTCCCGTTTCTTCTCAGATTCCGAAAGAGTCGACATAATGCCTAATTGACCTCCATTATATACGGTTTCTCCCGCACTTGCAACCTCCGTTTACCGGAAATTCGAAAAAATGTAACAAGAGTAACAAATTCCTCTTTTCCGCTTTTCCTGCATAAAAAACCTCCCCGGCTGCATAAGCAGCCAGGGAGGCATCCGTTAAACCCAGCAGTCTCAGGAATCAATTCCCCGAGAAGTGAGATACTTTTTGACCATCAGTGCCACCTTAAAGGTGATGGCGTCATCAAACTCCCGCAGATCCAGCCCGGTAAGCTTCTTGATTTTCTCCAGCCGGTAGACCAAGGTATTCCGGTGGACAAACAGCTTCCGTGCGGTTTCCGAAACATTCAGGTTGTTTTCGAAGAACTTGTGAATGGTGAAGAGGGTTTCCTTATCCAAGGCGTCAATGGGGTTCTTCTTGAAAACTTCCTGCAGGAACATCTCGCACAAGGTCGTCGGCAGCTGATAAATCAGACGGCCAATTCCCAGATTTTCATAGTTGATGACATACTTCTCCGTGTCGAACACCTTGCCGACCTCGATGGCAATCTGGGCCTCCTTATAACTCTTGGCCAGATCCCGCAGGTGAATGGCAATGGTACCAATTCCAACTACCACCGTGCTCTCCCCACCGGAACGAAGCGTTTCCTCAATGAAGGCAGCAATTTTATTGAGTTCTTTGACATTGGAGCCTTCCGGCATCTGCCGGATCAAAACCACATCTCCCTCGCCGATGCTCAGGACAAAATCGTTCTGCCGGTCCGGGAACAGATTCTGAATCACATCCGTGGGGACGGACTCTCCCTTTTTCAGTGAGCGAATGACAAACACGCCCCGGGGCACATCGGCGGTTACCCGCAGCTCCTTGGCCCGCATATAAATATCGCCCAGCATGATATTATCCGAAATGATATCCTTGATGAACGATCCCCGGTCATGCTTTTCCTCATAATAAGACTTGGCCGCATTGAGGGCTACCGTAGCCATGGCGCACACCGTCTTGCTGATCTCATTGTCGCCAAATGCAAACGCAGCATAATCAAACTGATTGCTCCAGCCATTGAGCGCCTTAAAGGTCTTTCCATCAGAAGAAATCATGCTGCCGGACGCACTGTTCACCACCTGCACATACTCCGTCCAGCGCTGTCCGATCATGGACAGTTCGCTGCAGGCAATGACAATGCCTTCCCCATCAATCACACCGACTGTGCGGTCCGTGTTCTCCTTTAGCTGCAGCACCACATTTTGAAAAATTCTTCCAGACATGGTCGTCCTCCTCACCTAAAACCACACAATCTGTTTGTGCAATTTGTCAACGTCTACATTATATCGATATTTTTGTCGAAATGCAAGATGTTTCTTCTTTTTTCAACAAAAAAACTGTTCTTTTTTTGGTGAAGATTTGAATTTTCTTTTGATTTCATGAATTGTTCCGCAAAGCCTCTACTTCCTCTTCCCGCAAAAAGCGGAATGTGCCTCTGGACAAGGCTGGATCCAATGTCAATTTGCCCATCTGGATTCGTTCCAAATAGGATACCGGCTTTCCTCTCTGTGCAAACATCCGCTTGACCTGGTGAAATTTTCCCTCCCGCAGGGTGACCAGTGCCTCGCTCTCCTCCCCTGCCTGCAGGATCTCCAGCCCGGCACTCTGACAGACGGTTCCATCTCCCAGCACCATACCCGCAGCAAAGGCACGGCAGTCCTCTTCCGTCAGGCATCCCGTCACCCGAACACGGTAAACTTTATCCACATGATGCCGCGGAGAGAGCAGATCGTGTGCAAGGCCTCCCTCATTGGTCAGCAGGAGCAGGCCTACCGTGTCCTTGTCCAGCCTTCCCACCGGAAATAACCCCAGTCTCTGCAGTTCCTGGGGCAATAGGTCCAGCACCGTAGCTCCCCGGCCATCTGACGTGGCAGATAAATATCCGGCAGGCTTATTGAGCATCAGCCAGGTATAGCGGCGATAGGCAATCTCCTCCCCATTGACGCACAGCTGCACAGCATCAGGATCAACCTTCTGTTCCGGAGAAGCCGCAGGAACCCCGTCCACCAACACCCGGCCTTGCCGGACCAGCATCTTGACCTCCCTGCGGGACCACTTTCCTGTGGAGGCCAAAACTTTATCCAGACGCTGTACTGCCATCACAGATTCCTTCCTTTCTGCTTTTCGGAATATTGTATCATATTCTCCATCTCATTGGAATAGAAAACAACCAGGAGGGATGGATATGCTGATTTGGACTGCCCGGTTTTCCAAAAAGAAGGCCGTCTGCACGGTTATCATTGCAGGGCTTGTCATGGCACTTTTAATCGTTCTCACCGGCCGTATGCCAGATTCCGAGCCAGCTCAGCAGCCAGAGCTGACTACCAATGAAGAGCGGGTTTCCTACTTGGATTCCCTAGGCTGGCAAGTAGCACCGGAGCCTGTGGAAACACTGCAGTTCCTGCTGCCTGCTCAGCTGGAAGGTACGTATCTGGCCTATAACGAGCTGCAGCTTACCCAGGGCTTTGATTTGACCCCATACTGCGGGAAACAGCTCTCTCGCTATACCTACACCGTTACCAACTACCCCAATCGCCAAGACGGGGTGCAGGTAAACCTGTACCTTTATGAAAATCGTCCCGTTGCAGGTGACATTCTCTGTCCCGGTGAGGATGGCTTCCAGGAAACGCTGGCCTTCCCGGAAACCGAAAACTAAAAAAAGGACTGCTGCACATGCAGCAGTCCTTTTTCAAATCAGAAGAACTTACTTCTCCTCGATCTCGGTAACAGCGCCGGAACCAACGGTACGGCCACCCTCACGGATAGCGAAACGCAGGCCCTTCTCAATGGCGATGGGGGTGATCAGCTCAACGCTCATCTCGACGTTATCGCCGGGCATGCACATCTCAGTGCCCTCGGGCAGAGTGATGACGCCGGTCACGTCGGTGGTGCGGAAATAGAACTGAGGACGATAGTTGTTGAAGAAGGGAGTGTGACGGCCGCCCTCATCCTTGGTCAGAACGTAAACCTGGCCCTTGAACTTGGTGTGGGGATGAATGGAACCGGGCTTTGCCAGAACCTGGCCACGCTCGATGCCGTTACGATCCACGCCACGCAGCAGAGCGCCGATGTTGTCGCCGGCCTCAGCGTAGTCCAGCAGCTTGTGGAACATCTCGATACCGGTAACGACGGTCTTCTTCTTCTCCTCGCTCAGGCCGACGATCTCGACTTCCTCGGACAGCTTCAGGATACCACGCTCCACACGGCCGGTAGCCACGGTGCCGCGGCCGGAAATGGTGAACACGTCCTCAACGGGCATCAGGAAGGGCATATCCTCCTTACGGTCGGGAGTGGGGATATAATCGTCAACAGCGTCCATCAGCTCCTTGATGCAAGCATACTCGGGAGCGGAGGGATCGGTGGAATCAGAGATCAGGGCGTTCAGAGCGGAACCCTTGATGATGGGGATATCGTCGCCGGGGAACTCGTACTTGGAGAGCAGCTCGCGGACTTCCATCTCCACCAGCTCCAGCAGCTCCTCGTCGTCAACCTGATCGCACTTGTTCAGGAACACAACGATAGCGGGCACGCCCACCTGACGGGCCAGCAGGATGTGCTCACGAGTCTGAGCCATGGGGCCGTCGGTAGCAGCGATAACCAGGATGGCGCCGTCCATCTGAGCAGCACCGGTGATCATGTTCTTGATATAGTCGGCGTGGCCCGGGCAGTCAACGTGAGCATAGTGACGCTTCTCGGTCTCATACTCCACGTGAGCGGTGTTGATGGTGATGCCGCGCTCCTTCTCCTCGGGAGCCTTATCGATGGCGTCATAAGCCTCGAACTGAGCCTTGCCCTGCAGAGACAGCCACTTGGTGATGGCGGCGGTCAGCGTGGTCTTGCCATGGTCGACGTGACCGATGGTGCCGATGTTAACATGGGGCTTGTTTCTTTCAAACTTCTGCTTAGCCATTTGAAAATCCTCCTGTCAATTTTCAAAATCTGTTGGGGGTGCAATGCATTTTTCTCAGCATTGCTTATTTTACCGTATAATGGAGGGAAAATCAATCCCTTTTTCCTTACGCCTGGGGCTTGTTGCGGGTCTCCACGATCTTATCCCGGATATTCTTCGGGATCTCCACGTAGTGGCTGGGCTCCATGGTGTACTGGCCGCGGCCCTGGGTGCGGGAGCGCAGGTCCGTGGCGTAGCCGAACATCTCGGCCAGGGGCACATGGGCGTCGATCTGCTGGGCGCCGGGACGGGCCTCCAGCTGGATGATCTGGCCGCGGCGGCTGTTCAGGTCGCCGATGACGTCGCCCATATACTCGTCGGGCACGATGACGCTGACCTTCATGATGGGCTCCAGCAGCGTGGGATCGGCCTTGCGGCAGGCCTCCTTGAAGGCCATGGAGCCGGCGATCTTGAACGCCATTTCGGAGGAGTCCACCTCGTGATAAGAGCCATCATACAGGGTGACCTTCACGTCCACAACGGGGAATCCAGCCACAACGCCGGACTGCAGAGCGCCGCGAATACCGGCGTCGACTGCGGGGATGAACTCCTTGGGAATGGAGCCGCCCACAACCGCGTTGACAAACTCGTAACCCTTGCCGGGCTCGTTGGGCTCCACGTGGATCTTGACGTGACCGTACTGGCCGGAGCCACCGCTCTGACGCTTGTACTTGGTATCCTGATCCACAGCCTTCTTGATGGTCTCCTTGTAGGCAACCTGAGGAGCGCCCACGTTGGCTTCCACCTTGAACTCGCGGAGCAGACGGTCCACGATGATCTCCAGGTGCAGCTCGCCCATGCCGGCGATGATGGTCTGACCGGTTTCCTCATCGGTGTAGGTCTTGAAGGTGGGGTCCTCCTCAGCCAGCTTGATCAGACCCATGGTCATCTTCTCCTGACCAGCCTTGGTCTTGGGCTCGATGGCCACACGGATAACGGGCTCGGGGAACTCCATGGACTCCAGAATGATGGGATGCTTTTCATCGCACAGGGTATCGCCGGTGGTGGTGTTCTTCAGACCCACAGCGGCGCCGATATCGCCGGAGTAAACCTCCTCGATATCCTCGCGATGATTGGCGTGCATCTGCAGAATCCGGCCCAGACGCTCCTTCTGGCTCTTGGTGGAGTTGAGCACCGTAGAACCAGTGGTGATGTGACCGGAGTATACGCGGAAGAAGCTCAGGCGGCCCACATAGGGGTCCGTCATGATCTTGAACGCCAGAGCGGAGAACGGTGCATTATCGTCAGAGGGACGCTCCTCTTCCTCGTCCGTCTTGGGGTTCACACCCTTGATGGCGGGAACATCCACGGGAGAGGGCATATAGTCCACAATGGCGTCGAGCAGCTTCTGCACGCCCTTGTTCTTATAAGACGTACCGCAGGTAACGGGAACCATCTCGTTGGCAATGGTAGCCTTCCGGATGGCAGCCCGGATCTTGTCCTGGGGCACCTCTTCGCCGCCCAGATACATCTCCATGATCTCGTCATCGAACATAGAGACCGCATCCATCAGCTTTTCATGATACTCGTTGGCCAGATCCACCATATCTTCGGGGATCGGCTCCACGCGCATGTCCTTGCCCAGATCATCATAGTAGATGTCAGCATCCATTTCCACCAGGTCGATGATACCCTTGAAGGTTTCCTCAGAACCGATGGGCAGCTGAATGGGCACAGCGTTGCACTTGAGACGGTCTTCGATCATGTGCAGCACATTGTAGAAATCGGCACCCATGATATCCATCTTGTTGACGTAGATCATGCGGGGGACCTTGTAGTTATCCGCCTGACGCCACACCGTCTCAGACTGGGGCTCCACGCCGCCCTTGGCGCACAGCACGGTCACAGAACCATCCAGCACGCGCAGGGACCGCTGCACCTCAACGGTGAAGTCCACGTGGCCCGGGGTATCAATGATGTTGATACGGGTGCTGGGGAACTGCTTCTTGGAACCGGACCAGAAGCAGGTGGTAGCAGCGGAAGTGATGGTAATACCACGCTCCTGCTCCTGAGCCATCCAGTCCATGGTGGCGGTACCGTCATGGGTCTCACCGATCTTATAGTTCACACCGGTATAGAACAGGATACGCTCGGTCGTCGTAGTCTTGCCTGCATCGATGTGAGCCATAATGCCGATATTTCTGGTATTTTCAAGAGATGTTTTTCTCGGCATACTGTTACTCCTAACTTACCAGCGGAAATGGGCGAAGGCCTTGTTGGCCTCGGCAGCCTTGTGCACTTCCTCGCGCTTTTTCACGGCAGCGCCGGTATTGTTGGCGGCGTCCATAATCTCGCCGGCCAGGCGCTCAGCCATGGTCCGCTCGCTGCGGCTGCGGGAGTAAGCCGTCAACCAACGCAGACCCAGGGTCTGCCGACGGGCGGGACGAACCTCCATAGGAACCTGATAGTTGGCACCGCCCACACGACGGGCCTTGACTTCCAGGCTGGGCATGATGTTCTCCATTGCCTGGGTGAACACCTCAACGGGGTCCTTCTCGGTCTTTTCCTTAATCTGATCAAAGGCCGCGTAGACCACCTTCTGCGCCACACCCTTCTTGCCATCCAGCATGACGCTGTTGACCAGCTTCGTCACCAGAATGGAACCATATACGGGATCGGGCAGAACTTCTCTCTTGGGAACATTACCTCTTCTGGGCACTATGCTTCCCTCCTTCATAATATTCTATGATCTCATAGGTACTCAAAAGGCGTATTTCAGCCTTCCGTGGATGCCTGCCAAAGAGGTCATGTCATAAATATATATGAAAACCTATTCGGCAAAGCGTTCAGTGAAGAGTCCTTACTTGGACTTGGGGCGCTTGGCACCGTACTTGGAACGGCCCTGCATACGGCCATTGACACCCTGGGTATCCAGAGTACCACGGATAATGTGATAACGGACGCCGGGGAGGTCCTTGACACGGCCGCCGCGGATCATCACGACGGAGTGCTCCTGCAGGGAGTGACCCACGCCGGGGATATAAGCGGTGACCTCGTAGCCATTGGTCAGACGCACACGGGCGATCTTACGCAGAGCGGAGTTGGGCTTCTTGGGGGTCGCGGTTCTCACGGCGGTGCACACGCCTCTCTTCTGGGGAGAAGGCAGGTTGGTGGTCTTGGTCTTCAGGGTGTTGAGACCAAACTGCAGAGCGGGAGAATTGGACTTGTAGGAAGCCTGTTCTCTTCCTTTACGGACCAGCTGGTTAAAAGTAGGCATTGTTTTTCTCCTTTCTTTCATATTTCTGGCAGCTGCTTGAGCAGTCAGCCTATATTTTTTGCGGAATTCCTTGCGGTTATTCCGAAAAAACCAATTTTTTATTCACACAGCACAGCAACCACCGATGCTCCCACCGTAATCCGGCAGGCAGTGCCCAACTGCGCCATTGTGTAAGATTCCTCCGCCGGGATTCCGGCGGCCTGGCAGGCCTCCGCCACGGGAGTCGTAATAGCGGGGTCCGCGTCACAGGCGAGATACACCCGCTTGACGCGTCCTTCCCGGATCGCTTTGCGGGACTGCTTCACGCCGACGACTTTCTCCTGGGAAGCAAGTTCCAAGATCACGGGAAAATCCTCCTGGTTTGCATGCCAAAATTCGCAGAATATATCCGCGCAAGTTGAAATTATAGCATGCATCTGCTTTACCGTCAAGCATTTCCGGGAAATGGATTTTTATTTTTTTCTTCTGCAAAAAATCTCATACGGAGCATATTTCTGCGGGATTCCAACAAAACAAACTTTTTTCTCTTGCTGCGTCTATATAGTAGAGCCACAACAAAAGGAGTGATTCATGATGAAACGCTGTTTGCTCTCTGTATTGTTCGCCGCCTGTGTGCTGCTCAGCGGCTGCGGTGCCAATGACAGTCCTGCCCAGGAATCCGATCCCAATCCTCCCGCGCAGGAACAGCCACTTGATCCGTCAGGCGGTTCGGATGCTTCCAATAACGCTTCCGAATCCACGGAAAAAACACTGGAAGATCTCTGCGGAGAAGATTATGCACAATATATTGGGGATACCGTTCTCATGCAGATGGAAAACCGTATGGGAAAAGATCCCGAAGTCGTCTACTACCCGGTTGCGGACGATGCCCCGCTAAGTGACTACGTCACTTTAGACGAACATACGGAATTTGAACTTTCCGACGAGAGTACGATTACCCTTACTTTCCCTGCCGGAACGGTCACGGACGAGGCCAACGGTCCCCAGTCTTTCCGGATTCCCCTTCCCTAATCAGTTCTCCGGTATATCAAAAGCCGGGACTGCGGCGCCTGCCGCAGTCCCGGCTTTTTCTTTTCGGTTTACAATACCGGTTTATTCCACGGGAGCCTCTTCAACGGGGGCTGCCTCCTGGGTGTCAGGCACCAGCTCCTCGGCGAAGGTATGATAGGCCTGGAGACCGGTACCGGCAGGAATCAGCTTACCGATGATGACGTTCTCCTTCAGACCCACCAGATGGTCAGCCTTGCCCTTGATCGCCGCCTCGGTCAGAACCTTGGTGGTTTCCTGGAAGGATGCGGCGGAGAGGAAGGAATCCGTAGCCAGAGAGGCCTTGGTAATACCCATCAGCAGCTGCGTGCCGGTGGCATGGCGCAGAGGCTCGCCATTCTCCTGACGCTCGCCGGCAGCATTACGCCGGTCGATCTCCTCGTTGGCGTCATCCAGCTCCAGCACATCCACCATGGAGCCGTCCAGCAGCTTGGTGTCGCCGGCATCCTCCAGACGGACTTTGCGCATCATCTGACGGACGATAACCTCGATATGCTTATCGTTGATATCCACGCCTTGCTGACGGTACACGCGCAGAACTTCCTGGATGAGGTAGTTGTACACTGCGTCAGCGCCGCGGATCCGCAGGACATCGTGGGGGTTCAGAGCACCGTAGGTCAGCTGGGTACCGGCTTCGATGACGTCGCCGTCCTTCACCTGCAGGCCGGTATGGGGCACCGCATAGGTGCGGGTATCTCCGTCATCGGCAGTAATCACGATGTTCAGGAGGCTGCCCTTGCTGGTCTCCTCGAACTTGACACGGCCGCCGATCTCCGCCAGAGTCGCCATACGCTTGGGCTTGCGGGCCTCAAACAATTCCTCAACACGGGGAAGACCCTGGGTAATGTCGCCGCCGGCCAGACCGCCGGTATGGAACGTACGCATGGTCAGCTGGGTACCGGGTTCGCCGATGGACTGGGCGGCAATGATGCCGACCGCCTCGCCGGGGCCGACAGGCTGCTGCGTGGCCAGGTTCATGCCGTAGCACTTGGCGCACACGCCGCTGTGGGCCTTGCAGGTCAGAACCGTGCGGATCATGACCGTAGGCTTGCTGTCCTCCACGGCGGGATCGAACTCGCAGCGGTCGCCCTGCCGGGGATTGTTCTGGACCCACTTGTGGGTCTCGAGAATCTTGGCGTCGTTTTCGTCCATCATCTTGGCATTGGACACCAAGACCTCGCCGGTCTCGGCATCCACCACGTCGCCCACCAGGAAGCGGCCGCGCAGACGATCGGAGAACTTCTCGATGACCTGGCCGTTCTCGCTGATCTCGGAGACCTTGATGCCGTGGGTGACATGGCAGTCCTCCTCACGGATGATCACATCCTGGCTGACGTCGACCATTCGACGGGTCAGATAACCGGAGTCTGCGGTACGCAGAGCGGTATCGGCCAGGCCCTTACGGGCACCACGGCTGGAGATGAAGTACTCCAGAGCGGTCAGACCTTCACGGTAGTTTGCCTTGATGGGGATCTCAATGGTACGGCCGGCGGTGTTGGCGATCAGGCCGCGCATACCGGCCAGCTGACGGATCTGCTTCATAGAACCACGGGCGCCGGAGTCCGCCATCATGAAGATGGGGTTGTAGCGGTCCAGGTTCTTCTGCAGGGCGTCGGAAACGTCGTTGGTGGTCTTCTCCCAGACCTGCACCACCTGCTTATAGCGCTCGTGGTCGGTCATGAAGCCCATCTTATACTGGTTTTCAATATCCAGAACTGCCTGTTCGGAAGCGGCGACCATTTCGTACTTCTTGGGAGGAATGGTCATATCCGCGATGGAGACGGTAATGGCAGCCTTGGTGGAGTACTTGTAACCGGTGGCCTTGATGGCATCGAGCACCTCGGCGGCCACGGTGAAGCCGTGCTTGTTGATGGTGCGGTCGACGATCTTGCCCAGCTGCTTCTTGCCGCAGGTCTCCGTGATCTCGTAGTCGCACACGTGAGCCGGATCGGTCCGGTCCACAAAGCCCAGATCCTGGGGAATGTTCTGGTTGAAGATGATGCGGCCCGGCGTGATCTCCACCACACGGGTATAGTCCACCCCGCCCACGTTCCGGGTCACCCGGACCAGGATCGGGCAGTGGGGACCGATGACGTGCTCATTGTAAGCCATGAGCGCCTCATCCTCGCTGGCATAGACATGAATGGGCCGGTAAGTGGCCTGCTTGCGGCCGTCGGCCTTGGCAGCGGCATTGGCGGCAACGAACTCGTCGGCATCCACCACGCTGTTTGCAGGCAGATCGGTCTCGCCGGGATCTTCGCACCAGATGGTCTCGGCACCAATTTCCGCCTTGCCCATACGGTCCATGGTCAGGTAGTAGGAACCGAGCACCATGTCCTGGGTAGGAACGGTAACAGGGCCGCCGTCCTGAGGACGCAGGAGGTTGTTGGCGGAGAGCATCAGGATCCGGGCCTCGGCCTGGGCCTCAGCGCTCAGAGGCACGTGAATAGCCATCTGGTCGCCGTCGAAGTCGGCGTTGAATGCGGTACAGTTCAGGGGGTGGAGCTTCAGGGCGCGGCCGTCCACCAGCACCGGCTCGAAGGCCTGAATGCCCAGGCGGTGCAGGGTCGGAGCACGGTTGAGCATGACGGGGTGATCCTTGATGATGACATCCAGGGCATCCCAAACCTCAGTCTCACCCTTATCCACCATCTTCTTGGCGGACTTGATGTTGTTGGCGGAGCCGTCCTCCACCAGCTTCTTCATGATGAAGGGCCGGAACAGCTCCACGGCCATCTCCTTGGGCACGCCGCACTGATAGATCTTCAGCTCGGGGCCGACAACGATAACGCTTCGGCCGGAGTAGTCCACGCGCTTGCCCAGCAAGTTCTGACGGAAACGTCCCTGCTTGCCCTTGAGCAGGTCGCTCAGGGACTTGAGGGCGCGGTTGTTGGCGCCGGTGACGGCACGGCCGCGGCGGCCGTTGTCGATCAGGGCGTCCACCGCCTCCTGCAGCATCCGCTTCTCATTGCGGACAATGATATCCGGGGCGTTGAGCTGCAGCAGCCGCTTGAGGCGGTTGTTGCGGTTGATGACCCGGCGATAGAGGTCGTTGAGGTCGGAGGTGGCGAAGCGGCCGCCGTCCAGCTGCACCATGGGGCGCAGATCGGGCGGAATGACGGGCAGGATGTCGATGACCATCCACTCCGGCTTGTTGCCGGAGAGGCGGAAGGCATCCACCACTTCCAGACGCTTGACGATCCGGGCCTTCTTCTGGCCGGAGGCGTCCTTGAGCTCGGCGTGGAGCTGGGCGCTCAGGGCGTCCAGATCCACATCCTGCAAAAGCTTCTTAACAGCCTCGGCACCCATGCCGGCCTGGAAATCGTCCTCATACTTCTCCCGATAGTCCCGGTACTCCTTCTCGGAGAGGATCTGATTCTTCATCAGCGGGGTCTCGCCGGGATCGGTGACGATATAGTTGGCAAAGTACAGCACCTTCTCCAGAATCCGGGGGCTGATGTCCAGCAGCAGACCCATCCGGGAAGGGATGCCCTTGAAATACCAGATGTGAGAGACGGGCGTGGCCAGCTCAATGTGGCCCATACGCTCCCGACGCACCTTGGCGCGGGTGACTTCCACGCCGCAGCGGTCGCAGACCTTGCCCTTGTAACGGATCTTCTTGTACTTGCCGCAGTGGCACTCCCAGTCCTTGGTAGGTCCAAAGATGCGCTCGCAGTACAGGCCGTCCTTTTCGGGCTTGAGGGTACGGTAGTTAATGGTCTCAGGCTTTTTGACCTCACCGTAGGACCAGGCCAGGATCTGCTCCGGGGAGGCCATGCCGATCTTGATCGCGTCAAATGCAATGTTGTTGCCGGTATTGTTATCACTCATAGTGCGATTTCCTCCTTCATGATCCAGAATGTTCCATACAGCTTAACTGGCGCTCTGGATCATTCGTCGTCAAAATCGACGTCGATATCCGCGCCGGCATCCTCCGGAGCGTCCTCGATATCAAAGCCGGACTCCTGGAACTCCGCCTCCTCAGCAAAGGCGCGGTGACGGTCGTCGTCGGCATCCATCCGGGCCAGGTTGAAGGTATCCAGCGCGTCCTCGTTCTCCTTGAGCTCGATGACGTTGCCGTCCTTATCCAGCACCTGGATATCCAGGCACAGGGCCTGCAGCTCCTTGACCAGCACCTTGAAGGACTCAGGCACACCGGGCTTGGGCACGTTGTGGCCCTTGACGATGGCCTCGTAGGTGCTCACACGGCCGGTGACATCGTCGGACTTGACGGTCAGGATCTCCTGCAGGGTATAGGCTGCGCCGTAGGCCTCCAGGGCCCACACTTCCATCTCGCCGAAGCGCTGGCCGCCGAACTGGGCCTTGCCGCCCAGAGGCTGCTGGGTGACCAGGGAGTACGGGCCGGTGGAACGGGCGTGAATCTTATCATCAACCAGGTGGTGCAGCTTGAGGAAGTACACATAGCCCACGGTGACCTTGTTGTCGAAGGGCTCACCGGTACGGCCATCGTACAGCACGCTCTTGCCCTCGGGATCCAGGCCGGCCTCTTCCAGCATGGCCTTGATATCCTCTTCCCGGGCGCCGTCGAAGATGGGGGTAGCCACCTTGCAGCCCAGGGCGTGGGCGGCGTAGCCCAGGTGCACTTCCAGCACCTGACCGATGTTCATACGGGAAGGCACGCCCAGGGGGTTCAGAACGATATCCAGCGGCGTACCGTCGGGCAGGAAGGGCATATCCTCCTGAGGCAGAACCCGGGAGACAACACCCTTGTTGCCGTGACGGCCTGCCATCTTGTCGCCCACCTGGATCTTACGGCGCTGGGCAATATACACGCGGACCACCATGTTCACACCGGGGCCCAGCTCGTCGCCGTTTTCACGGGTGAAGACCTTGGTATCCAGCACGATGCCGCTCTCGCCGTGGGGCACCTTCAAAGAGGTATCCCGGACTTCCCGGGCCTTCTCGCCGAAGATGGCGCGCAGCAGGCGCTCCTCAGCAGTGAGGTCGGTCTCGCCCTTGGGGGTGACCTTGCCCACCAGAATGTCGCCGGACTTGACCTCAGCACCCACGCGGATGATGCCGTTTTCGTCCAGATCCTTCAGGGCATCCTCGCCCACGTTGGGGATATCCCGGGTGATCTCCTCGGGACCCAGCTTGGTATCCCGGGCATCCAGCTCGAACTCCTCGATGTGGATGGAGGTGTACAGATCCTCCCGCACCAGGCGCTCGTTGAGCAGAACGGCGTCCTCGTAGTTGTAGCCTTCCCAGGTCATGAAGCCGACCAGGATGTTGCGGCCCAGGGCGATTTCGCCCTGATCGGTGGCAGGGCCGTCGGCCAGCACGGTGGGATCTTCCCACTCGCCCTTTTCGTTCAGGCGCTTGCCGTGGACCCGCTCGCCCACATCCACAATGGGACGCTGGTTGATGCAGGTGGTGTGGTTGGAACGGATATACTTGGTGAGCTTATAGTCCTTGGTCTCACCGCTGTCGTACTTGACGGTGACGTGACGGGCATCCACAGAGGTGACCACGCCGTCGCCCTCGGCCAGAACCACGATCTCAGAATCGATGCAGATCTTGTGCTCCATACCGGTGCCGACGATGGGAGCCTCAGGCCGCAGCAGAGGCACAGCCTGACGCTGCATGTTGGCACCCATCAGGGCACGGTTTGCGTCATCGTTGGGCAGGAAGGGAATCATGGCCGTTGCGATGGAGACCATCATGCGGGGGCTGACGTCGATATAATCCACCAGCTCGCGGTCCACTTCCACGATCTCGTCCCGGTGCCGGGCCGTGATACGGGCGTTGATGAGGCAGCCGTTCTCGTCGAGAGGCTCGGCGGCCTGACCGACGATGTAGTTGTCCTCCTCGTCGGCGGTCATATAGGTGATGTCGTTGGCAACCTTGCCGGTAGCCTTATCCACAGCCCGATAGGGCGCCTCGATAAAGCCGTACTCATTGATCCGGGCATAGGTGGCCAGATAGGAGATCAGGCCGATGTTGGGACCTTCAGGAGTCTCAATGGGGCACATACGGCCGTAGTGGCTGTAGTGGACGTCACGGACCTCCATGTTGGCACGCTCACGGGAGAGGCCGCCGGGGCCCAGAGCACTAAGACGCCGCTTATGGGTCAGCTCAGCCAGGGGGTTGGTCTGGTCCATGAACTGGCTCAGGGGGCTGGAACCGAAGAACTCCTTGATGGCTGCAGTGACAGGACGGATGTTGATGAGGCTCTGGGGGGTAACAATATCCAGATCCTGAATGGTCATGCGCTCCCGGATCACCCGCTCCATCCGGCTGAAGCCGATACGGAACTGGTTCTGGAGCAGCTCGCCCACGCAGCGCAGACGGCGGTTGCCCAGGTGGTCGATATCGTCCTTGACGGAGATGCCGCGGGCCAGGCCGTTCATATAGTTGATGGAAGTGAGGATATCATCGATGATGATGTGCTTGGGCACCAGGTCATCCTTGTGCAGACGGATCTGATCCTTGAGCTCCTCGCCGGAGTACTGGCTCAGCAGCTCCTGGAGCACCTCATAGCGCACCCGCTCCTTGATGCCGCACTCGGCCAGGGGATCGAAGTCCACATAGTGCTTGAGATCGCACATCCGGTTGGACATCACCCGCAGGGGCTCGCCGTCGACGTCGATGGTGACCTCGGCCACGCCCACCTCGTCCAGCAGACGGGCCTCTTCCTTGGTCAGCAGGCGGCCCTCGTCAAAGAGGATCTCGCCGGTGGCGGGGTCCGCCACGGGATAGACCAGCTTGTAGCCGGTGACCCGCTGCCACAGAGACAGCTTCTTATTGAACTTGTAGCGGCCCACGACGGACAGATCGTAGCGCCGGGCATCGAAGAACAGGTTGCGCATCAGGGTCTCGCTGGCCTCCACCGTGGGGGGCTCGCCGGGACGCAGCTTGCGGTAGATCTCCAGCATGGCGTCCTCGTAGTTCTTGCAGGGGTCCTTCTCCAGCGTCGCCACGATCCGGGGATCATCGCCGAAACGGTCCAGAATCTCTGCGTCGGTCTTGAGACCCAGAGCACGAATCAGGCAAGTGATGGGGAGCTTGCGGTTTTTGTCGATGCGGACCCAGAAGACCCCATTGGTATCGGTCTCATACTCCAGCCAGGCGCCCCGGTAGGGGATGACAGTGGCCGTGAGGATGGGCAGATCCGTCTTCAGATCCACTTCCTTGCCATAATACACGCCGGGAGAACGCACGATCTGAGAGACCACCACGCGCTCGGCGCCGTTGATGACAAAGGTACCGGAGTGGGTCATCAAGGGGAAGTCGCCCATGAAGATCTCCTGCTCCTTGATCTCCTCGGTCTCCTTATTGCGCAGGCGTACCTTCACCTTCAGGGGAGCGGCATACGTGGCATCCCGTGCCTTGCACTCCTCCACATCGTATTTGGGGGCCTCATCCATCTTATAATCGATGAATGTCAGCTCCAGGTTGCCCTGGTAGTCCGTAATTGCGCCCACGTCGGTAAAGACCTCACGCAGGCCGGTGTCCAAAAACTCCTGGTAAGACGTCTTCTGGATTTCCAGAAGGTTCGGCATGGGGACGACTTCCTC
>CALXDJ010000003.1 GCA_944387035.1 uncultured Oscillospiraceae bacterium | reverse complement strand
TCACCACGTCCACCTGCTCCAAAGGCAGCCGGTAAAGCCGCATGGCCTCGATGACCTCCAGGCCCTTGTTCATCAGAGTGGCGCAGTCCACGGTGATTTTGGGGCCCATGGTCCAGTTGGGGTGCTTCAGGGCATCCGCTTTTGTCATCTTGCCCACTTCTTCCCGGCTCATGCCGAAGAAGGGACCGCCGGAGCAGGTCAGAATCAGCCGCCGGATCTCCCGGCGGTCCGCACAGCCCTGCAGGCACTGGAAGATGGCCGAGTGCTCGGAGTCCACCGGCACGATCTCGGCGCCGCAGCGCTCCGCCTCGTTCATAACCAGCTCTCCGCCGCAGACCAGAGTCTCCTTATTGGCCAGGGCAATTCGCTTGCCCGCCCGGATGGCCGCGAGCGTCGGCCGCAGGCCTACCATACCCACCACGGCGGTGACCACAGTATCCGCCTCCGGCACAGTGGCCGCTTCCTCCAGGGCGGAAAGGCCCCCCAGCACCCGCACCGGCGTATCCGCCAGGCGTACCGCCAGATCCCGGGCGGCGGCCTCGTCGGTCATAACCGCCAGACGCGGCGAAAACCGCCGCGCCTGCTCCTCTACCCGCTCAACGCTGGAATGGGCGGTAATGGCCGCCACCTTCAGCCCCAGCTGCTCCACCACGTCCAGCGTCTGCCGGCCGATGGAGCCCGTGGAGCCCAGTATGGAAATCATATTCGCCATAAGCTCATCCTATCTCACAAATTGCAGAACAATCTCAATGAGGGGCGTGACAAACAGCACGCTGTCAAACCGGTCCAGCACACCGCCGTGCTCCAAAAAGAGATGTCCATAATCCTTGATGCCGAATTCCCGCTTGATGAGGGAAAAACTCAGGTCGCCGATCTGCGCCACCACACTGCACACCAGGCCCAGTAAAATCATGCCCAGATAGCTGTTGACGATCCCCGCGTAGAACCACTGGTTCATCACCGCGGCAAAAATCACGGCCCCCAGCACATTGCCCGCAAGTCCCCCGATGGAACCCTCCACCGTCTTTTTGGGGCTGACCTTGGGTGCCAGCTTGTGCTTTCCGAAAAAGCGGCCGCCGAAATATCCGCCGGTATCGCTGAGGAAGCTGAAGATAAAGGGCAGCAGCAAGCACACCCGGGGAATCCCCGCATCCTCCATCCGGATAAAGGCGGAGAAGGAATAGGGAATCGCAATCACGGCGAACAGCCCCGCCAGAATGTGCACCAGCTTGATCTCCCCCGCCTTATAGATGGCAAAGAAGAATGTCACCAGTACATAGAGGAACCACAGCACCTCCATATACTCCGGCCGGTCGTAATACCAGGTGACGGAGAACACCGCGCAGATGACCGTCCAGCCGAAGAGGAAGCTCCGTTTGGCTATCCCGACGCACTGCATCAGCTCCATGGCCGCAACGCCGGACAGGGCGCACAGGGCCGCCATCATCACAATAGGCGGCGCCCCCAGCACGATGTAAAACAGCAGCGGAACGCCCACCGCGGCAACCAGCAGTCTCGATTTCATAAGAAGCGGTCCTTTCTGTGAAGCATTACTTCTTTACACCGCCGAACCGGCGGTCCCGTGCCTGATAAGCGGCAATGGCCCGATCCAGCTCCGCGGCATCAAAGTCCGGCCAGAGCACATCCGTGAAATAAAACTCGGAATAAGCGCACTGCCAGAGCAAAAAGTTGGACAGCCGCAGCTCGCCGCTGGGGCGGATGATCAGTTCCGGGTCCGGAATCCCCCGGGAGTCCAGATAGCCGGAGAACATCGCCTCGTTCAGCTCCTCGGGACGGCGCTTACCGGCGGCGCAGTCGGCAGCAAACTGCCGCACACCCCGCAAAATCTCATCCCGTCCGCCGTAGTTGAGGCAGACGTTGGCCTGGAAGTATCCTTCCGGCAAATGGTCGGAAATCTCATCGGTGGCATGGGCCAGGGCCCGCAGCTCCGGCGCGATGGGCGTCATATCCCCGAAAAAGCGCAGCCGGATATGGTCCCGCTCCATGCTGTCCACGGCCTCCAGCAGATACCGCTTCAAAAGGCCCATGATGGCACCCACCTCTTCGGTGGAGCGCTTCCAGTTCTCCGTGGAGAAGGCGTAGACCGTGAGGTATTTGACGCCGATATCCTTGCAATAGGTGGCAATGCGGCGGAACGTCTCCGCCCCGGCCTTGTGGCCTGCCGTCCGGGGCAAGCCCCGCTTGGTGGCCCAGCGGCCGTTGCCGTCCATAATAATCGCAATATGGCGAGGCAGACGAACCGCCTGCCCCGCCGTATCCTTCTTGTCCTGCATATTCGCCATCAGACTGCCATCAATTCCTTCTCTTTTTTGGCCAGGAGCTCGTCGAGCTTCTTGCAGCTGTCGTCGGTGAGCTTCTGCAGATCCTTTTCCGCCTGCTTCATCTCGTCTTCCGTAATCTCGGAGGCCTTCTCCAGCTTCTTGAAGTGCTCCATGGCATCCCGGCGGATGTTCCGCACGGCCACCTTGCCGTTTTCCGCGTACTTGCGGATCTGCTTGACCAGCTCCTTACGACGCTCCTCCGTCAGCTGGGGGAAGTTGAGGCGGATGCTCTTGCCGTCGTTCTGGGGATTGATGCCCAGATCGGAGTTCTGAATGGCCTTTTCAATCGCCTTGACTGCCGTGGCATCCCAGGGCGCAATCACCAGGGAACGGGGATCGGGTGAGGAGATGGCGGCAATCTGCTGGATGGGGGTGGGGCTGCCGTAATAGTCCACCATGATCCGGTCCAGCACCGCGGCATTGGCGCGGCCTGCCCGCACGGAGGCAAAATCTGCGGCTACGGAGTCAATGCTCTTCCCCATTTTCCCCTCGTATACCTTGTACTCGTCCTTCAGCATAGTTTCGTCCTTCCTTTCACGTTGTCTCGTTCGTCGTCACAGCGCGCAGATGCGCCGGTTATTCGCCCACGATGGTACCGACTTTCTCGCCGCACAGGGCCCGGATGATATTCTGGGGGTCCTTGAGGGCAAAGAGCAGTACCGGAATCTTATTGTCCATGGACAGCGAAGTCGCCGTGGAATCCATCACCATCAGGTGCTTGGCCAGGACCTCGTCATACGTGATGGTATCGTACTTGACAGCAGTGGGGTCCTTCACGGGGTCTGCGGTATATACGCCGTCGACATTCTTGGCCAGCAAAATCACGTCGGCGTTGATTTCCGCCGCCCGCAGCACCGCTGCCGTATCTGTAGAGAAATAGGGGTTGCCGGTGCCGGCGCCGAAGATCACAACCCGGCCCTTTTCCAGATGCCGGATAGCCCGGGAGCGAATGTACGGCTCCGCCATGGCCCGCATCTCCACCGCTGTCTGCACCCGAACGGGAATCCCCTTCTGCTCGCACACATCGGCCACAGCCAGACAGTTCATCACCGTAGCCAGCATGCCCATGTGGTCTGCCCGGGTCCGTTCCATCTTGCCGCCGCTGTTCTTGGCACCGCGCCAGAAGTTGCCGCCGCCGACCACCAGGCCCACCTGAACGCCCATCTCCAGGCATTCCTTAAGCACGTCGCACACCTGGCCGATGACCTCAAAGTCCAAGCCCGTATGCTTCTCGCCCGCCAGGGCCTCGCCGCTGATCTTCAGCAGCACGCGATGATATACCGGTTTCGCCATTGCGAATGACCTCCATCTTTTCTTCTGATTTTCAACGTGTTTATTCTACCGTATTTTTTCTGGTTTGCATAGGGGGTTCGGAAAGTTTTTCGCGAAAAAAGCGGGAGCGGCTGTATGCCGCTCCCGCTCGGTTCAGCCGCCGCAGGCGTTAACCAGAACGCCCAGCAATTCGTCCTTCCCCACGCCCTTTTCCGCGGAAAAGGGAATCAGGATATCCTCCTCCGTCAGTTCCAGAGTCTGCCGGATCAGCTCGATGGCCGGCTCGATCTGGCTCTTTTTCAGCTTGTCCAGCTTATTGGCCACAATGATCTCCGGACAGCCCGTCTCCCGGAACCAGCGGTGCATGGTCACGTCGTCCGCCGTGGGCTTGTGGCGAATGTCCACGATCAGCACCCCGGCGGTGATATAGCTGCCGCCCTCCTGGAAATAGCTTTCCATGAGTCTGCCCCAGCGCTCCTTCTCGGCCCGGCTGACCTTGGCATAGCCATAGCCCGGCAGATCCACCAGGTAGGCCTTCCGGTCCACGAGAAAGTAGTTGATCTGGGTGGTCTTCCCCGGCGAGGCGCCCACATAGGCCAGATTCTTCCGGCCCAGCAGACGGTTGATCACCGAGGACTTGCCCACGTTGGACCGCCCGGCAAAGGCAAACTGGGGCAGTCCGTCCCGCAGAAACTGCTCCCGGCTGCCGGCGGAGCGGGAAAACTCCGCTTTGGCGAAATTGAGATCCATCCGCTCCTCCTTACTGCCGCAGTCCGGCATCCTGTGATGCCGGCTCCCGGGTCACCGGAGCAAAGGCCGCCATGGCGGGCTCCTCCTTTGCCGTCTCCCGGACCGGCTCGTCTTTTGTCATGACCGGAACCAGCACCTCGGCAAACACCTGGTCCACCGTGGACACCGGCACAAACCGCAGCGCCGCCCGCACCGTCTGGTCAATCTCCTCCAGATCCCGGACATTGTCCGCCGGAATCAGCACGGTATGGAGTCCGTTGCGCAGAGCGGCCATGGTCTTCTCCTTCAGACCGCCGATGGGCAGCACCCGACCGCGTAAAGTAATTTCGCCTGTCATGGCATATCCTGCCTTGATCTTCCGGTCCGTCAGGGCGGAGAGCATGGCGGTAGCCATGGCAATACCGGCAGAGGGGCCGTCCTTGGGCACCGCGCCCTCCGGGAAGTGAACGTGAATGTCCCGGGTCTTGTAGAAGTCCGCCTCAATCCCCAAGGCATCTGCCCGGCTGCGCAGGCAGCTGAGCGCCGCCTGGGCGGATTCCTTCATGACGTCGCCGAGATTGCCGGTCAGCTCCAGCTTGCCGGAGCCCTCCATCACATTGACCTCGACTTCCAGGATTTCACCGCCGGCCTCGGTCCAGGCCAGGCCGTTGACTACGCCGATCTCCTCCCGGTCTGTATGGAGCGCGGGGGGATAGGGCTGGCAATCCAGGAATTTAGGCAGGTCTGCTTCTGTAACGGTAATACGCTTTACATCGCCCTTGAGCAGGCGCATATCGGCCTTCCGGCAGATGGCCGCCAGCCGCCGTTCCAGATGGCGCACGCCGGACTCCCGGGTATAGTCCCGGATGACGGCCCGCAGCACATCGTCACTGATGCGCAGGGCGCCCTTGCGAATCCCGTGCTCCGCCATCTCCTTGGGCAGCAGGTGGCGCCGGGCGATCTGCAGCTTTTCCTCGTCGGTATAGCTGGAGAGCTGGATGACCTCCATCCGGTCCAGCAGTGGACGGGGAATGGTCTCCGTGGTGTTGGCGGTGGTGATGAACATCACCTTGGAGAGGTCCACCGGAATCTCCAGGAAGTGGTCCCGGAAGCTGTGGTTCTGCTCGCTGTCCAGCACCTCCAGCAAGGCGGAGGCGGGATCGCCCCGGTAATCACTGCCCAGCTTATCGATCTCGTCCAGCAGCAGCAGCGGGTTCATGGACCCGGACCGGCTGATGGCCTCAATGATCCGGCCGGGCATGGAGCCTATGTAGGTCTTGCGGTGGCCCCGGATATCCGCCTCATCCCGGACACCGCCCAAGGACAGCCGGGAGAGCTTGCGGTTGAGGGCCTTGGCCACGGAAATGGCGATGGAGGTTTTGCCCACGCCCGGCGGGCCCACCAGACAGAGGATCTGTCCCTTCCCCTCCGGGTTCATCTGCCGGACAGCAATGGTCTCGAGAATCCGCTCTTTCACCTTTTCCAGGCCGTAATGGTCCTTCTCCAGGACCTTCCGGGCCGCTTCCACGCTGACCCGCTCCTTGGTCTCGGTGTTCCAGGGCATTTCCAGGCACACATCCAGATAATTGCGGATCACAGCGCCCTCGGCGCTGCCGAAAGGCTGCTTGGAGAGCTTGTTCACCTCTTTGAGCAGGTGCTTTTCCGTATCTTCGTCCAGGCCGAGAGCGATGATCTTCTCGCGGTAGCTGTCGATTTCATCATCGGCATCTTCCCCTTCGCCCAGCTCATTTTGCAGCACCCGAATCTGGGTGCGCAGAATCTGGTCTCTCTGGGACCGGGCCAGCTGATCCCGGACCTTGCCCTCCATTTCATGCTCAAAGCTCAGGACATTGCATTCCCGTGCCAGGAAGCCATTGAGTTTGCGCAGCCGGACAAAAGGCGCCATCTCCTCGAGAATCTCCTGCTTATCCGTGTGGCGCAGGGCGATGTTCTGCGCAATGAAGTCCGCCAGATATCCCACATCCCGGCAGTCCATCACCTTGGAAATCACCTCGTCGGGCATACTGCCCACCAGCTCAACATACTCGCTGAACTGGTTCCAGGTCTGCCGCAGCAGGGCCTCGGTCCGGGGGCTCTTCTGGAATGCCTCGCTGACCGGCTCCTCCTCCAGCAGCTCCACATTGGCCTGCAAAAACGGCGTCACCTGCCAAAGCCGGCGCAGGCGCGCCCGCTGCCGGCCCTCCACCATGATCCGCACCGTGGTGTTGGACAAACGCAGGATCTGCGTGATATAGGAGACGGTACCCATGGCATACAGGTCCTTCTCCTCCGGATCATTGACGCCGATCTCCTTTTGCGTCACCAGGAAGATTTCCTGGTCCGCCTCCATGGCCCGCTCCAACGCCGCAATGGAGATGGGGCGCTCCACGTCGAAGGTCAGATTCATATGGGGAAAAACCGTCAGGCCCCGCAGGGCCAGAACGGGAATATTCAATGTTGTCGGTTCCATGGCGGAATCGTCCTTTCTTGGGAATCATGCAAAAAGGGAGACGCAGCCGCGTCCCCCCTTCTTTGCTGTTAAGACGCCGGCCGGGGCGCGGATTTCTCGCCCTTTCCGGTGTTCAGTTTCACAGGATGTCCGGTCCGGTTGGGATCACGCTCCAGCTCCGGCTGCCCCTTCCCTTCCACGCACTCGCGGGTGATCGTCACTTTGACGATGGTGGGATCGGAGGGAATGTCGTACATGATCTGCGTGAGAATCCCTTCCATCACAGCCCGCAGGCCGCGAGCGCCGATGTTGCGGGCAATGGCCTGATCGGCGATGGCCTCCAGAGCCTCCGGCGTGAACTCCAGATCCACGTCATCATACTCCAGCAGTTTCTTATACTGCTTGACCAGGGCGTTCTTGGGCTCCTGCAGAATCCGCACCAGATCCTCCCGCCGCAGGGCGTCCAGTGACGCAATGACCGGCAGACGGCCCACCAGTTCGGGAATGATGCCGAACTTGAGAATATCGTGGGGCTGTACCTGCCGCAGGATCTTGGACTGATCCCGGTCCTGCTTGCCCTGGACATTGGCGCCGAAGCCAATGCTCTTTTGATCCAGGCGGTGCTCAATGATCTTATCCAGACCCTCAAAGGCGCCGCCGCAGATGAAGAGGATGTTCTTGGTGTTGACCTGGATGAACTCCTGATGGGGGTGCTTCCGGCCGCCCTGGGGCGGCACGTTGGCAACCGTGCCCTCCACGATCTTCAAAAGCGCCTGCTGGACGCCCTCGCCGGAAACATCCCGGGTAATGGAGGTATTCTCGCTCTTGCGGGCGATTTTGTCGATCTCATCGACATAGATGATGCCGTGCTCGGCCCGCTCCACATCGAAATCAGCCGCCTGCAGCAGCCGCAGCAGGATGTTCTCCACGTCGTCGCCCACGTAACCGGCCTCGGTGAGGGTGGTAGCATCGGCGATGGCGAAGGGGACCTGCAGAATGCGGGCCAGGGTCTGGGCAAAGAGGGTCTTGCCGGAACCGGTGGGGCCCAGCATCAAAATATTGCTCTTCTGGAGCTCCACGTCCTCCCCGCCGCCGAAGAAAATGCGCTTGTAGTGGTTGTATACCGCGACGGAGAGCGCCACCTTCGCCTCATCCTGGCCGATGATATACTGGTCCAGCACGTCCTTGATCTCCCGGGGCGTAGGCAGCTGGTCGGGCATGCCCTCCAGGGGGGCGGGCTCCTCGTCCTCGAAGCCGTCGCTGAGGATGCTCATGCACAGGCGCACGCACTCATCACAAATCCGCACACCGGGGCCCTGAATCATCCGGTGGACCTGATTTTCATGCTTGCCGCAGAATGAACACCGCAGCGTCTTTTTGCTCTCGTCATTCATGGTATTACCTCAGCACTTGGAATTTTGCTTACTTTTTGCTTGTGATGATCTTATCAATGAGGCCGAAATCCATGGCCTCCTGGGCGGTCATCCAGTTGTCCCGCTCCGAGACTTCCTTGATCTGCTCCGCCGTCTTGCCGGTGTTGCCCGCCAGGATCTCATTGAGGTTGCGCTTGATGCGCAGGAAGTGCTCCACGTCGATCTCCATATCGGTCACCTTGCCCTTGGTACCGGCGGAGGGCTGGTGAATCATGATCTCCGCGTTGGGCAGGGCAATCCGCTTGCCCTTGGCACCGGAGCTGAGCAAAAACGCGCCCATGCTGGCGGCCATGCCGATGCAGATGGTAGACACGTCGCACTTGACGTACTGCATGGTATCGTAAATGGCCATACCGTCGGTGACAGAACCGCCGGGGCTGTTGATATAGAGCTGAATGTCCTTATCCGGGTCCTGGGCCTCCAGGTACAGAAGCTGCGCAACCACTAAGCTTGCAGTGGTGGCGTTGACCTCCTCTCCCAGGAAGATGATGCGGTCATTGAGCAGACGGGAAAAAATGTCATAGGATCGCTCGCCGCGGTTGGTCTGTTCCACAACATAGGGGACTAAACTCACTTTGATAACCTCCGATCTTTGGTAGCCTATAAACCATTCTCTCATGATACCACAGGTACCATGAGAGAATGTGTCGAATCTGTAAAAGCTGGAAAAATTATTCGGCTTCCTTCTCGGTCTCGGTGCTCTCCTCGGCCTTCTTGGAGGACTTCTTGGCGGGCTTGTCCTCGCCGGCCTCGCCTTCGTCAGCCTTCTTGGAAGACTTCTTGGTCTTCTTCTCGGGTTTGACGGCAGTGGCGCTGTCCACCACCACGGCCACAGCCTTGCGGCTGATGATCTGATCCTTGACCTGCTCGGCCTGGAGATACTTCTTCACGGTCTCCAGATCGATGTTGTACTCGTCGGCCATCTTCTGGAACTCGGCCTCCACTTCCTCGTCGGTGGCCTCCAGCTTCTCAGCCTCGATGATGGCACGCATGGCCAGATCCATCCGCACCTGGCGGGTGGCGGGCTCCTTGGCGTCTTCCAGGAGCTTGGCCTCATCCATACCGGTCATCTTCATGTACTGATCATAGGGAATGCCCTGCTGGGCGATCTGCATCTTGAAGTTGTCCAGGAACTGACGGCACTGGGCCTCGATCATGGCATCGGGCACGTCGGCAGTGATGTTGGCCGCCACCTGCTCCATCAGAGCTTCCTCGAAGGCGCGGTCGGCAGCCTTCTGACGCTCCTCGGTGATCTTCTTCTTCAGGTCAGCCTTGAGATCCTTGAGGGTATCGAACTCGCTGACGTCCTTGGCAAACTCATCGTCCAGAGCGGGAACCTGCTTCTCCTTGACCTCGTGGACCTTCACCTTGAAGACCACAGCCTTGCCGGCCAGATCTGCATGGTAATCCTCGGGGAAGGTGATGTCGATGTCCTTCTCGTCGCCGGCCTTCATGCCCACGACCTGCTCTTCAAAGCCGGGAACAAAGCTGTGAGAGCCCAGCTCCAGGCTGTGCTTTTCACCCTTGCCGCCCTCGAACGGCTTGCCGTCCAGGAAGCCCTCGAAGTCGATGACGGCGGTGTCGCCCTCCTTGGCCTCGCGGTCCACGGACTCCAGACGGGTGTTGCGGTCGGTCAGCTCCTTGAGACGCTCGTCCACGTCGGCGGCGGTCACCTTCACCTCATCCTTGGGAGCGGAGAGGCCCTTGTACTCGCCCAGAGTCACCTCGGGATACACGGGAGCGACGGCCTTGAAGGTGAAGCCCTCCTTGGTGCACTCGCCCACCAGCTCCACGGAGGGATAACCCACCACCTGGAGATCCTGTTCCTTCACGGCAGCCTCGTAGGCCTCGGGGAACGCGTTATTCATGGCTTCCTCGAAAAACACCTCTGCGCCGTACATGCCCTCAATCACCTTGCGGGGGGCCTTGCCGGGACGGAAACCCGGGACGTTGATCTTCTTGCGCATCTTCTGATATGCTTTTTCGACGGCAGCCTCAAACTCTTCGGCGCTGACCTCCACGGTCAGAGCGACCTGGCTTTTTTCAAGTTTTTCGCAGTTCTTGACAGTCATGATGTTAACTCCTCCGTTCATCAACGGCTCAATGCCGCTGCAAATGTATACTGTAACAGAATGATTCCGAAAAATCCAGCCCTTTTTCGCTTATTCGCAGATTTTTTTTGGGAGAAAGCCCAAATAGTCCGCGGAAATCAGAGAAAAATCGGTTCCGCCCACGCATCCCTCGATCCGGCGCCGGATCGTCGGGCCATGGAGATGCCCGTAGCAGCAGGTTTTCACCCGGTGCGCTTCCAGCACGCTGAGGATCTCGGGACACCGGTAGCCCTGATACAGGGGCGGATAGTGCAAAAAGCACAGCACCGGCCGCTCCCCTGCCGCCTGGAGCGATGCCTCCAGCCGCCCGACCTCCCGGTTGAGGACCTTGGCATTGTGGGGCTTTTGCTCTTCCTCCAAAAACCAGCCCCGGGTGCCGCACAGGGCATAGTCCCCGTAGACGTGGCAGTTGTTATGGAGAAAATCCAGGTTGGCAAACCCCTTGTCCTGGAAAAACGCCTTCATCTTGGACACCGTGGACCACCAGTAGTCGTGGTTGCCCTTGACCAGGAGCTTTTTGCAGGGGAACTGCTCCAGAAAGCGGAAGTCCGCCTCCGCCTCGGCAAGGTCGATGCCCCAGGAGGTATCCCCCGCCAGCACCAGTACATCCTGGGCGCTAAGCTGGCTCAGGGATTCGCCGATACGGTCCACATAGTGCTCCCAGGCGGGGCCGAAGACCTCCATGGATTTGTTGGCTGTCAGGGACAAATGCAGGTCCCCGATGGCATAGAGCGCCATGGGCCCCCTCCTTTCATTTCATTGGGAATCCCCCAGGTCCTCCCCGGGGTGTCATCCAAGCGGACCGCCCGGCTGCGGCACTCTCAGCCGCAGCCGCGTTTGCCCGCCTTTCAGCGCAGGAAGTCCAGCACCACGCCGTCCATGCCGGCCTTTTCACAGGTGAGGTCAAAGCGCCGTGCCTTGCCCTTGAGGGCGGCCAGACGGCGGGGAATCGCCACACCGCTGACACTGTGGAGCTGCTCCAGCAGTTCCACCCCATCCCCTTCCGGGGTCTGGCCGATGGCCGTGAGCACGTGGTTGCAGAACTTGTAGGGAGATGCCGTGGAGGCAAAGACCGTCAGCGTCTCGTCTTCGGTAGCGGCGCGGTACTGGGCCAGCACGTCCGCCGCCACGGCGGTATGGGTGTCAATGAGATAACCGTAGTCCCGCTCATACCGGGCGATGGTGGCAGCGGTACCGGCCTCATCGCAGTAGCCGCCCCAGTACTGCTCCTGCAGAGCGGCACGGATGGCGTCGGAGACCTCGTACTTGCCGGTCTTGGCCAGGGCGTCCATATAGCCCCGGACCTCTTCATCGTTCTCGCCGGACAGGTCAAAGAGCAGCCGCTCCAGATTGGAGGAGACGAGAATGTCCATAGACGGGCTCATGGTGGTGTGGAAGGGCCGGTTGCGGTCATAGACACCGGTGCGCAGGAAATCGGTCAGAACATCGTTGCGGTTGGACGCGCAGATCAGCTTGCCCACCGGCAGTCCCATACGCTTTGCGTAGTAGGCCGCCAGGATGTCGCCGAAGTTGCCCGTGGGCACGCAGAAGTTGACCTTGTCACCCATGGTGATCTCCCCATCCCGGAGCAGGTCGCAGTAGGCGGAGATGTAGTAGACCACCTGGGGCAGGATGCGGCCCCAGTTGATGGAGTTGGCCGAGGAGAGGAAATAGCCCCGCTCCGCCAGGGTGGCCCGGATGGACTCGTCGGAGAAGATCCGCTTGACACCGGCCTGGGCGTCGTCAAAGTTGCCCACCACGGCGCACACACCCACATTGGCTCCCTCCTGGGTGACCATCTGGGCCTCCTGCACGGCGGAGACGCCGTCCTTGGGATAGAAGACCAGAATCTTGGTCTGGGGCACGTCGGCAAAGCCCTCCATGGCAGCCTTGCCGGTATCGCCGGAGGTGGCGACCAGGATGCAGGCGGTCTTGTCCTCCCCGGTCTTGCGCAGGGCAGCGGAGAGCAGCTGGGGCAGCATCTGCAGAGCCATGTCCTTAAACGCGGAGGTGGGTCCGTGCCAGAGCTCCAGGCAGTGGGTGTTGGCATCCACCTTCCGCAGCGGCGCCACGGCGGGGGTGTCGAACTTCTCAGGGCCGTAGGCATTGTTGGCAAAGCCCAGCAGCTCCTCTTCGGTGTAGTCCGTGAGATACAGAGCCATGACCTTGGCGGCCCGCACCGCGTAGGGCTGATCCACCAGGGCCCGCAGGAAGGCCTCGTCGATCTGGGGGATCTCCACCGGCGTCAGCAGGCCCCCGTCCCGGGAAAGGCCCATCTTGACCGCCTCCGCCGCCTCCATGCGGACGGATTTATCCCGTGTGCTGTAATACTTCATACAGATGTCCTCACTTTCAGGGAAGATTCTCTATTCAAACGCGCCCGCCAGGTACTCCACCCGCATGGCGCCGTTTTCCGCGCAGTAGACCTCCGCCACATCAAACCGGGCGGGGGCATCCAGTTCATAACAGCCAAGATACGCTTCCGCTGTCCGGCGCAGCCGGGCCTGCTTTCGGGCGTCCACCGCCTCCCGGGGAAGGCCGATGGACTTGGGTCCCCGGAGCTTCACCTCCACAAAGCAGACGATCCCCTCCCGGCTGCGGGCCACCAGGTCCAGTTCTCCGAACCGGCAGCGCCACTGCCGGTCCAGCAGGGTATAACCCGCTTCCTGCAGGTACCGGGCCACCAGGGCCTCGCCCCGGTCTCCGGCGGCTTTGGCGGAAGTCACGGCCGCTTCGCCTCCCACTTTTTCAAAAAGCTCTTGCGGTGGGCCGGACAGGGGCCGTACTGGTCCAGCATGGCATAGTGGAGCTTGGTGCCGTATCCTTTATGCTTGGCAAACTGGTACTGGGGATACTGAGCCTCCAACTCCGTGGAAACATAGCGGTCCCGGCTGACTTTGGCCAGAATGGACGCCGCCGCAATGGAGGCGCTTTTTCCGTCACCCCCCACTATGCACCGATGGGGCGCGGCGATGGCCACGGCGCTGCCGTGGTCCCGGTTGCCGTCGATGAGGCACAGCTCCGGCGTAATGCTCAGTCCCGCAATCGCCCGGTTCATGGCCAGCATCCGGGCGTTGAGAATGTCCATCTCATCGATCTCCGCCGCCGTGACAAAGGCCACACAGTACGCCTCCGCCTGGGCGATGATCTGGTCGAAGAGCGCCTCCCGGCGCTTTTCCGTCAGTTTCTTGGAATCATTAAGGCCGGGCAGCTCAAGGCCCTGGGGCAAGATCACCGCCGCGGCATATACCGGGCCCGCCAGCGGGCCCGCTCCGGCCTCGTCCACGCCGCACACGGTTTGGGTGCCTGCCTCCCAGGCCTCCTGTTCATAGGTCCAAAGCTCCATGTTGGTTCCTTTCCTTCACTTCTCCTGCTCCGCGCATCCCGCATTGCGGCACATGGCCGTGTGACGGCGCAGCATCTTATGATGGAGCAGGAGCTCCCCCACGCTCCACAGCGCCAAAGCGCCGCAGCAGAGCGAAAACCGGGCCCCGTCCAAACCCGCGGCCAGAATGCCGCTCAAAAGTCCCAGCGGCGTGCTGATCATCCCAATCAGAACCAGCACCACATGCAAAGAGCTGTCCACATCTCCCTGGAGCCAGCATACCGCCGCCAGCACCGCGCAGTACGTCCAATACCGGCGCAGGTCCCGGTCCCCGGTGGGACTCTTCAGTGTCCAAACCTGATGGTGAAGCCACAGCAACATCACAGCTGCTGCCGCCGCCAGCAAGGCCGCGTCCGGCAGCGTGGCATGCACCGTCCAGTCCCAACTCCAGGGGCCGGCCAGAAACTGCCGAAACGCCGCCAGTTCCGCCACCCAAAGTGCGGCCGCGCCCAGCATCACTGCGCCAATACGGCGGTCGCGTCCCTCAGGATTCATTGTATATCCTCCGGCAGTTCCAGTGTAAAGCTTCCCAGCTTACCACCGCGGAACTCGTCCAGCAGGATCTTGGCCATCCGCTCCGTGTCCACTTCACCGCCGGAGATCAAAAATCCCCGCTTTTTTCCCGCGGCCTCCAGCAGGCGGTAGCCCCAGGCCACGTCGTTTTCCTCCGCCTCCCGGGCCGGAATCCCCGGGAGCTTGTAGGCCCCAGCCAGAGCGTCGGGGTACCGCTCCCCCAGGTATGCCATCAGATGGCAGCCCAGGGTCTCCACGTCCAGGATATCATCCTTCACCGCGCCGGTGAAGGCCAGATTCAGCCCCACGCTCTGATCCTCAAACTTGGGCCAGAGAATGCCGGGAGTATCCAGCAGCTCCAGATTCTTGTCTATGGGCACCCACTGCTTGGAGCGGGTGACGCCGGGCCGGTCCTCGGTCTTGGCGGTTTTCCGGCCTGCCACCCGGTTGATGAAGGTGGACTTGCCCACGTTGGGAATGCCCAAAATCATCACCCGGACCACCCGGCCCACCTGGCCCTTTTCCGCGTAGGCCCGGAGCTTTTCCGCCAGCAGCTCCCGCACGGCTCCGGCAAACCGGGCTGTGCCCTGGCCGTTCTTGGCGTTGCACTCCAGCACCGCGTAACCCAGAGAGCGGAAATGGGCCGCCCAGCGCTTCGTTCCGTCCGGGTCCGCCTGGTCCACCCGGTTCAAAACCACCAGCCGGGGCTTCCCTGCCGTCAGCTCGTCCACGTCCGGGTTACGGCTGGAGATGGGAATGCGGGCATCGAGAATCTCGCACACCGCGTCCACATTTTTCAGCTGCTCGGCGATCATCCGCCGGGTCTTGGTCATATGCCCGGGATACCACTGAATGTTCACGCAATCACCCCGATCCGTCCGAAATCCCGCTCCCCGGTACTCTCATCCGTTCCCGGGAAGGCCAGAAACACTGCCTTGCCGATGACATAGCGGGTATCTACCGTACCCAGCCGGTAGTCCCGGCTGTCGTTGGAGTTGTTGCGGTTGTCGCCCATGACGAAGATGCTTCCCTCCGGCACCGTCAGGGGGAACTCCGTTCCCTCTTCCAGGAAGGTCAGCTCATTGATGTAGTCCTCCTTGAGCAGCTCCCCGTCCACGTACACGCTGCCGGTCTCAAAGTCAATGTCCACGGTCTGGCCGCCGGTGGCAATCACCCGCTTGACAATGGGCTCGGCCAGGAAGCTCTCCTTGCGCAGCACCACAATATCCCCATACTGGTAATCGTCATACAAAATAGAGTTGAGCACCAGCAGCCGGTCCCCGTCCTGCAGGGTGGGCACCATGGAGTGGCCGTCCACCCCGATCAGCCGTACCACAAAGGTAAAGAGCAGTACCACCACCAGCACGGAACAGACCAGCGCCTGCATCCATTCATACAGGTCCCGGCCCGGCCGGGACTCGACTTCTTCCTCGTCCAGCTCCTGTTTGTCGTTTTCGTGTTCCAACATGTCGTTCTCCTCAGGTCAGTTTAAACTTCCGATCCGGCTCAGCTCCCGCTGGTCCAGCTCCGCCGTCTTTCCCGGAATCAGCACAAAGACCGCTTTTCCCAGGATCTTCCGCGTATCCACCGCGCCCAGTTCGATATGACGGCTGTCCTTGCTGTCATTGCGGTTATCGCCCAGCACGAACACGCACCCCTCCGGCACCGTCAGGGGAAATGTCACACCCTCCGGGGTATAGGTCCGCTCCCGGATGTAGGGCTCATCCAGCTCCGTGCCGTCGACGTACACGCTGCCGGTCTCAAAATCAATATCCACCGTCTGCCCTGCCGTGGCGACCACCCGCTTGACAATCGTCTCCTGATCGGAAAAAGCCTGTCCCACAATGACGATGTCGCCCGGGCGGTAATCTCCGCACCAGAGGGCGTTGAGCACCAGCAGCCGGTCCCCGTCCTGCAGGGTCTCCCGCATGGACTCCCCGGAAACGCTGACAATCCGCACGGCAAAGGTAAACACCAAAATCACGCTGACCGCCACGCCCAGCAGCGCCCGGATCCATTCATACGCATTTTGTCCCTGTGGAATCTCCTTCGCTGCCCGCATATCAAAGCGCCCCCATGATAATCTGTGGCGTATTATAGCAAAATCTCCCCGGTTTCACAAGGGCCGGAGAGATTTTTTGCCCGGATGCGTCAGTGTGTTTCTCCCGCGGCTGCTTTCGCCTGTTTCCGTCCGGGCACCGGCAGCTGGGCCAGAATCACCGCTGCCAGCACCAGCACGCATCCGAAGTATTCCCGTCCGCTCATCCGGTCATGGAGCAGCAGCGCCCCCGCCAGGGTGGCAAACACAGACTCCAGGCTCAAAAGCAGAGACACCACGGTGGGGTTGGAATCCTTCTGGGCCAGGATCTGCAGCGTATAGGCCACGCCGCTGGAGAAAATACCCACGTACAGAATCGGTCCGGCGCACTGCAAAAGCGCAGACCAGGACGGGGACTCGCTGACCAGCATGCCTACCGCTGAGAGCACCGTGGCCACAAAAAACTGCACGCAGGAAAGGGCCACGCCGTCCACCTTCTGCGTAAAATGATCGATCACCAGGATGTGGGCGGAAAAGCAGAAGGCGCACAGCATCACATACACATCTCCGCTGGTGACGGAGAATCCCTCATTGATGCACAGGCAGTACAATCCCGCCACGGCCAGCACCACGCTGATCCAGATGGTGCCGGGGGCCTTTTTCTTCAAAAACAGCCCCACTACCGGCACAATGACGATATACAGCGCCGTAATAAAGCCCGCTTTGCCGGAAGAGGTGGTCTCCAGGCCCTTTTGCTGGAGGTTGGTGGCCACCGTCAGCGCCACACCGCACAGCACGCCGCCCAACATCAGATCCCGCCGGGACGCAGGACAGGCCTGGGCCTCCCCGGAAAAATCCCGCCGGCGCAGACGGCTGAACACGCCGCACAGCACCAGCAAAAACAAAAACGCAATGGCGGACCGGGCGGTATTGAAGGTAAACGGCTCGACGTAATCCGCGCCGACGCTCTGTGCCACAAAAGCTGTGCCCCAGATCAGCGCTGCCAACACTGGAAATACGTTTTGCCGGATTCGATTCGCTTTCATTGTGCTTGCTCCCCATTCTCTTCCATGGTATAATTTTGAACAGCGGTTTCCTGAGGCCCGGCAGTCCGCCATGACCCAGAAGCCGCAATAAGAAATTATTTTAGCATCGAGGTGACAAAATGGCAAGGCTTTCCCGGGAATTCTATTTGGGAGATACTGTGGACATCGCCCGCCGTCTGCTGGGCACCTACCTGGTGCGGCAGCTGGGCAAAACGGTTCTGGTGGGCCGCATCACGGAGACGGAAGCCTATATCGGACGGTGCGACAAGGCCTGTCACGCTTACGGCTATCACAAAACGCCCCGCAACGCTCCCATGTTTCTCGGCCCCGGGCACGCCTATATCTACTTGATTTACGGCATGCACCACTGCCTCAACCTGGTCACGGAGCCGGAGGGCGAACCAGCGGCGGTGCTGATCCGGGCTCTGGAGCCCATTGCGGGCGAGGAAACGATCCGCCGCCTGCGCTACGGAGACAAGCCCATGACTCCCTACCGCACCGCCCATCTGCTGGATGGGCCCGGCAAGATCTGCCGGGGGCTGGGGCTGACCACGGCGGAAAACGGCATGGACCTGACCGGCCAGACGCTCTTCGTATGCACAGCTCCGGCGGACGTGGGACTGGCCGATCCCCCGCCGCAGCGGGAGATCATCGTCTCCGGTCCCCGGATCGGCGTGGATTACGCCGAAGAGGCCCGGGACTTTCCCTGGCGCTTTCAGCTTAAAAAGGAGGACGGCTGAGGGATGTTTTTCTTTGATCTGGACGGAACCCTGATTGACTCCAACGGGGTCTGGAAACATGTGGACCGGGAATTTCTGGCCCGGCGGGGGATCCCGTATACCCACGCCTATTACGAGGGCGTCGCCCATACCATTTTGCCCTTGGCCGCTGAATTTACCAAGGAATTCTGCCATCTGGAGGAATCCTGTGAGGACATCATCACCGAGTGGATGGACCTGGCCAAGGACGCCTACACCCATGTTGCCGTCAAACCCGGTGTGCGGGCCTATCTCAAGCAGTGCCGGGCAGAAGGCCGCCGGATGGCCGTGGTGACCTCCAGCGTGCCGGAGCACTGCCGCACCGCTCTGGACAAGCTGAATCTGGCCCGGTACTTTGAATTTATTACCTTTGCCCACGATCTGGGGCTGGAAAAAAAGAATCCGGACATCTGGCTCCAGGCCGCCCGCCAGGGCGGCGTAGAGCCGGAGCGGTGCACGGTCTTTGACGACAGCCTCTCCGCCTGCCGGGGCGCCCGGGCCGCACGGATGCGGGTGGTAGGCGTGTATGACGGCTTTTTCGCCGCCGACGAACGGGAAATGCGGAGCTTTTGCGACGTCTATATCCATAGCTTTGAGGAGCTTTTATGGCTTCCGGAACAAAAAGCGAGAAGAAAATAAGGAGTGACCTCTCATGAATCGGATTCGGGAAAAATTTTTGAACCATGAACTCTCTGTGGGCACCTTCACCCAGCTGACCAGCACGGTGGCCGTGGAGGCCCTGGGCCGCACGGGCCTGGACTATGTCCTCATTGACACGGAGCACAGCGCCGTGGGCATCGAGTTCCTCTCCTCCGCCATCACCGCCGCCGACGCAGCCGGCATCGTGCCCCTGGTGCGGATCAACGACATTGCCCGCAGCAAGGTCCTTCAGCCCCTGGATTACGGTGCCCAGGGCCTGATCGTCCCCGCCGTGGAGACGGTGGAGCAGGTGCGCCGCCTGGTGGAATACGCCAAGTTCCCCCCGGTGGGCAACCGGGGCTTCTGCCCCACCCGGGACGGCGGCTACGGCTATGATGAAGTCTCCATGCAGGGCACGGACGTCTACTTCGCCCACGCCAACCAGGAGACTCTGCTGATCCCCCAGTGCGAGACCGTGGGCTGCCTGGATCACATCGAGGAAATCACCGCCATGGACGGCGTGGACGGCATCTTTGTGGGGCCCTTTGACCTCTCCATTGCTCTGGGCCGTCCCATGGCCTTTGACTGCGACGAGATGCGCGCCGCACTGGACCGCATCCTCAATGCCTGCCACAAGAACAACAAGATGGCCTTCATCTTCTGCGGCGATGCCCATGCCGCCAAGGCCCGGGCCGCTCAGGGCTTTGACAGCGTCACCGCCGGACTGGACATTATGGCCCTGGTGGACTCCTACCGGGCCATGGTTCAGGATATTCGGGGCTGACCATGGAACCTCTGGAATCCGCCGTACTCCGGGCCCGGGAAGAAGACGCGGACCTGATTGGCCTGGAGTTCGATCACGCTGATGTCCATATGCTGGACCTGTCGAACCTGGAGTTCCGGCAGGTCCGCTTCCACGCCTGCCGGTTTTCCCATTGCCGCTTCTCCCGCGCATCTTTCCAGGACTGTGTTTTTGAGGCCTGCGCCTTTGACCGGTGCACCTTTGAAAAGAGTTTCTGGCGGGAGTGTTCGCTTCATGAGAGCAAGCTGGAGGGAACGGACCTGCGGGAAAGCCGCCTGCACACCTGCACGCTCGACGGGTGCATCCTGCGCTACGCCAACCTCTCCCAGTGTACCTTGACCAAGACCAGCCTGGTCCGCTGCGACCTGAGCAGCACAGCCTTCTCTGCGGCCAAGCTCACCAAAACCACTTTGGAGCAGGTGAACCTCACCGGAGCGGAGCTGTTCCGCACCGCCCTCACCGGCATGGATCTGACCACCTGCACCCTGGACGGCATTACCCTTTCGGAAAGCTGCGCCGAGCTCAAGGGCGCCACCATTCACGCCTCACAGGCCGCCGTGGTGGCCCGCATCCTGGGGATCGAGGTCATTCCCTAAGATCAGGAGAACTCCCACGATGGAAGCTTATTACCGCCATTCCCTCACGCCGCCCCAGCAGGCGGCCTATCACGCCATGAAAACCGGCTTCACCGCCCTGGCCCCCCGCTTCCCTGTCCCCCTGCTGGACCGGGAGACGCTGAGCGACCTCTTCTTTTTGCTGCGGCTGGACTGCCCGGAGATTTTCTATGTCACCGGCTTTTCCTACCGCTATGCCCCGGGGGCGGAAAATGCGGAGCTGCTGCCGGAATACCTCTTTGACAAGGGGAAAATCCGCCAGCACCAGCAGGCCCTCTCGGCCCGGGTGGAGAAGCTGGTCCGGCCCCTGCGCCAGCGCACCCCCTTGGAGCAGGAGCGTGCCATCCACGATTTTATCTGCGAAAACGTCCGCTACGACAAGCTGAAAAAGCCCTACTCCCATGAGATCATTGGCCCCTTGGGCCAGGGTGTGGGCGTGTGCGAGGGCATCGCCAAATCCGTGAAAATTCTCTGCGACGCGCTGGGACTCTGGTGCATCATCGCCGTCTCCGAGAACAATCCGGCCCAGGGCGTCAAATACCGCCACGCCTGGAACATTGTGCGTCTGGACGGGCAGTACTACCACCTGGACGCCACCTTTGACGCCACGCTGAGCCAGCCCGGCGTCGTGCGCCATGACTACTTCAATCTGGATGACCGCGCCCTCTTCCGGGACCATCAGCCCCCCCTCTATCCCCTGCCCGCCTGCACCGATGGAACCCGGGCCTTCTACCGGGCGGAAAAGCGGTCCTTCACCAAAATTGAGGACGTGTGCAAGCGGGCCCAGATGCCCCTGCGCAAGGATCAACCCTTCCTCTTCCAGTGGCGGGGCGGTGCTCTGAACCGGGAAATTCTCACGGACCTGGTCAAAGCCCTGGAGGAAACGGCCCAAACCCGTGGCCGCCACGCCGCCGTGTCCTACAACTACCCCCAGGCGGTGCTGTGTGTCCGATTCCCCCGGGAGCTTCCCCAGGAGGAATTGGTGGCCCAGGAGGCCGACGCAGACCGGGAAGCGTAGCATCAAAAAACAAGCCCCCCGGCGCAGTTCTACGCTGCGCCGGGGGGGTTCTCATATTCAAAGCTTTTTCATATGCGCGCCTGCGGATTTGAGCATCAGCTTCTTGGCGCCCACCTGATCGAAGGCCACCTCCGCCAATGCGTCGCCGCCCATGGGCCGCACGGACAGCACCATGCCCTTGCCGAAGGCAGTGTGCTCCACCATGTCGCCCTTTTGCAGCTGCAAAAGCGGCGCAGCACTTCCGCCGCCCCGAGCCGAGGCCAGGGGCTTCTGGGGTGCCGGTGCCGTGCCCCGGTAGGAGCGGATGGAGCTGTTGCCCCGGGGACCGCCGCTGGCCACAAGGCCCGCTCCCTGGGTACGGCCCGCGCCGTACCCGCCGGAAGAGCCGTAACCGCCGGACATTCCGGAGCCGAACCCGCCGGAGGCACCGTCTTCCCAGGGAGGGGGGCCGAAGCCATCCCGGTCCATGGCGGCAGATCGGGGCTGGGGCTTGCTCTGCCAGTGCATGTTCTCCTCCGGAATCTCCTCCAAAAACCGGGAGGGCCGGTTGGCCGTGGTGCGGCCGTAGAGCATGCGCTGGCGGGCATTGGTCAGCGTCAGCTTCTCCCGGGCCCGGGTCATGGCCACATAGCAAAGCCGCCGCTCCTCCTCCAGCTCCTCCTGGTCGTACTGGGCGGAGTTGCCGGGGAATACTCCCTCCTCCATGCCCACCACATACACCACCGGGAACTCCAGGCCCTTGGCGGAGTGAATGGTCATCATGGTCACACAGTTGTCATCGGCCTCCATGCTGTCCAGATCCGTGTACAGGGCAATTTCGTTGAGGAAGCCGGAAAGCGTGGCGTCCTCGGGCTGCTGCTCCAAAAAGCCCAGGATGTTGGATTTGAGTTCCTGGACGTTTTCGATGCGGCCCCGGCTCTCCATGTCGTTCTTTTCTTCCAGGGCCTTGACATAGCCGCTTTGCTCACACACGGCGTCATAGAACTCCGGCAGGGCCAGCTCCGAGCCTACCCGGCGCAGTCCGTCAATGAGGTCGGCGAACTTCAAGAGCTTGGCCGAAGCACTCTTGAGCTCCGGAAACAGGTCCGCGTTGCGGATGATCTCATAGAGGCTGGCCCCCTGGCCCTCTGCCAGTGCGGCCACCTTGTCCAGCGTGGTGGCGCCGATGCCCCGGGGCGGATTGTTGATGATCCGCCGCAGACGCAGATCGTCCAGGGGATTGTTCAGCACGCACAGATAGGAGAGCATGTCCTTGACTTCCGCGCGGTCAAAGAACTTCATGCCCCCCACCACCTTGTAGGGGATTCCGTTGCGCTTCATGGCATATTCCAACGCGTTGGACTGGGCATTCATCCGGTAGAGCACCGCGTTGTCCCGGAAATTGCGGCCCCGGTTCACCCCCATCAGGATGTCCCCCACCACATAGTTGGCCTCGTCGCTTTCGTTGAAGGCGGTCTTGACCGTCACCTGCTCGCCGGAGCCGTTGTCCGTCCAGAGGGTCTTGCCCTTGCGGCCGGTATTGTTCTGGATGACGGCGTTGGCCGCGTCCAGAATGTTCTGGGTGGAGCGGTAATTCTGCTCCAGCCGGATGGTCCGGGCGTCGGAATACTGGTCCTCAAAGCTAAGGATATTCTCAATATTGGCGCCCCGGAAGCGGTAGATGGACTGGTCGTCATCGCCCACCACGCACAGATTCCGCCGTCCGCCGGCCAGGAGGCTGGTAAGTAAGTACTGCAAGTGGTTGGTGTCCTGGTACTCGTCCACCAGGACATAACGGAACTTGTCCTGATAGTAGTGCAGCACCTCCGGCTCCCGCTGGAGCAGAGTCACGGTGTGATAGATGATGTCGTCAAAATCCAGGGCATTGGCCGCCCGGAGCTTCTGGGCGTACTTCTCATACACCTTAGCGATGCGGTTCATCTTCCAGTCGTTCTCGTTCTGGTGCTTGGCGGCAAAATCCGCGGGACTTTCATAGCGGTCCTTGGCGCTGCCGATGACGCTCAATACGCTGCGGGGCTGGAAGGCCTTCTCGTCCAGATTCAGCTCCTTGAGAATATCCCGCACCACCCGCTTGGAATCGTCCGTATCGTAGATGGTAAAGTCCTTGTCGAAGCCGATGCGGTCGATATCCCGGCGCAGAATCCGCACGCAGGCGGAGTGGAATGTGGAGGCCCACACGTCGTTGGCCGCAGGGCCCAGCCGGGCGGCCAGCCGGTCCTTGAGCTCCCCGGCGGCCTTATTGGTAAAGGTAATGGCGATGATCTCCCAGGGGCGGGGCACATCCACCGCGCACAGCCGCTGCACACCCGGCAGCATCTCCTCCGCCGGATGAGCCGCAAAGGACTCCAGCGCCGCCAGATCCTCCTGCGTGGCCCAGGCGGGGACCTCGTCACAGTCGCTGCCCCGGCCATATGTCAAAAGGTTGTACACCCGCTGGATCAGCACGGTGGTCTTGCCGCTGCCGGCGCCCGCCAGCAGCAGCAGCGGCCCTTCTGTGGTCATGGCGGCCTGACGCTGCATGGGGTTGAGCCGCCGCAGATCCCAGGCGATGACCGCCTTCCGGGCGGCTACGAAACGTTGTTGAAACTCAGTCATAACTTCACCAGTTTTCTATAAATTCACGCCATATTTTACGGCAAAATCCCCGCCGGGTCAACCGCCTTTTCCCGCCTGCCCGGCACGATCCCATTTTGTAACCATTTTAAGGTTGACATTTGTCTACCCCTCTGCTATGTTCAAGGTAGACAAACGTATACCATAGGAGGTGAGACGATGAAACTCAATCTCTCCGACAGTGAATGGAAGCTGATGAACCGCCTCTGGTCCGACGCCCCCATGACCATTACGGAGCTGACCGCAGCCATGCGGGATGAAACCGGCTGGAGCAAGAACACGGTCATCACCATGCTCTCCCGGCTGGAGAGCAAAGGCGCCGTACGGTACGAGGAGGGCTCCCGGGCCAAACGGTATTTCCCCGCCGTGGCACGGGAGGATGCCGCCATGGCGGAGACGGAAAATTTTCTCTCCAAAGTCTACAGCGGACGGCTGGGCTTGATGATGAGCGCCATGGTGGACTCGCAGGCCCTGACGGAGGACGACATCGCGGAGCTGACCGCGATTTTGGAACGTGCAGGAGGTGAGCACACATGAGCGAAATCCTCATGACATCCTCGGTACTGATCGTACTGCTGCTGATCCTGCGTCAGGCGTTCCGCAAGGCCATCCCCTGCCGGGTCCAGTACGCACTGTGGGCACTGGTGCTGGTGCGCCTTCTGGTCCCGGTAAATCTGCCGGCAGTGGATTTCTCCGTGCTCACCGCTGCCCAGGACGTCAATACGCAAGTGGAAACGCAGCTGGAAAACCGGGAGGTCTATGTCCTGCCCCTGGACCGGACCCCGGCGGACACCATTCCCGCCGCCCAGGACGTCCAGCCGGGTGAGACTGTTCCCACGGCGGAATCCTTCGGCTATCCGGTCCTCTCCGACGACGGCCAGACCGTCACCCGGTACGCCGACAAATGGACCCTCTCTCAGGTCCTCACGGCGGTGTGGGCCGTGGGAGCCGCAGCCGCAGGGATCTTCTTCCTGGCAGTGAACCTGCGTTTTTGGCGCAAACTCTGTAAAGTAAGAATCCCTTACAGTGTCTCCGGCTGTAAGTTTCCTGTCTATTTGGTAGAGGAGGGCCTTCCCTCCCCGTGCCTGTTCGGGCTTTTCCGCCCGGCCATCTACCTCACCCCCGCCGCAGCGGAGCCGGAGCGGCTGCACCACGTACTGCTCCATGAGCAGACCCATGCCCGGCAGGGGGACCCCATCTGGTCCGCTCTGCGGTGCGTATGCCTGGCTTTGTACTGGTTCGATCCCCTGGTGTGGGCGGCGGCCGCGGCTTCCCGGACAGACTGCGAGCTTGCCTGCGACGAGCGCGTTCTGCGGAACCTGGGGCAGGAGGAACGCCTGGCCTACGGCCGGACACTGCTGGCCCTGATCCCGGTGCGGCGGGCGCCGGGCACTGCCCTGCTCTCCGCCACCACCATGACCAGCGGAAAGCGCCGTCTCAAGGACCGGATCACCCGCATCGCCAAAAGCCGCCAGACCGCATGGGCGGCAGTGGTGCTTTTGGCCGCAGTGGTGACCGTGGTCTGCGCCGTCACCTTCACCGGCGCCCGGGACCGCAGTGCGGAATCCCATTCTCTCACCGGCGATGAGCTGACCTATTTCAATACGGAATTCTTCAACGGCGACGCCGGGAACTTCCATAACCAGTTCCTCTCGTGCCTGTACGAGAGTCCGGCGGACATTGACCTCTTCGACCTGCTCTATGACGGCGTTCCGGAGGAATTCGCCCAGACCCAGCCCAGTGAGGCGGAGCTGCGTCAGGCACTGGGAGACGCTCTGCAGGAAGGACGGCAGTACTGCCGCCTCACCGCCGCTGAGCTCAGCACCCTGCTGCTGGATTATACCGGCCTGACTCTGGAGGAAACCAATCAGACGGACCTGGACGCCTTCACCTACGTGCCCGGTGAGGACGCCTACTACTGGACCACGGATCCGTCCAATTCCGCGCCTCCCACCGTGACCTTCACCGCCGGAGAACGGGACGGCGACCTCGTTCGCCTGTACTATCAGGACTTCCGCTTCGGCGGGTACGGCTCCTTCTGCGTGACGCTGCGGGCCCAACCGGATGGCAGCTACTGGTTCGTCTCCCACCTCATCGCGGACTCCGCCGCCGTTCCCACGGCCTTCCCGGAGGGAGACCCGGTCCTGACGATTCCCCTGACCGGTCTGACCCCCTATCAGCCGGAGACCCTGGCGGTCACCCGGCACACCGGGGACCTGGCCGAGACGCCTCCGGACGTATGGACGGTCTATGACGCGTCCTTCGCTGTCTACCGCTCCACCGACGGCAGCCTCTATGCCGCCGTGGCGTATGATACGGGGAAGGACGATCTGGGCGTGACAGCCTGGGACGTGGGATGCTTTTTCACCTTCCCCGAGGAAACCCAGGATGAGGAGGTCACCCTGTCCGACTTCTACGATCTCTTCGGCTGCTCCGGCGTGTCCATCACCTATCCCGACCACGACTCCAACCGCACCGTACATGACTACTACACGCTCAGCGATTCCGGCGACCCGATGCGTCTGGCCCGGGTCTACGGTACCGCTGCCGCCGTGGATCTGGACGGCGACGGGACGGAGGAACTGGTGGCCTCCGAGCAGTCCGACGCCCAGCTGATCTTCCAGCGGGACGGCGCTCTCTACGAGGTGGATCTGGCCCAGCGGCTGCTTTCCGCCTGGCCGGACATGCAGTACCAGAGCTTTGACTTCTGGGATCCCGCCAGCCGCTGCCTCCCCATGGGCGCCCAGGTGCCCCTGAACGCGCAATCCGGCACCATCGTCACCGCCCGGCGCTGGATCTACTTTGACGGGGAGACTCTGCGGCTCTACGCCGATCCCACCGTCTATACCGACCATGTGGCGCAATCCATCGACGTGCCGGAGGCCGTGCTGGAGGCGGCAAAAGCCCAGGCCCTGACGGCCCTGGAATATTGGCAAACCCACACCGGCCAGCAGTCCACCGGTCCAGACGGGCAGCTTCAGGATACCGGCTCCCAGGCCCAGTGGGATGACTGGCGGATCACGGACCTCTCCCCCGTTCCCCTGACCGAGGACCACACCGGCATCCATGTGGTGGCCTATCACCTGGAGTGTGAACTCCACACCACCACGCCGGAGCGGGTGGCCCTGGCCGGCGGAATGTATTTGCTGGAGGACGGCTGGATGGGCGGCGACAACACCATTCCCGCCTACCTGTTTTTCACCGTCGACCCCAATGACGGTTCCCTGACCTTCCTGCCCTGCACCCTGGCCAACGACGAAGGTCCCGACTCCCCCATGTTCTACGCCAAACTCTCCCTGGCGCTGCTGGATGCGGGCTATCTGGTCCCCAGTGTCATGCCGCCGGAGGACCTCTATCACCTGTTCTACGTCCAGCCGGCGCAGCTGCTCAACAACCTGAGCCGGTATGACGACTGGGAGCAGACCGCAGCCGTCGAGAATCTGGTGAACTACGCCGCCTCCGGTGCCGCCGGAGAGGACGCCGGACTGTGGGAGGACGGCCTCGCCCGTCTGGAAGAGGCTCAGTCGGAGCTGACCGCCGGCGGCGCGGCGCTGCGGGAACAGCTGCTGGCCCTGGCGGGCCGCAGCACGCAGAAAGCGCCTTCCGCCCCGCCCACGGATACGCAGCTTCACAGCGCCATTCTGGAGCACCGGCAGTCCGCCGTTTCCCATACATTTGACTACATCGCCGAGGCCCACCGGATTCTCGATCAACGAGACGGCGGCAATACCTACACCTTTGATTTACAGATCGTCTCCTATTCCTACACCGTGCAGGACGGAAGCTGGACCGCCGACACCGGCGGCAGCTTCCCCGCCTCCCTCACCTTCACCTACCAAAACGGCGGCTGGGTACTGACGGATTACTGGGAGCCTGCCGGCGGAGGCGCATACGCCTCCGAGATCCGCAGCCGCTTCTCCGACAAGGCCGCCCAGGCGATCCTCTCCGAGGAAGCCGCAGCCTGGGAAGCAGACCTGAAGGCCCAGTGTGACGACGCAGCGGTGCGCTACTTCGCCCAGACCACCGGCCAGGTGCCCGCCAAGACCTTCACGCCTGCCGATGTAGAGTTCACCGGTCAGGCCCTGACGGTCTCGCCCGACTCCATGAGCTACGAGGAGCGGCTGGCCTGGGCCCAGAACAGCGAATGGGACCCGGAGGGAGCGGGCTTCCAGTTCCTGCCCTTCGCCTACACGGAGGGGGAAGGCTGCATTGCCTGCGCGGGCTCCTGGGCCGGAACCCCCCATATGGAGCAAAACGCCCTGATGATCCGCTTTGCCGACGGCACCCAGGCAGACCTGCCGCTCCCCCAGTCCTATGCCATGGGCGTGGCCCGGCCCGACTCCATGACGTTTAGCGGCGGCACCTTCGTCTACACCGTGGTCTTTTCTGACCAGCTGCTGGACAACGAGGGCCAGTCCCTGCTCCATCTGGCCGGAACCTACCGCTACACCGTGGACCTGACGGCCAAGACCATCTCTCTGACCGTGGAACAGCCGTAAATTCCTCTTCCCTTTTCCTCCCGCTTCGGGTATACTCGAGGCGGGAGGAATGTATATATGGATCAATTGCTTTCCCTGGCGGCGCTGATTGTGTGCGCCGTGGTATTGCTCAGCCTGTACAACCGCCGCTTCCCCGGCGGTCCCCGGGCCCCGCGCCTTTCCATGGAAGAAGCCCGGCAAGCCCTGGACGGCGGCGCCGCCGTCACCGTGGTAGACGTGCGGACGCAGGAGGAATTTGACGGCGGCCACATCCCCGGCGCCCGTTTGCTGCCGGTGGACACCATCGCTTCCGCCGCGCCGGAGGCCCTGCCGGACCTTCAGGCGGAGATCTGGGTATATTGTCAGTCCGGACGCCGCAGCGCCGCGGCGGGACGAGCCCTGCTGGCCATGGGATACCAGCAGGTGCGGGACCTGGGCGGCATCGGCGGCTGGACCGGTCCCCTGGTCCGGGAATAACACAAGGCCCGCGCTTTTTGAAAAAGCGCGGGCCTTCAGTCTGTCAAAAAGTGGCTGTGCCACTTTTTGACAGAGACACAGCCCACCGCACGCAGGATTTGTCCGCTCATAGCGGACAAATCCCACACTTGCGGGCTGCAAAGCAGTTTCTCCGACGCACATGTCGCCGGAGAAACTGAATTTCATTTTTTTGCGCCATTCGGCGCAAACTCTGCGAGGCTTGTTCTTGTCACTGGGTCAGCATAACCAGATCCCGGTCTGTCAGGAAATTCTGGGCACTGTACACCACACAGACTGCATCGATATCGTGCTCCGCCACGTACTGGGCCAGAGGCATCCGGTAGTACCGCAGGTCCACCAGATGGACCTGGGAAAACCGCTGGGCCAGGAAAGGCGCCAGAGCGTCGGAGTAGGAATCCCGCACCAGCAAAATCCGGTCCCCGTCAGGCAGGTTCTCATTTTCAATGACACACAGGGGCTGGTTACCTCCCAGGAAAGAGGAATACTGGTCCTTATGCTCCAGATAGCTGCGGTCATACAGCATCCCCGGCGCTGCCTCTCCCGTGCGCCAGGAGGTAACGGTGAGACCGTCCTCCGGCACCCAGTACTCGATGGTGTCCGGCGTCAGCCAGTGGATGCCGGAGGTGGAGTACAAGGTTCCGTTGAAGGATTCGCTGACCACCTGGGGCGTGTAATCCTCTTGATTCAAGGGCTCCATCCCCAGGCTCTCCAGCAGGGCATTGGCCCCGTAGAAGGCTCCCAGGGTGGTCCAATGGTGGTCCGTGCGGTAGAAGATGGGCTCCTGGGCGTGGAGCGTCAGAGGCGTATGGAAGTCAATGGTGGGAAGCCCCGTCTCCTCCGCCGCCTCCAGAAGCTGCGTTTGGTCCCAGCTTTGGGCCCCGGCGGGAAGCTTGTCTTTCCAGACCTCCGCCGCCGAGGGGATAATCCCCAGATACACCGGTACGGATACCTTTTCCGGCAGGCGCTGGATATAGGAGAGGTTTTTCTCCATCTGCCCGTTTTCCGGCGCGGGCACCTGGGAGATCAGGGTATCTCCGCACAAAAACACGCCGTTGAACAGCGTCTTGCCCAAAAGCTGTTCCGTCCGGGCCTTCAGGCCCGTCCACTCATCCCGCAGGGGGAACTGATCGGCAAAATACTCCTCCACCGCAGCGGTATAGCTGCCGTCCTTCAGGGATTCCCAGGAAAACTCCGGCAGCTGGGTCAGAGTCCGGTTTTCCACCTCGGAGCGGTCCCGGTCCGGCAGCAGCACATGCCACACCAGAAGTCCCCCCAAAAACAGGCAGAACAGTGCCGTCAAAAAGCGGCTGTATGCTTTACTCATCTCCTGTCCTCCCTTCTTCAGAATCGGAAATACAAGAACGGATTATAGCTTCCGTCCACCAGATACGCCGTGGAGAGCACCAGGCTCAGCACCATCAAAACCGGCGTGAGCACCTGCTGCGCCCGCTTGGGCAGACGCTGCCAGCCGTCCCGGCCCAACGTGGTGGATGCCAGAATCAGCACGATAAACAGCACGCCGTAGTTGCGCAGACGGAACCAGTCCGCCCCGCTCCAGAGCGCCGCGCCGCCGAAGCACGCCTTCAAATACGCGCCGCACACGCCCAGATCCTCCATGGCGAAGATGCCCCAGCCCACAAACACCACAATCACAGTGTAAAGGTGTTTCACCGCACTGTGCGTATGCTCCAGTACATTGCGCAGCAGATACTTCTCCAGCATCAGCCAACAGAAGAAGTACAGTCCCCAAATCACGAAGTTCCAGCTGGCCCCGTGCCAAAAGCCCGTGCAAAACCAGACGATGAAAATGTTGCGCACGGTTTTGGCCGCGCCGCACCGATTGCCGCCCAGAGGGATATAGAGATAATCCCGGAACCAGCCCGTCAGGGACATGTGCCAGCGCCGCCAGAACTCCGATACTGAGGAGGCCAGGTACGGATACCGGAAGTTCTCCAAAAACCGGAAGCCGAAGATCTGTCCCAGGCCGATGGCCATATCGGAATAGCCGGAGAAGTCAAAGTAGATCTGGAACCCGTAGGCGAACAAGCCCAGCCAGCCGCTGACCACGCTCAGTGTTCCGGCACTCTGGGCCGCCAGACACTCCTCCCACAGAGCGCCGATGGCATTGGCCAGCAGCACCTTCTTGGCAAGGCCCACGGTAAAGCGCCGGGCGCCCAGAGCGAAGTCCTCCGTGGTGTTCACCCGGTGATCCAGCTCCTTGGCCACCGTCTTATACTGCACGATGGGACCGGCAATGAGCTGAGGGAACATGGTGACGAAGGTGCCGAACTTCACAATGCTGCGCTGCACCGGCGCGTCACCCCGATAAACGTCAATGGTGTAGCTCATGGTTTGGAAGGTGTAAAAGGAAATGCCGATGGGCAGCGGGATATTCAGCAGCGGAATGGTGAAGCCCTCCCAGAGGGTCACCTGCTCGGGAATGGAGATTCCCGTGAGCAGATACAGGTTCTCAGCGAAGAACGTCCCGTACTTGAAAAAGCCCAGCAGCAGCAAATTGAATACGATACTCTGCCCCACAAACCACCGGGCCTTGCGGTCATTGGACCGGTATTTCTCCACCAGCAGGCCGTGGGTATAGTCGATGAAGATGGAGACGAACATGATGACGATATACACCGGCTCGCCCCATCCATAGAAAAACAGGCTCACCAGCAGCAGCACCAGATTCCGCCACCGCAGCGGCGCCAGAAAATAGACCGCCAGCGTCACGGGCAGGTACGCAAACAAAAACGTCAGACTGCTGAATACCATCTTGCATCCCCTCCTTTCCAGAAAAAGAGCAGCCGCAGCGTGGCCGCGGCTGCTCCCGGTTGATTACTTGCACTGCTTACTTGGCAAACTGCGCATTGAATGCTTCTTCGATCTCGCTCTGATATTCCGCGGAGGCGATCATGGCCACGTACGTGCCCTGCTGGATCACGCTGCCCTTGCTCCAGGCCTCCATGGACTCGGGATACCACGCGCCGCCTTCGGCCTGGCTGTCCACCCGGGACTGCAGGATGGAAGCGGCCTCCGTGGCGTCCTCCTCACTCTCGCACTGGACCAGTACGATCTCATTGACCACGGAGCTCATCAGAGGCATTTTGGCAACAAGCTGCTTGGTCGCAATGTCGCCGAGTCCGGGATAGTAGGACTCCAGCATCTCCCCTTCCACCGTGCTCATGAGGAGATCGCCCTCCTCACTGGTCTCGGGGTCCTCACTCCAGTGATATTCCTCGGCAAGGCCGTTGTAGAAAGCCGTGAGATCCACATCCGCCGTCTCGGCATCGCTGCCGCCGTCCTTGCTGCCGCAGGCAGTCAGCAAGCTCATCAGCATCAGGGCCGCCAGGGCCATTGTCATCCATTTCTTCATTGTTGTGTTTCCTTTCTTTTCTGTGTCGTTCAAGTATACAGACGCACCGCGGAGAAAAAAGTTCCCCGGTATTTGCCAGTATTCCCCCGTCGGGCGTGTTTCTTTCCTCCGCTTGCATTTATACCGGATACGCGGTATGATTGCAACATCAATTTTATTACAGTTTTTCCTCGATTTTGTTACTTTTAGAAAGCGGGTTGGTTTTTCATGAAATACAGCTTCCGAAACGATTACAGTGAGGGTGCCCACCCCAAGGTCCTCCAGGCCCTGACGGACACCAACGCTCTCCAAACCTGCGGCTACGGGCTGGATGACTTCTGCACGCAGGCCGCCGCGCAGATTCGCGCCCTGTGCGCCGCGCCGGAGGCTGCCGTTCACTTTCTGGTCGGCGGCACCCAGGCCAATCTGGTGGTCATTGATGCTCTGCTGTTCTCCTACGAGGCCGTCATCGCCGCCCACACCGGCCATGTCAACGTCCACGAGACCGGCGCCATCGAGGCCACCGGCCACAAGGTCTGCACCGCGCCTTCTCCCGACGGCAAAGTCTCCGTGGAGATGGTGGAAGCCATCGTTGCTTCCCATAGCTCCGAACATATGGTCCATCCCCGGCTGGTCTACATCTCCGACACCACGGAGACCGGCACCGTCTACACCAAGGCCGAACTCACCGCCCTGCGCCAGTGCTGTGACCGCCACGGCCTGCTGCTCTATCTCGACGGCGCCCGCCTGGGCTGCGCCCTGACCATTCCCGGTGCCGACGTGACCCTGGCCGATCTGGCCGCACTCACGGATGTGTTTACCATCGGCGGCACCAAAAACGGTGCCCTCTTCGGTGAGGCGGTGGTGCTGAACACCCCCTGCCCCCGGTTCCGCTGGCATATGAAGCAGCGGGGCGCCGTGCTGGCCAAGGGACGGCTGCTGGGCGTGCAGTTCCAGGCGCTTTTGGAAAACGGACTGTATTTTGAAATCGCCCGCCACGCCAACGCTCTGGCCAGCCGCCTGCGGGAGGGCATCGCCGCCCTGGGTTACGAGTTCAGCTCCGACTCCCCCTCCAACCAGCAATTCCCCATCCTGCCCAACTGCGTGGTGCAGGCGCTGGAGGACCTGGGCTATGAATTTGAAGTGGACCACCCTGTGGATCCCCAGCACACCTGTATCCGCCTGGTCACCAGCTGGGCCACCCCGTCCGAAGCGGTGGAGGGCTTTTTGCAGGATCTGGCTGCCTGCCGGGCAGTCTAAACATTTGTTCGAGTTTGGTTTTTCGGACCGCATCCCACCGGATGCGGTCCTTTTTTCTGTCGTTTTTCCTGCATTTCTCTTGACACGAACGATTGTTCGAGTTATAGTATGGTTAGAACATAGGTTCGATACAGGAGGGAACCCATATGACTGGTTGGACATTTTTCTTTTTGCTTATTGGTGTGGCTGCGGTGACGTGGCAGCTGTTCCGTCTCATCGATCTGATCGAGCGGCCCTCCCGCCGCTCTCACCGGCGCCATGCCGTCCGGTAATGGATCATGGACGTTCTGGAGAAACTGACCATCCTCACGGACGCAGCCAAATACGACGCGGCCTGCACCTCCAGCGGCGGTGACCGGGCTTCCCGCAAGGGGTATATCGGCAACACCTCGTCCTCCGTGGCGGGGTGCTGCCATTCCTTTTCCGCCGATGGCCGGTGTGTCTCCCTGCTCAAGGTATTGCTGACCAACCGGTGCGTTTATGACTGCAAGTACTGCGTCAACCGCCGCAGCAACGACACGCCCCGCGCCGCCTTCACCCCGGAGGAACTGGCGGACCTGACCATCCAGTTCTACCGCCGCAACTACATTGAGGGCTTGTTCCTCTCCTCCGGCGTCTTCCGCAGCCCGGACTACACCACGGAGCTGATGATCCGCTGCCTGCGGCTATTGCGGGAGGAGTACCGCTTCAACGGGTATATTCACGCCAAGGCCATCCCCGGCACCGCGCCGGAGCTGGTGGAACAGTTGGGCTTTCTGGCGGACCGGCTGAGCGTGAACATCGAGCTGCCTTCCGAGACCGCCCTGCGGACCCTGGCCCCGGACAAGACCAAGGGCGCCATCCTGGCCCCCATGCGGCAGATCCAGACCCGGGGCCATCAGTGCCGGGAAGAGCTGGCCAAATACCGTCATGCCCCCCGCTTTGCCCCTGCCGGACAGAGTACCCAGCTGATTGTCGGCGCCACACCGGAAAGTGATCTGCACATTCTGCGCCTGACCCAGGGACTGTACGATCGGTACCAACTCAAACGTGTGTTCTATTCCGCCTATGTCCCGGTGGTGGAGCACGCCCTGCTCCCGGCCAAAACGGTCAAGCCGCCCCTGCTGCGGGAACACCGGCTCTATCAGGCGGACTGGCTGCTGCGCTTTTACGGCTTCCGGGCCGAGGAACTGCTGGATGAGGCGCATCCCGACTTCGATCCCCGGGTGGACCCCAAGTGCAGCTGGGCCCTGGCCCATCCGGAGTTTTTCCCGGTGGAGGTCAACACCGCCGACTATGAAGCTCTGCTCCGGGTCCCGGGGATCGGCGTTCTCTCCGCCCGCCGGATTCTCTCCGCCCGCCGGACCAGGAGGCTGCGCACCGAGAACCTGCGCCGCCTGGGGGTGGTAATGAAGCGGGCCCAGTACTTCCTGACTGTGGATGGAAAACTGCCCGAAGGACTCCGTTTTTCCCAGGACAGCCTCCTGCGCTACCTGGTTGCCGCGGAGCGTCCGCAGCTGCCCCCCATGGAGCAGCTTTCCCTGTTCGATCCCGTTGGATAAAGGAGACACCATGAGTGAAGTGGTCTATACCTATGACGGCAGCTTTGACGGATTTCTCAGCTGCGTCTTTGCCCGCTATGCCAATAAGGAAGTCCCCATCGCGATCTCCCGCGATGAGGACTTCCCTCCAACACTCTTTCCCTGCCGATTCATTCCCACCGATCCGGCCCACGCCCGGCGGGTGCTGCGCAAGGTTCTGACTCTGTCTCCTTACGGAGCCCGGCTGTTACAGCGGGGCTTTTTGACGTGTCTGCCCGACCGGGAGCTGGCTCTTTTAAATCTGGTGACCACCCTGCTGGAAGAAGGCCCGGGCTTTTTGCGGGACCGCTCCCATCCGGCTGTCTATCCGGTGTTCCGGGCCGTGCGCCACCTGGAGGGCGAGGCCCATGTTCTCAAGGGCTTTGTGCGCTTTTCCGATCTGGGCGGCGTCCTGGGCGGGGAGATCGAACCGAAAAACCGCGTCCTGCCCCTGCTGCGCAGCCATTTCTGCGCCCGGTATCCCCAGGATGCCTTTTTCCTCTATGACCGGACCCACCATGAGGCCCTCCTCCACGCCGCCGGACAGGCGGTAATCCGTCCCCTGGCAGACTTCCAGATGGCGCCGCCGGACGAGGCCGAAGCCCGCTACCGCACGCTGTGGAAGCGGTTTTACGACACCATCGCCATCCGGGAGCGGGACAATCCCCGCTGCCGCATGACTCACATGCCCAAGCGCTACTGGTCCACCATGACGGAGTTTCAGGGCCCTGATTTCTTCACGCCTCAAAGCTCTCCCGCAGGTGTCCCAGCCCCCGGCGCTCCAGCCGGGAAACCTGTACCTGGGATACCCCCAGCACCCGGGCGGTCTGTTCCTGGGTCATCCCTTTGAAATAGCGCAGCAGAATCGTCATCCGTTCCTTTTCCGGCAGATGGTCGATGGCCTCCCGCAGGGCGATCCGCTCCACCAGCCCCTCCTCCGGGGCCTCGGTACCCAGGGTCCCCTCCAGCGTCAATCCGTCGGCCATCTCCTGCTGCAAGGACTCCGGCGCGTTGGTAGCCAGCTCCGTCCGGGCGATCTCCTCCGGCGCGAGGCCCGTGGCCTCCGAGAGCTCGGAGAGGGCGGGCTCCCGGCCCAACGACTGGCGCAGGCGCTCCCGTGCAGTGTAAAGTGTTTGCGCCTGCTCCCGCATGCTGCGCCCTACTTTCACGGCACCGTCGTCCCGCAGAAAGCGGCGAATCTCCCCGGCGATCTTGGGCACGGCATAGGTGGAAAAGCAGGTGCCATAGGAGAAGTCGAACCCCTGCACCGCCTTCAAAAACCCCAGACATCCCAGCTGGTACAGATCATCCGGGTCCACCCCCCGACCATAGTACCGCCGTACAATACTCCAGATCAGGCCGTTGTTTTCCAGCACTGCCTGCTCGCAGGCTTCCCGGTCCCCTTGCTGGGCTGCCCGCAGCACCTCCAGCGCCGCGCTCATTTTCCCTGCTTCATCCGGGGAGCCAGCCGCTTGCGCATCACCACGCTGGTCCCCTTCCCCGGCACGGAACGCACCGTCAGCTGGTCCATGAAGCTTTCCATAATCGTAAAGCCCATGCCGCTGCGCTCTTCCCCGCCGGTGGTATACATGGGCTGCCGGGCCTTGTCCACGTCCGGAATGCCGCGGCCGTGATCCTTTACCGTCAGCTCCAGCACATTGCCCGGGCAAATCCGCAGCTTGAGCACCACCTTGCCGATGGAGTCCGGATAGGCGTGGACAATGGCGTTGGTCACCGCCTCGCTGACAGCGGTCTTGATGTCCTCCAGCTCGTTGAGGGTGGGGTCCATCTGGGAGGCAAAGCAGGCTGCGGCCGCCCGGGCAAAGCCCTCATTGCTGCTGCGGCTGGGAAACTCCACAACCGCCTCGTTGGATGCTCTCGTTCTCATTATGTAGTCCTCTCTTTCACCGTATTGTCACCAGCCGGCTAATGCCCGCCGCATCCAGAACCCGCCGTGCCTGGGCGGGAACATTGCACACCAGCATGCTTCCGTCCAGCAGCTGCATTTTCTGCTGGGTACGCAGAATCAGTGCGATCCCCGAGCTGTCCATAAACGTCACGCCGCTCAGATCCATCACCAGCTTCTTGGGCAGAGCCGCGTCGATGGCCTGCTCCACCTCCCGCAGGGCATTGCGGGCACCGTGGTGGTCCAGCTCCCCGCTGATTTCCAGCAGCAGATTCCGGTCCGCACTTTTCACCTGTAATTCCATGGAAGTCCCCTCTTTCGTATCGCTTTCCCTGCAGGCGAAAAAAATCACCGCAAGGTCTTTTCCCTTACGGTGATGATGATATCATGTCCAATTTCTGGATTTTGTCGAAACGGTTTCCCTTTCCCGGGAAACTTTTCCGGACTTTTCCAAGCAAAAAGCGCCCCTGCCGAGCAGGGGCGCTTTTCAATTTCAACGGATTACAGCTCCATGGCCCGGGCGGATTCCTCCAGCTTGGCAATGAGCTCGCGGTACTTGGCAGCCTTTTCCTTCTCGGCGTTGACCACGGCTTCCGGCGCCTTGGAGACAAACTTCTCATTGGAGAGCTTCTGCTCCACAATGCGCAGGCCGTTTTCCGCCTTCTCCTTCTCCTTGGCAATGCGCTCCCGTTCCGCAGCCAGATCCACCAGCTCCGCCAGAGGCATATAGGCCGTGGCGTTGGCGGTGACCACGCTGACCTGACCGGAAACATCGGCCGGGGCGGTCTGGGAGAAAGTCACGCTGCTGGCGTAGGCCAGACGCTCCAGGAAGTGCAGGCCCTGGGTGTAGATCTCCGGCGTGGCCGTGACCAACAGCACCTCCGCCTTCTTGGAGGGGGGCACGTTCATCTCAGCGCGCCGGGTCCGGATGGCCTTGATGGTGTCCATCACAGCCTCCATGGCGCTCTCCTCCTCGGGGAAGGACAGCTCCGGACGGTACTCCGGCCACTGGGAGGTCATGATGAAGTCGCCCTCATGGGGCAGTGCCTGGAAGATCTCCTCCGTGATGAAGGGCATGAAGGGATGGAGCAGCTTCAAAAGCTCGGTGAGCACGTAGCAGAGCACGTTCTGCGCCGTCAGCTTGGCCTGCTCGTCCTCGCCGTTGAGGCGGGTCTTGGTCAGCTCGATATACCAGTCGCAGTAGGTGTCCCAGATGAAGTCATAGACCTTGGCGGAAGCCACGCCGATCTCGTAGCTGTCCAGATTCTCCGTGACTTCCTTGATGAGGGTATTGAGCTTGGAGAGCACCCACTTGTCCTCGGCGGCCAGCTGGTCCCGGCCGGGCAGCGTGCAGCGGTCGATGGTGAGGTTCATCATCACAAACCGGCTGGCGTTCCAGATCTTGTTGGCGAAGTTGCGCATAGCCTCGCACTTTTCGGTATAGAACCGGGTGTCGTTGCCCGGGGAGTTGCCGGTGATGAGGTTGAAGCGCAGGGCGTCGGCGCCGTACTTTTCCGCCATTTCCAGGGGATCGATGCCGTTGCCCAGAGACTTGGACATCTTGCGGCCCTTGTCGTCCCGGACCAGGCCGTGAATCAGCACGGTGTGGAAGGGAATCTTCTTCATCTGCTCGCAGCCGGAGAAGATCATCCGGGCCACCCAGAAGAAGATGATGTCATAGCCGGTGACCATGACGGAGGTGGGATAGTAATAGTCCAGATCCGCGGTCTTATCCGGCCAGCCCAGAGTGGAGAAGGGCCACAGGGCGGAAGAGAACCAGGTGTCCAGCACATCGGGGTCCCGGGTCAGATGGGTGCAGCCGCACTTTTCGCACTTGGTGGGATCCTCCCGGGAGACATTGATATGGCCGCACTCGTCGCAGTACCACGCGGGAATCTGGTGACCCCACCAGAGCTGGCGGGAGATGCACCAGTCGTGCACGTTCTCCATCCAGTTGATATAGGTCTTGGAGAAGCGCTCGGGAACGAACTTCACCTCGCCGTCCTTCACCACGCGCAGAGCCTCCTGGGCCAGGGGCTCCATCTTCACGAACCACTGGGCGGAGATCAGCGGCTCCACGTCGTTGTGGCAGCGGTAGCAGGTGCCCACGTTGTGGCTGTAAGGCTCGGTCTTGACCAGATATCCCTGCTCCTCCAGATCCTTGACGATCTGCTTGCGGCACTCATACCGGTCCATGCCCTGATAGGGGCCGCCGTTTTCATTGATCTTGCCGTCGTCGCCGATGCAGCGGATGACCTCCAGATTGTGGCGCAGGCCCACCTCAAAGTCGTTGGGGTCATGAGCGGGGGTCATCTTCACCGCACCGGTGCCGAAGCCCAGCTCCACGTATTCGTCGGCTACAATGGGAATCTCCCGGTTCATGATGGGCAGAATGCAGGTCTTGCCCACCAGATCCTTGAAGCGCTCATCCTCAGGGTTCACGGCCACGCCGGTATCGCCCATCATGGTCTCGGGACGGGTGGTCGCCACCACCAGATCACCGGAACCGTCGGAGAGCGGATAGCGGATGTGCCACAGGTGGCCGGGCTTGTCCTGATACTCCACCTCGGCGTCGGACAGAGCCGTGATGCAGTGGGGGCACCAGTTGATGATCCGGCTGCCCTTGTAAATGAGGCCCTTTTCGTACAGGTCGCAGAAGGTCTCCCGCACGGCCTTGGAGCAGCCCTCGTCCATGGTGAAGCGGGAGCGGCTCCAGTCACAGGAGACGCCCAGCTTCTTCTGCTGCTCGACAATGCGGCCGCCGTACTTTTCCTTCCACTGCCACACGCGCTGGAGGAACTTCTCACGGCCCAGGTCATACCGGGTCTTGCCCTCCTTGACCCGCAGCTCCTCTTCCACCTTGATCTGGGTGGCAATGCCGGCGTGGTCCGTGCCGGGCAGCCACAGAGCGGAATAGCCCTGCATGCGCTTGAAGCGGGTGAGGATATCCTGGAGCGTGGAGTCCAGGGCATGGCCCATGTGCAGCTGGCCGGTGACGTTGGGCGGGGGCATCACAATGGAAAAGGGCTTCTTGTCGGGGTCCGGCTCACCCCGGAAGCAGCCGGCGTTTTCCCACATCTCATAGATGCGGGACTCCACCTGCTGGGGTTCATACACCTTGGGTAGTTCTTTGTTCATGGGGATTCTCCTTTTTGATAGACTCCATCAGACACGCTGATACGGTTTGTTGCATTGTTCGGACAAAAAGCGCCGCAGCTCCTCCGGGTCCCGGCCAGGGACTTCATCCAGCCGTACCACCAGACTGGCCAGAGGGTCCAGGAAAATAAAATCATAGCCCCGGTAATATACCAGCGCATAGACCTTGTCATAGTTGTGGCGGATCTTCTGGTCGCCGATGACCTCATACAGGCAGCTGCCCTCAAAGAGAATTTTGCCCGTATAGATGGCCCGCATCCGGGCGAACGCCGCGCTGACCAGGTTGGGAATCAGGCCTGCGATCAGGAACAAAATGCCGATCATCAGGTAGCTCACCCGCCGGAAGGACATGCCGTCCGCCGTCACCTGCTCCCAGGCCGTCCAGGTCCGCCAGACGCCGATGGCCAGAAACAGCACCCGGAACAGCAGCATCTGCTTGCGCCGGAACAGCTTTTCCGACACCGTGTACAGTGCCAGCAGCTGGCGGTAGGTCAATTTCATCTCCGCTTCAAATTTCATCTCGTCTCTCCCTTGTTTGGTTGGTGTTTTCCGTTCTTCCAGGCCGGAACCCATAAAAAAACGCCCCGAGCCGTATCGGCTCAGGGCGAACATCAGTCCGTGGTACCACCTGGATTCGGGAATTCCCGCGCTCTTGGGGCGCATAGCGCCGCCGCCCGGTAACGGTGGGATCCGCCGCGGCTTACTGGTGTTTCAGCCGCGATGCTCCGGGACGACTTCCCCGCCGCGGTCACGGAAACTTCCACCCTCCGTTTCCTCTCTTGGCTTCCCGCCGGCCGGTACTGCTCCCCTTCTTCGCAGTTCCAATATACCGCTTTAGTATAATATACCCCCTTGCGCTTGTCAAGGTCAGCTCAGGCGCAAAATTTCCTTTTTCAGCCGGGAAATGATGCGCTTTTCCAGCCGGGAGATGTAGGACTGGGAGATCCCCAGCTGGTCCGCCACCTCCTTTTGCGTCTGCTCCCGGGTGCCGCCCAGGCCGAAGCGCATGGTGATGATCTGCTTTTCCCGGGGAGAGAGGGACGCGATGGCTGCCGAGAGCAGGCTTCGGTCCACGTCCTCCTCAATGGGACGCATCACGATGTCGGCGTCGGTGCCCAGCACGTCGGAGAGCAGCAGCTCGTTGCCGTCCCAGTCGGTGTTGAGGGGCTCATCAAAGGAGACCTCCCCCTTCCGGTTGGCGTTTTTACGCAGGTGCATGAGAATCTCGTTTTCGATGCACCGGGAGGCGTAGGTAGCCAGCTTGATGTTTTTGTCCGTGCGGTACGTCCCCACGGCCTTGATGAGGCCAATGGTCCCGATGGAGATCAGGTCTTCGATGCCCACGCCGGTATTTTCAAACCGCCGGGCAATGTAAACCACCAGCCGCAGGTTGTGCTCAATCAGCGCTTTGCGGGCATCCTCATCCTCCAGACGTTCCAGCAGCGCCGCCTCTTCTTCCCGGGTCAGGGGCGGAGGCAGGGTATCGCTGCCTCCGATGTAATGAATGCCCTCATCCGGCAGCAGGCCCAGCCACCTGACAAGACGTCCCAGCAGTGTTTTGATGTTCATGTCGTCCTCCCATTCTCACCTCGCCGCCCCACAAAGCGGCATATCCGTCTCCCAGCACCGTGGGAGAGAGTGCCAGCCGCAGTCCCGGATGGCGCTGCGCGCCGATCTGCGTCCACTCCGAACGCACCGTCACCAGCAGCCCGCCCCGGACTCCCACCGCCCGGTAAGGCGCAAGCCGCGGCGCCAGTTCCGGTGCCGCTTGGGCCAGGGGTGCCAGCAGCTCCGCCGGAGCACCCAAAGCCTCCGGCGTGCAGAGCCGGGCCGCCGCTCCCGGCAGGATCCCCCGCAGAGAGCCCGGCGCCACCACCAGCACCGGCTGTCCGTCCACCGGGTCCCGGAGGGTATTGCCGCTGTCCCACAGGGCTGTCAGCTCCGCCGTCTTTCCATCTATGGCAATCCGAACCGGCACCAGACGGCCCTCCACGCCGCTGCGGGCCGCCGCCCGGAACACCACACGCACCAGTCCATAGGCCGCCGTGGCGGCCGCCAGCAGCACCCGGGCATCCACGTCCGTGTAGAACACTCCCCGGGTCACCGGCACACTGCCTCCCGCCAGCAGCCCCAGCGCCAGCACGCTGCCTGCCAGCGCACAGGACAAGGCAAAAAACAGCAGCGTCAGCCGGGCCAGCCGGGTTTCACCGCCGTAGGCGATCAGAGCCATCAATACGCCTGCCGCCGCCTTCACCGGCGGGGCGGACAAAAACCCCATGCCCGGCAAAAACACCGCCACCGCGTACGCAGCTCCCGCCAGAGCAGCCAGCAGATACCGCCGCCTGCGCAGCGGGATCCCCGCCAGCCGGGCCGTGACCAGAAGCAGCAAGTAGTCCATCACCCCGTTGAGGATGAACACGCTGTCCACATACACCACTGTCATCATGCCGCCTCCCTTCCGCCGATGAACGCTATTATAGGCCGGTCCGCCGGTGAAAGGCGTCGCAAACAGAGGGCGGACGGCCATTGGCCGTCCGCCCTCTCTGCGCGCTTGTGAAGTTCCCGTTATGATACGTACGGCGCGATCATAGACGCTACCAGCGCCACGATCATCACCGCCACCAATACCAGCGCCACAGCCCGGGTGGATTTCTTGCTCATGGGGTCTCCTCCTTCTTCAGGATCTTACGAATACTCTTCTCCGCCTTGCTGCGCGGGAGCATCAGCTCATGTCCGCAGCCCCGGCACCGGAGCTTGATGTCCATGCCCACCCGCAGGATTTCCCACTGGGTACTCCCGCAGGGATGGGGCTTTTTCAGCTCCACATAATCATGTAAATGCAGGTCCATGCCTACCTCCTGTCAATCCGTCCCCGGATCGTGCATATCATACTCTCTATAGGAGATTACGCCGCGGTATGCGGCAGATAGGATGCGATCAACTATGCCCGTAAACCGTCTTTTCCCGCCGGAGGGCCTGCGCCCTCCCGCCGCCTGTACCCGTACCGAACTGGAAGAGGCCCTGGCAGCCGGTACGATTCTGGAAGGCGTCGTCCAGCGCTGTGACGCCGCCCACACCCTGCACCTGTCTCTGGGCGGAATCCAGGCCCAGATCCCCCGACAGGAGGCCATCGCCCCCTGGATCAGCGGTGCAGATCGAGATATTGCTGTTATTTCAAGGGTTGGAAAGCAAACTTGCTTTACTGTAAAAGAACTGCGCAGTGACGAAAAAGGCGCGCCGGTGGCCCTGCTGTCCCGCCGGGACGCCCAGGAGCAGGCCATGGACTTTCTGCTTCAGGAGATCCGGCCCGGCACCGTGCTCACCTGCCGGGTCACCCGGCTGGAGTCCTTCGGCGCCTTTGTGGACATCGGCTGCGGCATCGTGGCCATGCTGCCGGTGGAGCGGATCTCCGTCTCCCGCATTGCCCACCCCGCCCAGCGCTTCCGGGAGGGCGAGCGGATTCTGGCGGCGGTATGGTCCGTGGACCGGGAAACCCGGCGCATCACCATGACCCACCGGGAGCTGCTGGGCACCTGGATGGAAAACGCCAGCCGCTTTGCTCCGGGAGAAACCGTCCGGGGAATTGTGCGCAGCATCCGGGACTACGGCAGCTTCATTGAGCTTGCCCCCAACCTCTCCGGCCTGGCGGACACCCGGGAGGGCCTCTCCCCCGGCGACGGCGTCTCCGTGTACATCAAGAGCATCCGTCCCGACCGGATGAAGATCAAGCTCCACATCATTGAGACACTTCCCCCGCCCCAGGTTCCGGATCCGGTGCGCTATCAGATCACAGACGGCACCCTGGAACAGTGGGTCTACTCTCCGCCGGGGTGCCTGCGGCCGCCGATTCTGACGGATTTCACAGAGGCTTGCCCTTGATCCGCTCCCAATAGGCCTTGGCGGCCTGCTCGGTCTTGTTGTCCCCCCACTGATAATAGTGGGCGTCCTTGAGCGCATCGGGCAGATACTGCTGTTCCACCCAGCGGTGGGGGAAATCGTGGGGATACAAATAGTGCTGCCGGTTATCAAAGCCGGTGGTGTCGGCGTGGACGTTTTGCAGGTGCCGGGGGATATCCCCGGTCTTACCCCGGCGCAGATCGTCCATGGCGGCAATGATGGCGTTATGGGCGGTGTTGGACTTGGGCGCCGTGGCCAGCAGAACCGCTGCCTCCGCCAGAGGCAGCCGGGCCTCCGGCAGTCCCAGCTGCACCGCCGCATCCACGCAGGCCTTGGTTATGGCGATGGCCATGGGATAGGCCAGCCCGATGTCCTCCGCCGCAATGACCAGCAGCCGCCGGCACGGCGAGAGCAGATCCCCCGCCTCCAGCAAACGGCCCAAGTAGTGCACCGCCGCGTCGGGATCACTGCCCCGGATGGATTTCTGCAAGGCCGAGAGGATGTCGTAATGGGCGTCGCCGTCCCGGTCGTAGCGCATGGCGCTGCGCTGGGCCAGCTGGGCGGCGTCCTCTCCGGTCAGGTGCAGCGCTCCCTCCGCAGGGACCGCCGCCTGGCAGAGAAGCTCCACAGCGTTGATGGCCTTGCGCACATCTCCGCCGCAGGCCATGGCAATCTGCCCCGGCACGTCGTCCTCCCAGGAAAGGGGCAGCGCCGCACGCTCCCGCTCCAGCTCCAGGGCCCGCAGGACCGCCCGCTCCGCTTCCTCCGGCGGCACGGCCTTGAACTCAAACACCGTGCTGCGGGAGAGCAGCGCGCTGTACACGTAAAAATACGGATTTTCCGTGGTGGAGGCGATCAGCGTCAGCTTGCCGTTTTCCATGAACTCCAGCAGGCTTTGCTGCTGCTTCTTGTTGAAGTACTGGATCTCATCCAGATACAGCAGTACCCCGCCCGGGGCCATCAGCGTGCCCACGTCGGCCATGATGTCCTTGACATCCTGTAAAGATGCCGTGGTGGCATTGAGCCGGTGGAGGGTCTTGTGGGTCCTGGCGGCAATGATATTGGCCACGGTGGTCTTTCCCGTTCCCGAGGGACCGTAGAACACCATATTGGCCTCCGTACCGCTTTCAATCAGCCGCCGAAGCACTGCGCCGGGCGCCAGCAGATGGCGCTGGCCCACCACATCATCCAGAGTTTGCGGACGGATCGCGTCCGCCAACGGCTGCTGCATGGCGCCGCCTCCCTTCTTCGTGTCTAATTTTGTATCATAACACAGATCCATGGAAATTACCATGATTTTTTCCCCTGGCCTTCCGGGCACGGGTATGGTATACTGAAGCCATCTCAAACCCGAGGTGACGAACATGAAATCCAAGGCCGCCGTCAAGCGGATTATCGAAACACTCAAGGAGCTCTATCCCGACGCTCTGTGCTCCCTGCAATATGACAAGGACTATGAGCTGCTCTTTGCTGTGCGGCTGTCCGCCCAGTGCACGGATGAGCGGGTCAACAAAGTCACGCCCGCCCTTTACGCCCGCTTCCCCACCCTGGAGAGCTTTGCTCAGGCGGACCCCGCCGAAGTCGGGCAGTACATCCACTCCTGCGGCTTCTATAACGGCAAGGCCCGGGATATCGTCGCCTGCGCCCAGCAGCTGATGGAACGCCACGGCGGCAAAGTTCCCGGCACCATGGAGGAACTCACTGCCCTGCCCGGCGTGGGCCGCAAGACGGCCAACCTGATTCTGGGAGACGTGTTCGGCCAGCCCGCCTACGTCTGCGACACCCACTGCATCCGCATCACCGGCCGCTTGGGACTCACCGACGGGTCCAAGGACCCGCTGAAGGTAGAACGGCAGCTGCGGGAGGTTCTGCCGCCCAAGGAGTCGTCCAACTTCTGCCACCGGATGGTGCTCTTCGGCCGGGATACCTGCACCGCCCGCTCCCCGCACTGCGAGGGTTGTCCCCTGCGGCAGGACTGTGACGCCGGAAAAACCAAATAAAAAATCAGAACGTGTCTGTGCAAATGCACAGGCACGTTTTGTATCTCTGCCTCATATACTGGTTTGGAACCAATCATTTTACACGCCAAGGAGGCACTTATGGACGAGAACACCGCCAAACTCGCGCAGCAGCTCAAAGGCAATCCCGCGCTGCTGCAATCCCTCATGCGTTCCCGGGACGGCCAGGCGCTGATGCAGATGCTCACCCGAAACGATCAGGGGGCCGGACTGCAGCGGGCAGTCCAATCCGCCACCAAGGGCGACACCTCGCAGATCGTCCGCCTGGTCCAGCAGCTCATGCAGAGCCCCGACGGGGCGGAGCTGGTGGAGCGGATCAACAAAGCCGTTTCCAAGTAATATATCGCAATAGAAAGGCAGGGGGTCCGATTTGGCCGAATTTGACGACAAGCTTAATGCACTGCTGTCCAATCCGGACGCCATGTCCCAGATCATGCAGCTGGCAAATTCCCTCTCCGGGGACTCCGACACTCCTTCGGCGCCGGCGGCTCCAGAGCCGCCGGCCCCCCGCTCCAGCGGGTCGGTTCTCTCCTCCCTCTCCGGCGGAACCGAACTTTTGGGAAAGCTGCTGCCGCTGGTGCAGGAAATGGGCCGGGATTCCAACGCCCGCCGGCTTCTCTACGCGCTGCGCCCTTATCTGAAGGAGGAACGGCAGGAGAAGATCGAGCGGGCACTTCAGCTGGCCCGCCTGTTCCAGATCGGGCGGAAGTTTTTATCGGAATGGGAGGGATGAGGGATGTACAACCGCTATATTCGCGGAGAAAGCGGCGCCTACACCCGGATTCCGGAAGAAGAGCGCCGTACCTCCCCCGCCCCTCCCGGCAGCACCCAGTCCTCCCGGCAGGAGGACACTGCCGGCCGGCAGGAAGAGCATAGCCGCTCCGAGGACCACGACCGGGTCTCCGACGGCCTGACCAGCATGCTGCGCCATTTTCTGGACCAGCTGCATCTGGACCACGTGGACACCGGAGATCTGCTGCTGTTGGGACTGCTCTTCTTTTTGTTCCGGGAAGACGCCGATGAGGAGCTGCTGGTATCTTTGGGCCTGCTGCTGATCTTATAAAGAAAAAGAGGACGGCATCCGTCCTCTTTTTGTTCCCTTCCGTTATTCCGATACCAAGATCCGGCCATCCGGCAGGGTGAAATCCGCCGCCGTGGGCGCGGTCATATCTACGGTCAAAGCAGCCATACGATACACCGGCTCTTCATCCACCAGCCGTTCCGCCGCCATGAGCAGTCCGGTATCCACGCCGACCCAGTACCGTTCTACATACCCGTCGGCATTTTCCACCGTCTCTACATAAATGCAGTTCACCCCGGAAATTGCCCGGTAATCGGCCATGGCAATATCCGCGGTCGGCAGTTCCAGCACCGTCTCATACGTGGGAATCCCCTGCTCTTCATCCGCCGTGATGTCTCCGGCAGCTGTTTCATAGACCGATGTCTCGCTGTTATACCAGATATATGTGGTCTGGCCGTCCGTGATGGTGTGGCGGGTCTGCCCGCCGGAGAGCGTCCGGTCTGTCCGGGTCCAGCCCGCCAGCACCGCTACCGCCGTCTCCGTGGTGGCGCTGCCGGTACTCCAGAACTGTTCCACCGTGATGGTGCGGCGATACGCCTCAGGCCGGTGCAGCGTTGCAATGGCGGTCTGCACCGTCTCCGGCGTTACTTCCACTACGGTTAGTCCTGCATCGGCACCGGCGGAAAAGTCCGGAGACTCATCCGTGTCGGGCAGCTCCACCCGGTTGGTCCGCCGCAGCGTGGAACTCATCATGGCCGCGATCACCAGCACCGTCAGCGCCACAAAGGACCAGGTAATCCAGTTCCGCTTTCGCTCATCCAAAGACGGTCCTCCTCCCCATCCGGGTCAGGCCCGGTAGTCTTCCGGTTTCTCGCCCCGTCCGAAATGCCACAAAATCGCATCGGCAATCCGGCGGCAGGCATGTCCATCGCCATAGGGGTTGACTGCGTGGGCCATCTTGCGGTAAGCCTCCGGATCCTCAATCAGCTCCCGGGCCATGGCCACAATGTCCGCCTGGACCACGCCTGCCAGCCGGACCGTTCCGGCCTCCACGGCCTCGGGACGCTCCGTCTCCCGGCGCAGCACCAGCACGGGCTTACCCAAAGCGGGGGCCTCCTCCTGGAGTCCGCCGGAATCCGTCATGACCAGGTAGCACCGGGCCATGAGATTGTGCATCTCATCGGCGGGCAGCGGATCAATGAGGTGCACCCGGGGCGTACCCCGCAGGTAGGTATCCACCGCTTCCCGCACCACAGGGCTCAGGTGCACGGGATACACCAGCTCCACATCCTCATGCTCCCGGGCAATCTGGGCCAGGGCCTGCATGATGTTGCGCATGGGCTCACCGTAGTTTTCCCGCCGGTGGCAGGTGACCAGAATGATCTTCTTCTCGCCATAGGGCAGATGGTTGAGGACCTCCGTGGAGAACTGGTAATCCTCCCGGACAGTGGTCTTGAGGGCGTCGATCACCGTGTTGCCGGTGACGAACAGTCCCTGGGTGATGCCCTCCTTGAGCAGGTTGCCGCGGTTATTCACCGTGGGGCAGAAATACAGATCCGCAATGGCGGAAACCAGCTTGCGGTTCATCTCCTCCGGAAAGGGAGAATACTTGTCATACGTTCTCAGTCCGGCCTCCACGTGGCCCACGGGCACCTGGTGATAAAACGCTGAGAGCGCTCCGGCAAAGGTGGTGGACGTATCGCCATGCACCAGAATCATATCCGGCTTCAGGGCGTCGATGGCCTCGTCCATACCGGTGAGGCACTTGCTGGTGATGCTGGAGAGGGTCTGCCGGGGCGTCATGATGTTGAGGTCCCAATCCGGCTTGCAGTCAAAGACCTCCAGCACACTGTCGAGCATTTGACGGTGCTGGGCTGTGACACAGCACAGGCTCTCAATCTCCGGCCGGGACGCCAGCTCCCGGACCAGGGGGCACATTTTAATGGCCTCGGGCCGCGTGCCGAAGACGCTCATGATCCGAAGCTTCTCCATTCAGGATTCCTCCTCTTTCTTCTCATCGGGCTTGTCCTCACTGTGGTGGCCATGCTCCCGCAGGCCCTCCAGCTCCTCATGGAGCTCTTCCCGCAGTTCCTCTTTGACCTCCTTGGGAAAGACCACCCGGGCCGCCACTACCGCCACGATGCAAAGCGCCGCGAACAGCAGCATGGCCTTCTGCTCGCCGCCGGTGGTCAGCACCACGGCAGACAGGCCCAAAATGGCGGAAATCACATACAGCGTAGCCACCGCCTGCTTTTGGTTGAGACCCATATCGATCAGCCGGTGATGAATGTGGCTGCGGTCAGCGTGCATGGGGCTTTGTCCATGGGCAATCCGCCGGATAAAGGCGAAGGCGGTATCGAAAATGGGCAGGCCCAGAATCAAAAACGGCACCACGAAGGAAATGACCGCATAGTACTTGAACAGTCCCTGGATGGACATAGTCGCCAGGATATATCCCAGGAAGGTAGCGCCGGTATCCCCCATAAACATCTTGGCAGGATTGAGGTTATAGGGCATGAATCCCACACTGGCACCCACCAGGGCCGCCATGACCACCGCCACCTGCGCCTCGGAGGCCATCATGGCAATGACCAGCATGGTGGTGGCGGAGATTGCGGAAACACCGTTGGCAAGGCCGTCCAGGCCGTCAATGAGGTTCACGGAATTGGTGATGGCCACGATCCACAAAACGGTTACGGGAATGGACAGCCCTCCCAGCACCCAGTAGAGGTTGTCGGAGAAAATATTGGGATTGGAAAAGGCCAGAATCCGCACCCCGTGGGTAGCAGGGATCAGAGCCGCCACAATCTGCACCACGAACTTCAAGAGGGCGGGCAGGGCCATGATGTCGTCCACCACACCCAGCACCACAATCACCACGGCACCCAGCAGAATGCTTTGCATCTGCGGATTGCCCCGGATATCCAGGAACAGCAGAATGCTCACCATAAAGCCGATGAAGATCGCCAGACCTCCCAGCCGGGGAATGGGCACTTTGTGCATCCGACGCTCATCCTTGGGCACATCAATGGCGCCCACCTTATAGGCGAAGGTCTTGACCACCGGCGTCATCAAAAAGCTGATGACCAAAGCCGTCAGCAGTGCCAGCAGCACATAGACGAGCAGTTGATTTTCAAATGGCATGTGTCCGTCCTCCGTCACCGCGCCAGGAAGCCCACTTTTTTATAGACCTTGCTCAACGTGCGGTTGGCTACATAGGCAGCCTTCTCCGCGCCGGCGCGGTACACGCTCTCCAGATACGCCTTGTCCGCCAGCAGGCGCTCCGTTTCCTCCCGGATGGGGCGCAGCAGTTCCACCACGGACTCGCCCACGGCCTTCTTAAAGTCACCGTAGCCCCGGCCATCGAACTCCCGTTCGATCTCGTCAAAGCTTGCGCCGGTGGCCACGGAGTAAATCTGCATCAGGTTGGACACGCCGGGCTTGTTCTCCTTGTCGTAGCGCACGCAGGCATCGGAATCCGTCACGGCTTTTTTGAACTTGCGCAGAATATCCTCCGGCTTTTCCAGCATGTACACACAGCCGTTTTGGTCCTTGTCGGACTTGGACATCTTATTTTCCGGACTGGTCAGGCTCATCACCCGGGCGCCCACCTGGGGAATATAGGGCTCCGGAATCTTGAAGGTCTCACCATAAATGCCGTTGAAGCGGTTGGCGATATCCCGGCAGATCTCCACGTGCTGCTTCTGATCGCCGCCCACCGGCACCAGGTCCGCCTGGTAGAGCAGAATATCCGCCGCCATCAGGGCCGGATAGGTAAACAGGCCCGCATTGATGTTGTCTGCATTTTTTGCGGACTTATCCTTGAACTGGGTCATCCGGGAGAGCTCACCGAACATGGTGTAGCAGTCCAGCACCCAGCCCAGCTGGGCATGGGCGGGAACGTGAGACTGCACGAACAGCACATTCTTCTCCGGGTCCAGTCCGCTGGCGATGTAGGCCGCCAGCTGGGTCAGGGTATGACGGCGCAGCTCCGCAGGCACCTGCCGCACGGTAATGGTGTGCATATCCGCCAGCATATAATAGCAGTCGTACTCATCCGCCAGAGCGGCCCAGTTCTTGATGGCGCCCAGATAAGAGCCCAGCGTCAGATCGCCGGAGGGCTGAATACCGCTGAGAATCCGCTTTTTCTGCACTTCGTTTTCCATAAGTTGGAACACCTCAAATCTTTCTATTGAAAGCGCCCCTCGTACAGGCGCAATTTAACTTGTATAGTGTATCACAACGGGACGGAAAGTGCAACGGAGAAAAAACGCCTCCGCCCAAAGGCGGAGGCATCGATTACGGTTCGGGTTTCACCAGTTCCGCCACCAGGGAGATCAGGCAGGCCACGCTTGCACACCACGCAAGAGCGAACAGCCCCATGCTGATGGAATTATGGATGGACCAAATGTCCGCCAGGACGCCCATCCGATTGGCAAACACACAGCGGAACAGAAAGAAAAATCCGGCCAGCATCCAAAGCACATGGCCCAGCAGCTTGCTCCGGGTATGGGGTTTTCCCCGGAGGAGTACCCCGCCCACGCCCAGTTCCGCAGCACTGACCATCAAGACACCGAACACCATCAAAGGGAATACCTCTTCTTCAAACGCCATGAAGCCAACCTCCCCATTCCAAAGATGTAAAAATTGTATCATTGTCCCGGAAAAAACACAACCCCAGCCTTGACAATCCCCATCCAAAAAGAGATAATGTAGACTGTTATATTGTGTAAAATTCCGTCACGGAGGTACGTTTTCATGACACTCGACAAGACGTTTTTTGAAGAGATGGAAGCGCGGATTCCGAAGGGAACGGTCCGCACCCGTTTCGCCCCCTCTCCCACCGGCTACATGCACGTGGGCAATCTGCGCACCGCTTTGTATACCTGGCTCATCGCCCGCCACAACCACGGCACCTTCATCCTGCGCATCGAGGACACCGATCAGGGCCGCCTGGTGGAAGGCGCCACGGACGTGATCTACCGCACCATGGCCGAGTGCGGCCTGACCCATGACGAAGGCCCCGATGTGGGCGGCCCCGTGGGCCCCTATATCCAGTCTGAACGGCGGGATCTGTACGGCAAGTACGCCCATCTCCTGGTGGAAAAGGGCGCAGCCTATTACTGCTTCTGTGAAAAAACGGAATCCGAAGAGGATTCCGGCGACTTCCAGCGGGGCGACGATCCCTGCCGGAACCTGAGCCCGGAGGAAATCCAGGCCAATCTGGATGCCGGCAAGCCCTATGTCATCCGCCAGCGCATCCCCCACGAGGGTACCACCACCTTCCACGATGTCTCCTTCGGCGACATCACCGTGGAAAACAGCACCCTGGACGATCAGGTCCTGCTCAAGCGGGACGGCCTGCCCACCTATAACTTTGCCAACGTGGTGGACGATCATCTCATGGGCATCACCCATGTGGTCCGGGGCAGCGAGTATCTCTCCTCCGCCCCCAAGTACAACCTCCTCTACGAGGCCTTCGGCTGGGAGATTCCCACCTATGTCCACTGCTCTCCCGTCATGCGGGACCAGCACAACAAGATGTCCAAGCGCCACGGCGATCCCTCTTACGAGGATCTCATCGCCCAGGGCTACCTGACGTCCGCCGTGCTCAACTATGTGGCCCTGCTGGGCTGGGCGCCCAAGGGCGAGCGCAGCGAGCAGGAGATCTTCTCCCTGGACGAGCTGGTGGACGCCTTCGACATCGCGGGCATCTCCAAGTCTCCCGCCATCTTTGACATTGCCAAGCTGGACTATTTCAACGCCACCTATCTGCGGGCCATGTCTCCGGCGGATTTTGCCAAAGTCGCGGAGCCCTATATCCGCCAGAGTGTGAAGAACCCTGCCATTGACGTTTCCGCCGTGGCAGCCCTGCTCCAGGCCCGGTGCGAAAAGCTCACCGAGATCCCCGAGAAGGTAGACTTCTTCGACGCCCTGCCGGACTATGACGTCGCCTTCTTCACCAACAAGAAGTCCAAGACCGACGCCGAGGTCTCTGCCCGGATGCTCCAGGCCGCCATCCCCGCCCTGGAGGGCATTGCGGACTGGACGCAGGACGCTGTCCACGACACCCTCATTGCCTTGGCCGAGTCTCTGGGCGTGAAAAACGCCACGCTGATGTGGCCCGTACGCATCGCCGCAGCGGGCAAGCTGGTCACCCCCGGCGGCGCTGTGGAGCTGTGCCACATTCTGGGCAAGGACGAAACTCTGCGCCGCCTGCGTCTGGGTCTGGAGAAGCTCACCGCATGAAGGATCTGATCTTCCGGCGGTACGCGGAGCTGGGCAAGGCCTGGCGGGCCGGACTTTCCAACGAGGTATTCCGGGCGTCTGTAGCATTTTTGATCCTGACGGTGCTGTTTTTTGCCATTGCTCTGGCACTGCCGCAAATACGGGAGCCTTTGGTGAATCTGGTGGTTACCGCCATGGGCAGCGTGGGTGCTGTGGCGGAAGACGGCAGCATCTCCCCCACCATCTTGTTTTTCAGTAACCTTCAGACCTGCATCTTCATTATGATCTATGGGCTCATTCCCTTTTTGCAGCTCCCCGCCCTGACCCTGGGGCTCAATGCCATGGTTTTAGGCGTCCTGGGTGCCTGGTATGCCGCGGAGGGAATCTCCCCTTTGGTTTACCTGGTGTTGCTGGTGCCCCACGGGATCTTTGAACTCCCTGCCCTGGCCATGGCCCTGGGCACCGGTCTTCTGGTCTGCAAGCAAATTACCGGCCGCCTGCGCAAACGCGCCGACGCCTGTTCCCTCTCGGAGTGTGTGGTCCTGATGAGCCGGGTGTTGCTGCTGGCTCTGGTTCCTCTGCTGCTGATTGCAGCCCTCATCGAGGCATATATCACCCCGCTCCTGGCCTCTTTGGTTCTCTGATTTTCCTGTAAATTCACGATAAAGGACTGGTTTCATCTCATGAGCAAACTCACCATCCCTGCCGGCTATCGGATGCCCCTGACCAATAATGAGCTCCAGCGGGCCATCGAACTCATTCACGCCGACTTTCAGCATAACCTCACGGTGCGTCTGAACCTCCACCGGGTCTCCGCCCCCCTGTTTGTGGACGGCAGCACCGGCCTCAACGACGACCTCAACGGCGTGGAGCGCCCCGTCAGTTTTGACATCCCCGATGTGGGAACCGATGGTCAGGTGGTTCACTCCCTGGCCAAATGGAAGCGGCTGGCCCTCAAGCGCTATGAGTTCAAGCTGGGCACCGGCCTGTACACCGATATGAACGCCATCCGCCGGGATGAGGAAGTGGACAATCTCCACTCCATCTACGTGGACCAGTGGGACTGGGAAAAGCACATTGACGCCTGCAACCGCAACATCCCCTATCTGAAGGAAACCGTGCGGGACATTGTGGGCTGCATCTGCGACACCGCCACTGCCCTGCGCAATACGTTCCCCGTGCTGACCTTCAAGCCCGACCGGGACGTATACTTCATCACCACCCAGGAGCTGGAGGACCGCTTCCCCGATCTGACTCCCAACGAGCGGGAAACCGAGATCTGCCGGGAGCACCACACGGTCTTTCTGATGCAGATTGGTAAGACCCTGCGCTCCGGCACCAAACACGACGGCCGTGCACCGGACTATGATGATTGGGAGCTCAACGGCGACATTCTCATGTGGAATCCCGTGCTGGAAAGCCGCTTTGAGGTCTCTTCCATGGGCATCCGGGTAGACGCCCAGGCCCTGGACCGCCAGCTCCGCCTGGCGGGATGCGATGAACGGCGCAAACTGCCCTTCCATCAGATGCTCCTCAACGGAGAGCTGCCCCAGTCCATCGGCGGCGGCATCGGCCAGTCCCGCCTGTGCATGCTGCTGCTGGGCACCTGCCACATTGGCGAAGTACAGGCAAGCTTGTGGGATCGGGAAACCGTGGAACGGTGCGAGGCCGCAGGCATTACATTGCTGTAAATCCAATCGGAACCAACAAAAAAGCTTCGACGCTTAAGCGTCGAAGCTTTTTTGTTGCATTGCACGGACCGGATGCGCTTAGCCCTTGAGATCGGCAATGATGGCATCGGCCAAAGCCTCCAGGGCAGGACGCTGATCCTCGCCGGAGGCAGACTTGATGGTAATGGAAGGCTCCAGAATCCGCATGTTCTTCATGCCGTCCACGGCCTCCCGCATCAGCTTGCCTGCCTGCGGTGCCCAGGAGCCGTTCTCCATCAGAGCCACTGTGCGGTTTTGGAAATTGTGCGCCTTCAGATCCAACAGCAGATTCTCCATGGGGGTGAAGAGGCCGTTGTTGTACGTGGCAGAAGCCAGCACCAGATGGCTCCAGCGGAAGGCCTCACTGACCATTTCCGAGACATGATGGTGGGACAAATCATACAGAGCAATGTTCCGTACACCATGCTGGGCCAGCCGGTTGGCCACCACTTCTGCGGCCTGCTCCGTATGCCCATAGATAGATGCGCAGGCGATCATGACACCCTGCTCTTCCGGCATGTATGTACTCCAGGTCTGATACTTGTCTACAAACCAGCCGATGTCCTTGCGCCAGATGGGACCGTGCAGGGGGCAAAGCACCGCAATCTCCAGACCTGCGGCCTTTTTCAGCAGAGCCTGGACCTGAGCGCCGTACTTGCCTACGATATTGGCATAATACCGCCGGGCTTCCGCCAGCCAATCCCGGGGGAAGTCCACCTCATCGGCAAAGAGGTTGCCGTTGAGTGCACCGAACGTACCGAACGCATCGGCGCAGAAGAGCACCTTTTCCGTATTGTCGTAAGTCACCATGACCTCAGGCCAGTGGACCATGGGTGCCATATAGAATGTAAACGTGTGACGGCCGGTAGTCAGGGTCTCCCCTTCCTTCACCGTGATTCCCCGGCCAGCCAGGTCCATACCGAAAAACTGCCCGATCATCGCCATGGTCTTGGCAGTTCCCACCACCTGAACATCGGGATAGCGCCGCAGCAGCTCGCCCAAGGTCGCGGCGTGATCCGGCTCCATGTGGTTCACCACCACATAATCCAGAGTCCGTCCCTCAAGCGCATGGGTCAGATTCTCAAAAAACCGCTCACCGATGGCCCAGTCCACGGTGTCCATCAAAACCGTCTTTTCATCCAGCACCAGATAGGCATTGTATGACACGCCCCGGGAAAGCGGATACGTGTTTTCAAACAGGGTTAACCGCCGGTCAGATCCGCCTACATACAGAATCTCCGGCGTGATAGGCTGCACACAGTACATCGTAAAATCTTCCTTTCTTCAGCATGATTTTAGAACCAAGGTTAATCTATCTCAAACCGGAATATTTGTCAATGATTTATCACACTTTTTCAAAAGAAAAGAGCCTTTGAATCCTCAAAGGCTCCTTTCCTTTCACATTTCCGCCTCCAGATCCACGCCCAGAATCTGGCAGATGGCGTCTACCAGCAGTTGATGGTCCATCTCATGGGGCAGACCGGAACAGGCCACCGCGCCCACTACGCCGGTCCCTGCCACAATAATGGGGAATCCGCCGCCGATCGCCGCATAGTCCGCCTCATCCAGACGCCAGTCCTTCCACAGGTCCTTTCCCGTGCTGGCCAAATACTGCCCCGCATGGAGAGAACTGATTTGAGAAGTCTGCACCATATTCTCCTTGCGCTGAATCCACATGGCATTGCGCCGGTTGGTACCAGGCATGGCATAGTGGAACACCTGCGTCTGGTTGACCGTGATGTCCACTGCTACTGCCGCTCCCCGGGCCTTGGCCAGCTCAATGATCTTCAGTCCCAGATTCAGGGCATCCTCATAGGAAAATGCGGGAAAGCGCAGCAGCGCCTCCTCCCGCTCCCGGCGTGCCAGAGCCTCTTTGATCGTCTGTTCCATCAAATAACCACCTTTCTCATTGTTCGTCCCATTGGGGCAACTTGCCGGATGTCCATCTCCTCTCCAGGCCGATGGATTCAGGCGCCCGGCTGCTGGTTCGGCTGCTTGTGAAAGCGCTGATTCCAGCGCTCATCCTCCGAGGCAATGAAAAACTTTCCCATATCGGAATCAAAAAGCACAGACACAGCGGGAATTTTGGCCGCATAAACGTCCCGCAATTCCTTTCCCGACAGGAAATGATTCTCTTTATATACGATGCCGCCGCCGTTATGTTGGATCAGCCGTTCCCCCAGCGTCCGCCAGAAATTGGCCCCGAACACCTCCAGCGTAGAGAGAATCAGCCCCTCCGACTCCCCCAGATCCTCACCGTAGACCATTTTTGCCACGCCAATCAGGAAGGATTTTTCAATGCCCGAATAAATATAAACCTTCTTCTGGTCTTTTTGATAAATATATTGCTGACACAGCGCATCGCCGAAGGCCTCTCCGCCGTAATCAGGATTGATAATCTGGGCATTGAGATTGAGGTTCAGAGTAGCAGTAAAGAGCATGTTCACTTCCTGCTCCAAAACTTTTTCGTTGAGCTCCTCCGCCTTGGGGCTGCACAGCACGCCTTTGCCCACAATGGCCATATCCGCTGTAGAAATATGCTCCAGTAACCAGCCAATGCCGACACCGACAAAATCAAACACTTCATCCCGGGAGCAGTTGCCCCGTTCGATGATCTCCTCAAACCGGGCCATCTGCACATACTGAAATTCATCGTGCAGGCGCTTGTGGGTCACGTAATCCGCATACCCGATCCGGCGCATGTACTCCTCTTCCCGGGCAGCGTGCTCAGAAAGTAATTCTTGAGATACTTGACGCCCTCCCGCACCACAAACATTCGGGACCACTCATTCATTCCCTGGGGACTTTCCACGGTATTGACCAGCTTCTCGGCAATCCGAAAAAGATGCTTGTGATCCTCGTCGATCTCCGGAATGCCCATGGTGTAGTGCTCGCTCCAACTCACTTTCATAATTCTGCTTCCAGATCCTTTCTTCCATCCGTGCAAACGTCTCGTCTCCCCGGGGATGTCGGGCCCTACTCTGCCTCACTGTCGAAGTACTGAAGACGTTTTTCAAGCTTTCTTACTTTTATACAAAAATTTATGTCAATTTTACATTAATTTTATAATAAAGCAGCATCTATCCCCTGTCAAGTTTCCTTTTCCACAGTTTGGAAGCAGAACTTTCACAAAAAAATGCCGCCCGGACATACGCCGGGCGGCATAGAACGCGGATTGGAACTGCAAATATCCCTCAGGGATTTTGTGCCTGGAAGGCCTCCTTGGCCCGGGCGTCCGCCGCCCGCTTCTCCTCAATGGCCTCCTTGAGGATCATATCCTTCACTTTCATCAAACGGGTGGTGGTAGCACGGTCATTTTCATCCAGTTTCATAGTGATATACCGGATGGCCTCCTGGGTGTTGGGAATCATGACATACTCCAGGGCATTGACCCGGCGGCGGGTCTTTTCGATCTCCTCCGCCATGAGCTGGGCGGATTTTTCGATCTCCGCCAGCTTGAGCATCTTCCGGAACACCCGCCCCAGAGCATCCACCGCGGTATCCAGTTCACCGGAGGTGGCGGCAAAACCGTAGGGGTAGATATCGGAGTCCGACATGGTCTTGGTCTGGAAATGGTACACCGGCACATTGACGGACATGATGTTCTTGCTGGTCTGGGTCAGCTCCACGCTCTGCTTGGGATAGAGCAGTGCCTGCTCCAGCGCCTCGGAGCTCATCAGGGCGGAGGCCACGGTGAAGGACTTGTGGACCTTCATCAGCTCCTCCTCCACCTCCGCGCGCAGGGCGCGGACCTCCCGCACGGTATCCAGGAACTGCTTCATCAGCTCGTCCCGTTTATCCTTGAGCAGCTTGTGGCCCCGCTGGGCGGTGCGCAGCTTGCCCTTGAGACGGGTCAGCTCCATTCGGGTGGGGTTTACCGTGATATTCGCCATGGGTCACCCCTCCTTACGCCTGGTCTTTTTTCGGCCAGTACTTCTCGATATACTCCGGCTTGATCCGCTTGAGCTCACTCTTGGGCAGGATGGACAGCAGCTCCCAGCCCAGGTCCAGGGTCTCTTCAATGGAGCGGTTCTCCTCATAGCCCTGGTTGACATACCGTTTTTCAAATTCGTCGGCGAACTTGGCGTACAGCAGGTCCGTGGGCGTCAGGGCAGCTTCGCCCAGAATGCTCATAAGCTCCTTGTTGTCCTTGCCGGTAGCATAGGCGGCAAAGAGCTGGTTCATGGTATTGGCGTGATCCTCGCGGGTCTTGCCCTCACCGATACCCTTGTCCTTCAGACGGGACAGAGAGGGCAGCACGTCCACCGGGGGATGGATTCCCTGGCGGTACAGAGCACGGGAGAGGATGATCTGACCCTCGGTGATATAGCCCGTCAGGTCGGGGATGGGGTGGGTCTTATCGTCCTCGGGCATGGTCAAAATGGGGATCAGGGTGATGGAGCCGGGCTTGCCCAGCTGCCGGCCGGCCCGCTCGTACAGGGTAGCCAGGTCGGTATAGAGGTAGCCCGGGAAGCCGCGGCGGCCGGGAACTTCCTTCTTGGCAGCGGAAACCTCACGCAGAGCCTCGGCATAGTTGGTGATATCGGTCATGATGACCAGCACGTGCATGCCCTTTTCAAAGGCCAGATACTCCGCAGCGGTCAGGGCCATGCGGGGCGTGGCGATTCGCTCGACCGCCGGGTCGTTGGCCAGGTTGGAGAAGAGCACGGTACGGTCAATGGCGCCGGTGCGGCGGAACTCGCTGACGAAGAACTCAGACTCCTCAAAGGTGATGCCGATGGCGGCAAACACCACGGCGAAGTTGGATGCCTCGTCGCCCCGCACCCGGGCCTGCCGGGCAATCTGCGCCGCCAGGTTGGCATGAGGCAGACCGGAGCCGGAGAAAATCGGCAGCTTCTGGCCGCGGACCAGGGTGTTCAGACCGTCAATGGTCGATACGCCGGTCTGAATGAACTCGTTGGGATAGTCCCGGGCGGCGGGGTTCATGGGCAGGCCGTTGATATCCCGATACTCCTCGGGGATGATGTCGGGGCCGCCGTCAATGGGCTGGCCCATGCCGTTGAACACCCGGCCCAGCATGTCGCCGGACACGCCCAGCTGCAGGGGGTGGCCCAGGAAACGGACCTTGGCGTCGGCCATGTTGATACCGGCGGCAGACTCGAACAGCTGCACCACGGCGGTATCGCCGTTGACCTCCAGGACCTTGCCCCGACGGATGGCGCCGTCCTTCAGCTCCACTTCCACCAGTTCGTCATAGGTGACATTCTCCACCATGCGGACCATCATCAGAGGGCTGACGATCTCCTCTACGGTTCTGTATTCACGAATCATCAGAACTCACCTCCCTGAGCGGATACGGCGGCAATCTCCTGCTCCATCTCCTGCCGGATCTGGGCATAGGCCGTCGGATACTCCTCCACCGGCACGCTCTTGGCGCGGCCGATCTTCTCTCTGGCAGGGATCTCAAAGAGCTTGGTCACCTGGGCGCCCTTGGCAATGGCATCCCGGCAGAGCTGGTCGTAGGAGATCACCAGATCCAGCAGCTTCTCCTGCCGGTCATAGGAGGAGAAACCGTCGATATCAGTGAAGGCGTTTTGCTGCAGGAAGTCCTCCCGGACCATCCGGGCCACTTCCAGCGTCAGCTGGTCGGCGGGAGACAGGGCGTCCTTACCCACCAGCTGGACAATCTCGTTGAGGCTGGACTCGTTTTGCAGAATGCTCATGGCCTTGGTGCGGTTGCGCATAAAGGCCTCACCCAGGTTCTCATCAAACCAGGGCTTGAGGGAATCCAGATACAGAGAATAGGAATTGAGCCAGTTGATGGCGGGGAAATGGCGCTTATAGGCCAGAGATGCATCCAATGCCCAGAACACCTTGACAATACGCATGGTGGCCTGAGAAACCGGCTCGGAAAGGTCGCCGCCCGGAGGGGACACGGCGCCCACGGCGGTCAGGCTGCCCCGGCGCTCGTCGGAGCCGATGCACTCCACGCTGCCGGCCCGTTCATAGAACTGCGCCAGACGGGAGGCCAGGTATGCAGGGTATCCCTCTTCGCCGGGCATCTCTTCCAGACGGCCGGACATCTCACGCAGAGCCTCGGCCCACCGGGAGGTGGAGTCGGCGATGACGGCCACGTCATAGCCCATGTCACGGAAATACTCGGCGATGGTGATGCCGGTATAAACGGAGGCCTCCCGGGCCGCCACGGGCATATCGGAGGTGTTGGCGATGAGCACCGTGCGCTTCATCAAAGACTCACCGGTACGGGGGTCTTTCAGCTCCGGGAACTCCCGCAGCACGTCGGTCATCTCATTGCCGCGCTCGCCGCAGCCGATGTAGACCACGATGTCCACGTCGGACCACTTGGCCAGCTGATGCTGCACCACGGTCTTGCCGGAACCGAAGGGACCGGGCACGGCGGCGGTACCGCCCTTGGCAATGGGGAACATGGTGTCGATGACACGCTGTCCCGAGCACAGAGGCCGCTTGGGCGGATACTTCTTCGTATAGGGGCGGCCCACCCGGACCGGCCAGCGCTGCGTCATAGTCAAGGGAATTTCCTTGCCATCATCAGTCTTAAGCATGGCGATGGTCTGGGTGACATTAAAGCTGCCGCTTTCGATTTTGGTGATGGTGCCCCGCATGTTGGGCGGCACCATGATCTTATGGAGCACCGACGCCGTCTCCTGGACCGTGCCCAGGACATCGCCGCCGATCACCTGATCTCCCACCTTGGCTGTGGCGGTGAACTCCCAGAGCTTCTCATGGTCCAGCGCGGAGACCTCCACGCCGCGGGTGATGCACGCACCCACCTTCTCCACGATCTTCTCCAGGGGACGCTGAATGCCGTCGTAAATGCCTTCGATCATGCCGGGGCCCAGTTCCACGCTCATGGGCGCGCCGGTGGTCACCACCTCGGCGCCGGGACCCAGGCCGGAGGTCTCCTCATAGACCTGGATGGAGGCGGAATCGCCCTTCATGGTCAGAATCTCACCGATCAGCCGCTGGGGGCCTACCCGCACCACGTCGGACATGTTGGCGTCCGCAAGGCCCGTGGCCACCACCAGCGGTCCGGAAACTTTCACAACTTTACCGCTCAAATTCTTACAACCTTCTTTCAGGATAAATTCACCGGAAGGAATGCGCGCACAGGCGCCCGGGGCTTGTTACAAAATATCCGCGCCCACGGCACGCTCTATGGCCCGCTGGATGTTGTCCCGGCCAATGCCCAGGGACCCTTCTCTGCCCGGAATCAGGATGATGGCGGGCCGGAGCTCGTCCTTGTAGTGGTTGAGCACATCGCTCATCTCCCGGGCCAGCTGCTCCGTCAAATAGATCACGGCGCACTCCCCGTCCTTTGCCAGCTCCTTCACCCGTTCCTTGCCCTCCGCGGCGGAGGTGACCGGATAGGTATCCAGGCCGATGGCCCGGAAGCCCATCACCGATTCCCAATCGCCGATGACGGCGATACGATACGTTGTTGCCATCTTGCTCCCTCCGCCTTACACGCATCCGGCCCGCAGCCGGGAACGGATCACGTCGGGGTCCAGACCCATGCTGCGCCCCATCAGCAAAATCCGCAGGTTCGTGTACTCCGTCTCCCGGGCAGCCAGATAGCCGATCAGCGGCGCCTCCCCGAAGGGAACGTACCGCGCCGTGTCCAGATAGTCCGCCACGGCATCGTCACACAGCCGCTCAAATTCCGTCAGGGGACCGCCCTGCAGGGCCTGGGCGCCGGCTTCTGCCGCCGCCTGGAACCGGGTGGGGGCATAGAGCTCCGTAATCCCGGCCGCTCCGGCAGCACCGGCCTTTTCCACGCTCTCGGGGGGCACTTCCCCGCCGGAAAGCAGCACGCCCCGCAAAAACTCGCCGCTCTTGCCCATCCGGGCCACCCGAATCAGCGTGCGCAGGTTGGCCGCGTCGATCTGGGTCCGGACATAGCCGAGCAAAAAGGCGCTGCCGGTGTCTCCGGCCAGCTGGGTCATTTCCCGATAGGTCCAACGATCCAACACAATATCACTCAGCTGCGGATCCCGGGTGGTGTCCAGCACTTCCCGGGCCTCTTCCACGGCCTGCGCCAGCAGATCCGGCAGCTCCTCCAGGTGCCCTGTCTCCAGAGCCTCCCGCAAAACCGCCGTGCTGACCCGGCCCATATCCATCAGCATATGGCTGGGGTCCGCCCCCACCGCCGCCGCTTTGAGCAGAGCCTTGACATTGTGATAATCATATTTCAGCTTGAATAAATCGATATACCTGGGGTCCGGCGCTCCGACGGCGAGGTCCTCCAGCACCGCCTCCCGGGCGGTGGAGAGGGCCGCGTCCATAGCCTCCGGACGGGAGGCGTCCAGCTCGGGATAGCCGCACTCATGCAGGAGCTTGGCCGCATCCTCGTCGCTGCGTGCCTCCAGGATCTGCTCCATCCGCTCTCGGGTCAGGAGGCTGCCCTCCATGGCCCGGATCCGGGCGGAGATGGCCAGGTAATCGGTGTCTTTGATATGCTTTGACAAGACACTTCCTCCTTCGTTACGCCTCCGGGAACAGCTGCTTGGCCACCGCCCCCGCATTCTGCGTCCGCTGCAGACGCACCAGCGTCTCAAAGGTCCCGTTGACCTCTACGTTGCCGCACTTGAGGATGAATCCGCCCCGAATCTCCCGTGCGGTTTTGGAAAGCGTCAGCTTCCCGCCGCCGATGAGGGCGTTGGCCCGCTCCACAATGGCCGGCCCCATGCTGGCGGACACCTGGGGGTTGAGAATCACCTCACCCTGACCATTGGGCGCCGCCTGTGCCAGCAGCTGTGCCACCGTCTCCACATAGGTCTTCTCCGGCATGGCACACAGTTTCTCCAGTGCCAGATCATACGCCTTGTCCACCATCTCCTGACGGGCGGCCAAGGCCACTTTCCGTGCTTCCATCCGGGCGGCGCTGATGAGGCGCTCCTCCCGCTCGGCGGCGGCTTTCTCATTTTTCGCCGTCAGTTCCCGGCGCTGGGCGTCGGCCTGGGCCTGATACCGGGCCGTCACCTCCGCCGCATCCGACCGGGCCTTGTCCAGGACGGCGTCAATTTCCGCCTGGGCATCCTGATCAATGCGCCGGGTGATGTTTTCGATACCTTTCATATGGCTCTCCCTTCCGTGGGATCACAGCCACAGCAGCATCAGCATGGAAGCCAGCAGGGACAAAATGGCGTAGAACTCGACGATGCCGCACAGGATCAGGCCCTTGGACCAGTCGTCGGGCTTCTTGGCCAGGATGTTGATGGAACCGGCAGCCACGCGGCCCTGGGCAATGGCAGAGAGCAGTCCGCCCAAAGCCATGGGCATGCAGGCGGCAAAGTACTGCAGGCCCTCGGCCACAGACATACCGGCGGCGCTGCCGTCCAGCATGCCCATCTGGATCAGGGCGAAGAACCACACCACCAGGCCGTACAGACCCTGGGTACCGGGCAGCAGCTGCAGCACCATGACCTTACCGGACTTGGAGGGGTCCTGGCTCAGAAGGCCGCTACCGGCCTCACCGGCGATGCCGGTGCCCTTGGCGGAGCCCACGCAGGAGAGGCCCACTGCCAGGCCCGCGCCCAGCAGGGCCAGGGCCATACCGCCGATTTGTCCCAGGAAGGTAACGCTCTGCTGCATTGCAACCAGTTGATTCATATCCATGTTAGTTTCCTCCTCAAATTATATCTCTTACTGGTGAATATCCACGTATTTGGTTTCCATCGCCAACGGACGGAAGGGCTTGCCGCCGTCGCTGTAAAAGCGCCCGAAGAACTCCAGGCACTGCAGGCGCATGTCATGGACATAGCACCCCAGCAGATTGAGTGCGAAGTTCAGCGCGTTGCCGATGGCGGAGATCAGGAAAAAGGTCACGACGTTGCCGGTGATCCCGCCCAGGGTATTGAACACCTGGGCAATAACAGCGCCGGCCAGCATCAAGGCCATCAGACGGGAATACGACAAGATATCGCTGAAATAACCGGTGATATTATTGTACAAAGAGCCGCCGATGCCCATGATCTTGCCCACAATGCCTTTGTGGCCGTAACCCTGGGTCAGTACGATCACCACCAAAGCGGCAATCAGGGCATAGGACATCATGCCGGTCACGGCACCCACGCCCACCAGGATGAAGACCAGATACCATGCGCCCTCGTTGCACAGGGCTGCCACGATCTCGCCCCGCTTGATCTGCCGGTACATGCTCACGGCCATACCGGTGAAGATCTGCGCCAGGCCGATGCCCAGAGATCCGATCAACACCGCCAAAGCGTCATCCAGCGGAGAGAACAGCGCCGGCATGGCAGTAAAGCTGGTATTGGGGTCCAGCATCATAGCCAGCTGGGGCAGCAAGTCTCCGAAAAAGCCGCCGGTGATGGCACCCATAATAAAGGTACTCACACCGCACAGGCCCAGCAGCGGGATCATATACCGCATGGTAGGACCGTTGGGACGGGCCTTCTTCATGATAATGAAGGAAATCAGCATCATCAGCAGGCCGTAGCCCATATCCGCCATCATGAAGCCGTAGAAGAAAATGAAAAACGGCGCCATAAGGGGGTTGGGGTCCACGCCGTCGTAGGCCGGGAGCGAATACATCTCCGTGACCATATTCAGCGGACGGGTAAACCAGTTGTTCTTGAGTTGGACGGGGACTTGGGGATACTCTTCCTCTGTGGGGTCTTCCGCCTCCCAGGCGCAGCCCAAATGCTCCAGCAGCGCCTCCACCTGGGCAATCCGTTCCGCCGGCGCCCAGCCTTCAAAAAAGACAATGGTGCCGTCGGTGAGCAGACGCTCCCGGCCGGATTCCTTGGCCGCCTCGGCACTGAGCCGGTCGGCATAGAGCACCAGCGCATCCCGGGCCTGGGCACTCTGGGCAATCTGTGCCACCGTGGCCTCCTGTGCCTGGCGGTTTTGGGCCAGCTCCTGGTCCAGCGCGGCCAGATTCTCCGCTGCCGTTCCGGTGCTGCCCTGAAAACTGACCGCACTGAAACTGAAGGGCCGCAGGAGCTCCGTCACCGTCTCCTCCTCCGCCCGGTGGCAGATGAGCAGACAGTAGACCTGCTGCTTGTCCGCGCTGATCTCATAGACCTCCGCCGCAGCGTCCGCCGCCCCCAGGGCCGTGCGGACGGCTCCGACATCCGTTCCGCCTGGAAAGACTCCCATGCGGATCAGGGTGTGGGCCGTTCCCGTCATCTCCAGCGGCATGTCCAGCGAGGCCCAGGGACGCAGTCCAGCCTGTCGGGAAGCAAGACGGTTCTCCTCTCCCTGCAGCCGGGACAAATCCTTGAGTGCCTGGCAAACCTGGTCCGTGATTTCCCGGGCCGGTTCCACCGCGCTTTCACTGAGGAACTTCTCTTCGGAAACGGCATTGCGGGGAACAAACATCCCATCCTTCACGTCTCCGTAACGCTTAATGGCTGCCAAAGCCGTGTTGACATCCGTAATCCGGCTGCGGGTGGCACTCAAATCCGATGTCTCCCGCCGCACCAGGGCCGCCCACGCGGGATCTGCCGCCGTGATATGCTCCGGCTCGCTGATCTCCACACAGCCCAGATGCTGCAGGCCCCGCAGCAGTTCCTCCCGGCTGGCGGCCATGGCCACCACCCGAAGTTTCTTCATTTTTACAATCGCCATATCAGTGTTTCACGACCCCTTCGACGATAAAGTCCGCCGCTTTCTCCAGCCGCAGCTGAGCGGCCTGACGCAGCTGGTCGGCCTCTGCTTCCGCGTCCTTACGGATCTGTGCAGTCTGCTCTGCCGCCCGTGCTTCCGCCTGATGCAGCAGGTCCTTTCCGTGTTCAGCCGCCTCCGTCTGCACACGCTGGATCAGCGCCAGACCATCCCGCTCGGCAGCTGCTGCAATCTCTTTTGCCTGTGCCTGTGCAGCCGCCTTGCGCTCCTGCGTCCGGCTTTCAACCTGCGTGATCTGTTCAATTGCTTCAAAGGACATTTCATTTCACCCCTCTCTGCTCTCGCTGCCCCCGTTTTTATCGCAAATCCGTTCCACCGGTCTTTGTCTATTGGAACAGCATCCACTTCTCTTTCTCACTTTACCATAAAACATTCGGGTTCCAGCTACGGCCTTAGTATAAGGCACCGGCGAATGCTTTGCAAGGAATTTTTCACGGATTCCAAGCGCTTTCCTGGTTTTGTACAAAAGGCAGATTGTTTTTTATACGGGCACGTAATCGTATACGTCCGAACTCTTTTCCGGTTTCTGCCAGTTGGCCGTCTCCTGGTTTCCCGAGGATATTTTAGGCACGCGAGGGCCGGATCATACCCCCGGCAGCACAAACCGCAGAAAAAAGGAAAGAAGACCGGACAAACCGTCCGATCTTCTTGTTTTTAGGAACGCAGGGAAGCATCCTCCGTCTTCCCCTCTTTTTCCAGCAACGCTGCCAACTCGTTCAGTTCTGCGCCGGTCTGATCCATCACCCGGGGCAGCTGAGACAAATTGACCTCTACTTTCCGCAGCTCACTGGTGGCGTGGGCAGAAGCCGCGGCGAAGGTGCTCATGAGCACCTGGTACTGCTTGCGGAACTCCTCCATGGTCTGACGCATCTTCTGTGCGGCATCCCGCTCCAGATCCGCCGCCCGCTTGCGGGCCTCGCACTCGATGGCGCCGATGCGCTCCCGGAATTGGGCATAGGCCTCTGCGTCCGGCCGCATTACGTCCATCTCCGCCTTGAGCAGCTTTACCTCCGCCTCCAGGGGTTTAAGCGGCTCCAGCGCCTGCCGTGCCTCCTGCTCCCGGGTCAGGGACTCCTGAAGCTGCTGGCGCTCTGCCGTCAGGCTCTCCACCTGCGCCTGCAGGTGCTCCGTCTGTTCCTGAAGCTCCTCCATCTGGCTGCGCAGACGCTCATTCTCCTCCCGGAGCTGCTTTTCCGATTCCGCCGCCTTCTGGGCAGTCTGCTCAATATAGTGAATCACGTCCTGCTTATCAAAACCGCCGAACGTCACACTTTTAATCGGATAGTTCTCCATCTTTCCACCATCCTGTCTGTGTCGTTTTCTGGGTGTTACTCTATCACACCCCGCCGCATTTTACAAGGCCAAGAAAAAAAGTAGAAAAAAGATGAAAAAAACTCTTGCATTTTAAAAAGAACTATGCTAGTATGATTAAGCTGTCTATGAGACACGCGCCGTTAGCTCAGCTGGATAGAGCGTCTGGCTACGGACCAGAAGGCCGGGGGTTCGAATCCCTCACGGCGTACCACAACGGAGCAAAGTTCGCTTTGCTCCGTTGTCTTTTTATAAATTGCTGTGCTTCTCCAAAAGCTGCCGGACGTCTGTACGTCCGGCAGCTTTTTTCGCAGTTTCTCCTGTGAGGCAGAAAATCTTTTTGACTGTACTACCACTCTGACGTATAATGCAATATTATGAAATGAAAGCTTGAAAGGAGAAGACGCCATGCAGGGTCAGGATTCCAAACTGCTTTCCAAACTCTCACTGCTGATTCCGGAAAACGATTTCCACGCCCGCATGCATGAAAGCGGGCTCAACTCCAGTTTTTATTATCACTACCACGATTATTATGAGATCACATTTTATCTGGGAGAGGAAGACGCCATCTACCTCAAGGGGGATGTCACCTATACCATTCACAAAGGCGATATCATCTTCTGCCGGATGTTTGACAGCCATATCATTGACTGCGAATACAATGAGGGGCATCTGCGGTTTTCCATCGGCATTGAGCCCCGCATCTTAGGCAACTACTCCAAAAAGAGTGCGAACCTCTATTTAATGTTCTCCAGCCAGAACCCCAACTACCCCATTTTGCACCTGGACATGCTCCAGCTGCAGAAGTATCTGCATATGATCGATGAATTTCAGCAATTGGGTTCCTCTCCCGGAGAGCAGGTGATCGCCAGCTCCATCGTCCATCGGATTCTGGGATGCCTGTATTGTGACATGCACCTGGAAGTGGGCCCCGACACGGCCAGCCTCCAGCATATCCGCCTGGTGGGCTCCATCCTTCACTATGTGGAAGAGCATCTGGCGGAGCCGCTCTCCCTCCAGCAGGTGGCACAGCAGTATAATTACAGCGTCACCTATGTCAGCAAGCTCTTTAAAAGCGTGACCGGGTCTTCTCTTGTCAGCTATATCATTGAAAAGCGGATTGGCCGGGCCAAGCAGCTCATGTATGAAAACATTGAAATCATGCAGATTGCCGAACGGGTGGGCTATCACAACTACAGCAACTTCTACAAGGCCTTCAAAAAGGCCACCGGAATCAGTCCCGAGGAGTACCGCCGCCAGCTTCCCGCCCTGTCCGGGCAATGATCCTTTTGCATTTTGTTTCTGATTTGAAATACGTGCTGCCGGAAATGGCATGGTGTTCCGCTCCTGCATGTGCTATCATACATGCAACGACACGTCGCGCCGCCCCAGGCAGCGCGGAAGATTCAGAAAGGAAGTTGCAATTATGGGTGTTGAAATTTCTCTGGCAGGTAAAAACGCAGTTGTCACCGGCGGCGGCGGCGGAATGGGCCGTACGACCTCTATGCTCCTGGGCCAGGCTGGTGCCAACGTGATGGTGGCCGACATGGATGTGGCCGCCGCGGAGAAAACCGCTGCCGATATTGCCGCGCAGTTCGGCGTCAAGACCGCTTTCTGCAAGTGCGATGTCACTGTCAAGGCCGAGGTGGATGCCATGGTGGAGGCCACTCTGAAGGCCTTCGGCCGCATTGACATCCTCAACAACATCGCCGGCGCCAGCACCAAGGTGGATTTCCTGGAAATGCCCGAGGAGATCTATGACTTCATGATGGATGTCAACGCCAAGGGCACCTTCCTGGTGGACCAGGCCGTGCTGCGGGTGATGATCCCCAACAAGTCCGGCAAGATCGTCAACATGTCCTCCATGTCCGGCAAGGAGGGCTATCCCACCAATATTGCCTACACCGCCTCCAAGTTTGCCGTCACCGGCATGACCCAGGCCATTGCCAAGTACGCCGCTCCTTACAATATCAATGTCAACTGCGTCTGCCCCGGCATTGTCCATACCCGGATCTGGGACAAGCTTCTGGACGATGTGAAGCAGGCCGGCGGCGATCCCGATGCTTACTGGGCCGAGCGGATCTCCGGCATCCCCCTGAAGCGTCCGCAGACGGAAGAGGATATCGCCCGGATGTTCCTCTATCTCTCCTCTTCCTTCGCCGACAACATGACCGGCCAGGGCATCAATGTCACCGGCGGTCTCATCCTGCACTAAGGCACCGCTTTCCTGCACCGCTTTGCCGCGCCTGGGAGTATGTTCTCCCAGGCGCAGTTTTCTCTGTGGAATCCCGCTCCGGCATCCAGCGGCATATAGACTGCATCATTCCCCCCCTTCCGGTGCACCCTTTTGCTCCCGGCAGCATAGTCTGGGGTGTGAAACGATAAGGAGAGGAGGCTCCGGAGCTGCCGCTCCGGACAATCAATATGGAGACTCTTACCCGTGCAACCCCTGTCACGCCCCTGCCGGAGCCGGGCCAGGGCGGTCCTGTCGCCGATCTGGAGGGGCCGGCCAACGGGGCCACTCCCGTCATCCCCCTGCCGGAACCCGGTCAGGGCGGCCCTGTCGCCGATTTGGAGGGCCCGGCCGACGGAGCAACCCCCGTCATTCCCCTGCCCAATCCCGGTGAAGGCGGTCCTGTAGCCGATCTGGGAGATGGCAGCATTACGATCCAGCCCGGCCGGACACAGGTGCGGTTCCTCAACGCGGCGTTTGGTTACCCTGCCTTCCGCATTCTCGTCGGCAACACCCGGGTCGTCCGCGTCCTCAACTACGCGGCCCTCACTGCTTATGGGCGGATCGCCTCCGGCTACCAGACCATTACCGTCACCGGTACCGACGGCTATATCTATCTGCGCAAGACTCTGCCCTTCTCTGCCGGAACTCCTACCACGGTTGCCGTCATCAACAATGCCAGCGGACTGGATCTTTTGCAGATCTCGGACCGCTGCTGTCCCGCCCCCCGGGGATTTGCCACCTTCCGGGTGAGCAATCTGGCCCGCAACAGCCGCCCCATGGACGTCCTGCTGGCCGACGGCCGCGTGGTATTTACCGACGTACGGTTTAAGGAAACCACCGTCTTCAAACGGATGCGGCCGGGCCGGTATCAATTCTTCTTCGCGGAAACGGACCTCTCCGCCCTGCCGGAGTGGACGGATATCGAAACCCTGGACAGTGCTTTCCTGGGGCTGACGCCCTCCATGGAGACGGCGGCATCCTTGTACCTCAACGCCGCCGCAGGCGTGAACTACACAATCTTCCTCCTGGCCAGTGCCGGGTCCATCAACGCCATTCAAACTCTGACAGCAGCAGACCGCTAAAGCAAGAACGCGGCGGCGCACCTTCCGGTGCGCCGCCGCGTTCTTATGTCCTCATTCCCGGGGGCCGGGCAGATACTCCTCCCCTGCCGCAACCATCTCCAGCCCGCCTGCGGAGAGCTCCCGCAGCCGGGGTGCGAAGGCCTCTGCACCGCCGGCGGGAAACGCCACGGTCAGTGTGATGTCCGCACCGTATTCCGCGTCCCGCACCACACCGCCGCAGGCGGCAATCTCCAGCTTCATCCGTTCAAACAGCGGGTACGTACAGGGGACCAGCCACAGCGTCCAAAGACTCATCCGGGCAATGCCCACAGCGTCCAACGCGTCCTTGGCGCCCTTGGTATAGGCACGGGTCAAGCCCCCGGCTCCCAGCAAAATCCCGCCGAAGTACCGGGTTACCACACAGCATACGTTCTCCACGCCTTCCCGCTGAAAGACGTTGAGCATGGGCTGCCCCGCTGTGCCCTGGGGTTCTCCGTCGTCGGAATAGCGCACGACTCCCCCGTCATGGAGCACGTAGCACCAGCAGTTGTGCCGGGCATCGTAGTATTGCTTGCGCATCTGCTCGATGCGCTCCCGGGCCTGCGCTTCCGTCTCTACCCGCCAGATATGGCTGATAAAGCGGGAGCGCTTTTCCGTAAATTCGCTCTCTCCGTCTTCAAACGGCACCCGATACTCGCTCACGCCAGGCCTCCTTCGTCAGCAGATAATAACAGCACTCCCGGGTCTCGTCCAACAGCTCCACCCGCTGGCTTCTGGAGAACTGATACCGGAACCCGCACTTTTGCATACACCGGCACGACCGCCAGTTTCCCGCATAATGCCCGCACCAGACGCGTTCCAGCCCCAAAGCGGCAAATCCATATTCCAGTACTGCCCGGACTGCCTCCGGCGTCAGGCCCCGGCCCCAAAAGGCAGGATGGAGTGCATAGCCGATTTCATCGTCGTGACAATGGGGCTGCACGCCCGCCGGATGCCCGTCTACAAATCCCACCGAACCGATGACCCGGCCGCTGGCCTTGTCCTCCATGGCGAACACGCCCTCTTTGGCAAAGACCGTGGCAATGATCCGGCGGCTTTCCTCGATGCTCTCATGCGGCGGCCATCCGGCAATGGGACCAACCCGGATGTCCCGGGCATAGTCGAAGAGATCTTCCGCATCCGACTCCCGAAAGGGGCGCAGATGCAGCCGGGGCGTGGAAAGCTCCATATCAGGCCTCTCCTTCCGCCGGTTGCTCCAGATAGGGCGCTACCCGGCCCAGCACCCGGGGACTGCACACAGCCGTAATGTCAATGGTCTGACTGTAATCCACCTGCTCCACCTTGGCCTCCCGGTAGAGCATGTCCAGCATCCCGCCCTGATCGTAGGGCAGGTGCAGCGTGACCCGCCGGGTTCCCTTGTCCAGACGGCGGTCGATCTGCCGGAGCAGCTCCTCCACCCCCTGCCCTGTCCGGGCGGAAATGGCACAGCAGTCCTCGCCCCGGGGCAGAATCTCTCCGGCGGGCAGGGCATCCACCTTATTATAAACCGTGATCCGGGGCAGCTCACTGGCCCCCAGTTCCACGATCAGATCCTCCACCACCTGGGCTTGCTGCTGCCAGCCGGGGTTGGACACGTCCACCACGTGCACCAGCAGATCCGCGTACTCCAATTCCTCCAGCGTGGCCTTAAAGGCTTCCACCAGCTGATGGGGCAGCTTGCGGATAAAGCCTACGGTGTCCGAGATCACCACATCCAGCGTGTCGCTGACCGTCAGCAGACGGCTGGTGGTGTCCAGGGTATCAAACAGGCGGTTGTTGGCCGGGATGCGGGCCCCCGTCAGCTGGTTGAGCAGCGTGGACTTGCCCGCGTTGGTATAGCCCACGATGGCCACCACCGGGATCTCGTTCTTGCGCCGCTGCTGACGCTGGGTACCCCGAACCCGGCGCACGTCCTCCAGGTCCGCCCGGAGTTTGTCGATCTTGCGGTGGATGTGCCGCCGGTCCGTTTCCAGCTGGGTCTCGCCGGGGCCCTTGGACCCGATAGGGCCCTTGCCGCTGGTACCCGCCTGGCGCTCCAGGTGGGTCCACATACCCGTCAAACGGGGCAGCAGATACTGGTACTGCGCCAGCTCCACCTGGAGCCGGCCTTCCCGGGTCCGGGCCCGCTGGGCAAAAATGTCCAGAATCAAGCCGCACCGGTCCAGCACCTGGACGCCCAGGGCCTCCGTCAACACCCGCATCTGAGAGGGCGAGAGATCATTGTCAAAAATCACCATGGTGGCGCCGCTGCCCTGGCAGTACGCCCGGACCTCCTCTACCTTGCCCTCGCCAATAAAACTGCGGGGGTCCGGCGAGGGACGGTTCTGCAGCACCGTCCCCACCGTCTCGGCTCCGGCGGTCTCCACCAGAGCCGCCAGCTCCTCCATGGTCTCCTCATCCGCGTTTTCTTCCTTCTTGAGCACCGGAGAGCTTAAGCCCACCAGCACCACGCGGTCCCGTACTTCTTCCGTTTCCCGCATATAATCTCCTTATGATTTGCAATATGCTTCCAGCACCTCGCCGGTATAGATGCGGTGCCAGCCGCCCTTTTCCCCGTACGAGGCAAAAATTCGTTCATCCCGGACGCATGCCGGGTCCATATCCTGCACAAACAGCTTCCGGCACACCAGCACCAGCTCCGCCTCTTCAAAAAACGGCGTGTTCCCGGCGCCCCGGCATACTGTCAGATTGCAGGCGGACACCTTGTCCACCTCCCGGCCGCTGCGGGTGCCGCACAGACGGGCAATGTCCCGGGCGGAGTCCGGCAGCACCGAGACGGAAAACGTGTCCTGTGCCTCCATAAATTCATAGGTATACCGCTCCGGCCGCACGTACACCGTGCACACCGGCAGGTTCCACAGTGTGCCCAGCTGGCCCCAGCCGATGGTCATGGTGTTGAGATGCTTCTCATCCCCGGCGGTAAGCAGGGCGGTGTTGACCTGAAACATTCGGAAAATCTCCGGCGTCAGGGTTTTGACCTCCACAGAATGCAGCTTCATCATGCTCGCTCCTCTCTTTGTGTTCGTCAACGCTGTCTCCAGTATATGCGTCCAGCGGGAAAATGTAAACAAAAAAACGGGTCTGCCCAAGGGCAGACCCGTTTGTGATGTGTCAGACTTACTTGTCCAGGCCGAACTTCTTGTTGAACTTCGCAACGCGTCCGCCGGTATCCACCAGCTTCTGCTTACCCGTGAAGAAGGGGTGACACTTAGAGCAGACTTCCACCTTGATATCCTTCTTGGTAGAACCTGTCTCAATCACATTACCGCAGGCGCAAGTAATCGTAGTCTGCTGATAATTGGGATGGATTCCTTCCTTCATTGCTCTTGTTCACCTCTTTCTTATCTAGGCTACCTTTTACAAAGGCTAAATTAGTGTAGCATATGTTTTCCAGGATTGCAAGTGTTTTTTCAAATTTTTTTCTTTTTCTCACACATCCACCGTTTTGCCGGCGTCCAGGAAATACAGCACCCGCCGTTCCACCGGCCGCTCCAGCACCTGCTCCAGCGCCAAAGAGTACGCCTCCAGCTGGGGCCGGTAGTGCTCCGCCCGCTCGGCCAAAGCCGCTTCGCCGTGGACATGGTCCGTCTTGAAGTCCACCACCGTCAGCCCTGCTCCGCTCTCAAAGCAGCAATCCACCACGCCTTGGAGGAGGATCGTCTCCCCCTCCGCCGCGGCGGGATCGTACCGCCGGGCGTCCACCAGCAGCGTGAAGCGGTACTCCCGCAGCACCCGGGAACTCTTGCGGATCTCGCCGGCCAGGGGGCTGGACAAAAACCGCTCCAGGGCCCGGACCTCCACCGCCTGGGCCTGCTGGTCTGTCAGGAGCGCCCGCTGATGCAGCGACGCCACCTGCCCCACTACATCCGGATTGGAAAAGTCCAGATACTGCAGCACCAGATGGGTGGCGGTGCCCCGCTCCGCCGGCGTGAGGCCCGCCTGCTCCCGACGGAACTTGGGCTGGGACAGCGGCCGCAGATACGGCGTGTGGGCGGCGTGCTCGGCGATCTCCTCATCCAATGCCCGGCCCTTGAGCTGGGTAGCCGTCACCTTGGCCGGAAGCAGGGTTTCCTTTTGATAGGGATATTGGAACGTCAGCAGCGGCCAGTCAAAGGCGGGACCATCCGCCGCCTGCTCCACCGCCGCCCGGCGCTGGGGGCGCTGCTGGAAGTCCTCGCCCTGGTGGACCGACACCTCCCAGTGGTCCGGCGTGTCCAGTGGCTCCTGCTCCGGCGTCAGCTCCGCCAGAGCCCACAGCGGCGCCGACTCCGCCCGGCACAGCAGAGGCAGCACCAGCCACTCCCCAAAGGTCTTGCATCCGGCCACGGTCTCCGGCGCCACCGGATACCGGGCCACCGCCGCCAGCCGGGAAAGCCGGGTTTTGGCATGGTACATGGCATCGACCAAAATGAGTTTTTCCTTGGGCCGGGTCATGGCCACGTACAACACGCGCTGTTCCTCGGCCAGATTCTCCCGCCGGAGGGTCTCCTCCATGGCCAGACGGGCCAGGGTGGGATATTGGATCTTCCGATCCAGGTCCACCCGCCGGGGCCCCAGGCCCATCCGGGGATGGACCAGCACCGGCGTGTCGAAGTCCTGCCGGGAGAAGGTGTGGTCCAGGTCCGCCAGAATCACAATGGGGAACTCCAGGCCCTTGGACTTGTGGATACTCATGAGCTGCACGCCGCTGACCGCGGCGGAAGCCTTGGTGGAGGGGGCCTGGCCCGACTCCAGCAGCCGCCGCAGCTGGGTCACAAAGGCAAACACCCCCCGGTAGCCGCCGCTTTCAAAGCGCTGGGCATGGCGGGTCAGGGCGATGAGATTCTCCCGCCGCTGGGCGCCCTCGTCCATGGCGCCGAAAATACCCAGGACATTGAGGGTGTTGTAGATGTGCCAGAGGAAGCGATGCAGGCTCATGTCCCGGGCCGCCGCCCGGAGCCCGGCAAGGGTCTGCAAAAAGGCGGCGCAGTCCGCATCCTCCCCGCAGGCGCACACCGCGTCATAGTACTCCCCCGCCGGAGCCGCCGCCCGGATCTGGGCCAGACGGTCCGGCGTGAAACCGAACAACGGCGAGCGCAGGACGCTGATAAGGGGCACATCCTGCCGGGGATTGTCCACCAGTTCCAGCAAAGCCATGAGCACGGAGATCTCCATGCTCTCAAAAAAGTCTCCGCTTTCTTCAAAGGAACAGGGCACGTCCCGCTCCGAAAGGGCCGCGGCATACGCCGCCGCCCGGGTGCCGGGAGAGCGCATCAAGATCACGATGTCCTCCGGACGGCATGGCCGCAGCTGCCCGTCCCCGCCGGTGACGGGATATCCCGTATCCAGCAGCTCCCGGATCCGCCGGGCCACAAACCGGGCCTCCGCCGTCAGCTTTTTCACCGGATGATCATCCCCCTGGGTTCGCTGCTGCACGGAGATCAAATGGAACTCCACGGCGCAGTCCTCCCGGGGCGGATAGTACTCCGCACCGAAGTGCAGCGCCTCATCCTCCCCATAGGCCATCTCTCCCATCTCCGGAGAGAGGATGGCGCGGAAAATGAAGTTGGCCGCATCCAGCACCTCCCGCCGGGAGCGGAAGTTCTTGGAGAGCAGAATCTTGCGCTCCTCTCCCGGCTGGGCCTCTTCCCAGGACTGGAAGCGCTGATACTTCTCCAGGAAAATGGTGGGGTCTGCCAGACGGAAGCGGTAGATGCTCTGCTTGACGTCGCCCACGGTGAAGATATTCTGACCGCCTTTGGACACCGCCCGGAAGATGGCGTTTTGCACCTCATTGGTGTCCTGATACTCGTCCACCAAAATCTCCTGATACCGGGCCGACACCTGCTCGCCCAGCTCCGTGGGCGCGCCGTCCTCCTTTACCAGCAGCCGCAGTGCCAGATGCTCCTGGTCGGAAAAGTCCAGACTGTTGAGCCGCAGCTTCTCCACCCGGTAGCGCTCGGCAAAGTCCGCCGTCAGGTCCACCAGGGCCTCCATGGCCGGAGCCACCGCCCGCAGGTCTTCCATGGCCTCCTCGCCGCTCACCTCCAGAAGGCTGTCCAGCTTCTTTTTGTCCGCTTTGCAGCTGTCCCAGAGCTGCTTGAGGGACGCCGTCTCCTCCTTGCGGCCCCGGGGTGTGGTGAGCCGGGGGAACGTCACGGCTTCGCAGCGCTGCCGGGCCTCCTCCCAGTCAGGGCTCTCCCCCAGGGCTGCAAAGCCCCCGGCCGCAGTGAGAAACTTCTCTCCGTATCCGGCGGCCAATGCTGCGTCCTCCGCCACACGCTCCGCCGCGCCCGCCAGCAACCCCGCCCAGTGGCGGGCCCGGCGGCGCACCGTCTCCAGCAGGGCCGGAGCATAGGGCGTATCGTCAAACCTCCCATTCAGGGCGCCCCAGCTCTCGCGGCTGCGCTCCAGCCACGCTTCCGGGTCCGCATGGCTCTGAAGCTTTTCATAGACCTCCAGCACCAGCTCCGCCAGGGCGCTGTCGTCCCGGCCGGCGCCCAGCGTATCCGCCAGCTGCTCCTTGCCCGCGTCCAATGTATCATAAAAGGTCTCCAGCGTCCGCTCCAGCACCCGGCGGCGCAGCAGGTCCGCCTCGCTCTCATCGAGCACCTTGAAGTCCGGCGTCAGGGCATGCTGCTCCCCCTCCCGGGCCAGCAGGTGGGTATTCTCCCGCAGCAGCGCCGTGCAGAAAGCGTCCACCGTCTTGATGTCCGCCTGATACACCCGCAACAGCTGACGGCGCAGATGCGCGTCTCCCGGGTCCTCCCCCAGCCGTTTGGACAGCTCCGCAGCAATCTTGCCCCGCAGTTCCGCTGCGGCGGCCTTGGTATAGGTGATGATGAGGAAGTCGTCTACGTTGCACCGCTCCTGGGTCACGTAGCGGAACAGCCGCTCCACCAGCACCTTGGTCTTGCCGGAGCCCGCGGCGGCGGAGACCAGCAGGCTTCCGCCCCGGTTCTCCACCACGGCCTGCTGCTGGGGCGTCAGGGTCAAGCTTGCCATATCAGGACTCCTCCTCCAAAGACTTCCAGAATTCCTCCGCCTTTACCGGCAGAATGTAGTGCAGATGGTCGCCGTCCCGGCCGTCCTGGAAATGGCAGGCCCCCGCCCAGTCGCAGTACTGACAGTAACTGTCGTCCTCGCTGTGGCAGCAGGGATCGGCGTCAATGTTGCCCTCCCGGACCTCCTGGGCGATGTCCCGGAGTAGCCGGTCCAGATAGTTCCCCAGCCGTCCCAGCTGGGCCGCCGAGGCAACGCTGCCGGAGAGGCTTCCGTCCCGGCCTACCCGCACGGGCAGATAGTGGGGCTCCGTCAAGGACTCATGCTCCATGGCCTGGAGCACCTCCGGCTCCGCCAGGACCAGGCCGCTGCGGCGCAGTTCCTTCTCCCGACGCCGGGTCAGCTCCTCCGGCGTGACGCTGCGCTCCGCTGTCAAAATCTCATCCCGGGCAGGCAGGTACAGCACGCCCGCCGGTTCCACCGGGCGATGGAAGTAGGCCTGTCCTTCCTTTTGCAGAGTGAAGAGATAGAGCAGCATCTGGATATCCAGGCCCATCTTCACCGCCGAGAGGTCGAAGGCCTTCCGGCCGGACTTGTAGTCCACCACCCGGAGATACAGTTTGCCGTCCCGGACCCAGCCGTCCACCCGGTCCACCTTGCCGCCCAGACGCAGCTCACCGTCGGGCTCCGAAATCACCACCGACGGCAGATCTCCCCCGTCACCGAAGGAGAGCTCAAAGGCCAACGGCACGAAATCCGAATGGCGCAGCTCCCGGGCAACCTCGTCGATGACGGCATAGGCCGTCCGGCGCAGCCGGGCGAAGAGGTAGCGGAACCGGGCATTGCGGTTCCGGAAGTTGTGCAGCTCCCGCTCCACATACTCTTGGATATACCGGCGCACCAGGGCGTGGAGAGTCTCGTCCTCCACCGCGGCAAAGCCGCCCTGTTTCAGCACGTCCCGGGTGACATGCTCGAGCAGATAGTGGAGGAAGGTGCCGATCTGAGGCGCATCAAAAGCTGCCGCTTCCCGGGGCTTTGCCCGCAGGCCATACTCCATGAAATAGGCAAAGTGGCAGCTGCGCAGCCGCTCCAGCCGGGAGGCTGACATGGTGATCTTCTCCCCGTACAGAGCCCGCACCGCCGCCCGGGACAGCGCGCCCCGCTTGAGGGTCCGGGCCCGGTCCATGGCGCTCAGCGCGGCGGAAAATCGGCCGTCCGACGCCAGGCACTGCCAGAGTTCCCCGCCCGGGGCCTGGCCTGCCATTTCCAGCGCGGGCTGAATTGCTGTTAAGCGATATTCCTTGTCATTCCCTTCTTTTTCAATCCGCAGACCGGGAAAGAGGTTGCATAACCGGTCGATGACGAAGGCGGGGCGCAGCTGTGCGCCGGTGACATCCGTCACCGGATAGCTTACGGTCAGGCCGCAGGTAGGCTGAGAGAGGGCCGCGTAGAGATTCTGCAATTCCAGACCCATGCGCTCCATGCCCGTAGGAGCCAGCTCCACACCCCGCTGGGCCAGTTCATCCCGGTCGTCGTCATTGAGGATGCCGCCGCTCTGGCCCGGGTCCGGCAGAACGTGGTCATTGGCCCCCAGCAAAAAGAGATACCGGTCCGTGTGGCGGTCGTTGCGGGTAATCTCGCTGACGGACACCTGATCCAGGGCCACCGGGATGGTGCCCACACTGTACTGGGTCAGAATCTGGCGGAACAGCCGGGTGAACTCGTCCAAGTCCATGGGCTCCGGGCCCAGGATCTCCACGAACTGATCCAGCACCCCGCACAAGATCTCCCACAGCTGGGCCGTCTCCTCCGCATCCTGGAGCCGTCCCGCCTCCGCCTGGTCCCGCATCTGGGCCTCCAGGGCGTCCTGGAGGGAAAGTCCCTCCATAAAGCTGTAAAGCGCATTCACTTTCTCCCCGGCGGTTTTTGCGGATTTCAGTCCTTCGGCCAATTGTCCCAGCGGGGCGGCGATCCGGCGGCGCAGGGCGTTGACCGCATCCAGCCGCTCCTGACGGGCCTGGGTCCAGGGCGCGCCGTAGCCATCGGGATTTTCCGTCCAGTCCACGTCCCGCAGCCACATGGAGCCGTGGATCTGCCACTTGAGCACGTAGTTTTCCAGCAGGTCGCACTCTTCCGGCGTGATTCCCGCCAGGCCCGTTTTCAGCCAGCGGAACATATCCTCATATTCGTATCCATTGCCGATGGCGGAGAGCACTCCGGTGAGGAGGCTCAGCACCGGCTTTTCCAGAATGTCGCTGCGGCGGCTGAGGTAGAAGGGAATCCCGTAGCGCTCAAACACCGCTTCAATGACCCCGGCGTACTCCTCCAGATTCCGGGCAGTCACAGTGATGTCCCGGCAGCGGCACGCTCCCGCCGCCAGCAGGCGGCGGATCTCCGCCGCGGTCTGCTCCACCTCGGAAAAGACGTTGTCCGCCTCCCGGACCCGGATGCAGTCCGCCGGTCCGTCATAGGGAATGCTTTTGCCGAAAAAGTGCCGCTCCAGATGGCCCAGAGCGGAAACGTCCTCCCGGCGCAGCGTCTCCACCCGCATGGGCTTTCCCGCCTGCTCCGCCAGGCGGCTTAGCTGCCCCATGGCCCGCAGAGCCGACTGGAAGACCTCCTCCCGGCTGTCCGGCTCTCCCAGCAGTGTTACCGTCACAGAGCGGCCCTGGCGCAGCATAATTTCCAGTACCCGCCGTTCCTGGGCGTTGAAATACGTAAACCCGTCGACGAAGATATCCTTCCCCACGACATAACCAGAATCCTCCAGGCTGTCGCACAGGCGGCTCATCCGGTCCCGGGCGTCCAGGCCCGGCCGCTGAAGCCGGGCCTCATAGGCTCCATAGAGCAAGCTCAAATCCCGGAGCTTGTTCCGGGTGGCGCCTTCCATCTCCTCCGAGGCGTCATAGAGGGTCCGGGGCGTCACCTCATAGCAGCGCAGCTCATCAAACAGGTCCAGCATCTGCTGCAAAAACGCCGCCTTCTGGGACGGCCGCCGGTATACCGTCAGCTCCGGCGCTACCTCCAGCAGTGCCTTCTGCAGCGTCAGCAGCTTTCCGCCGGGGTCCAGAGACACCTGGGAAAGTCCTCCGGTCAAGCCCAGCACCCGGTCACTGAGCCGCCGGAAGCTCAGAACCTCGGCATGACGGCTGGCCGTGGGGCCGCATACCCGGCACAAATCCACCTCCGCCTGGTGGGAGGCATGTTCCGGCACCAGCAAAATCTGCTGGCTCTCATCCCCCAGAGCGGCAATCGTCTCCAGGACGCGGTCTGATTTTCCTGTTTTGGCCCGGCCCATCAAAATCGTCAGCATGGCGGCCCTCCTTCTTGCGGAATCGTTCATTGCTTTTCAGAATACCACATTTTTCTCTGTGTGAACAGTCCCGTTGCCTTTTCCCGGCGGCTGTGCTATCCTGAAAAAAATGCCGAAAAACAGGAGGCCTCACCATGCACATTCCCCAAGGACCTACCGATTCTCTCACCCTTCTTCCCTTTGACGCCGCTTTGGCAGATGCCCTGCAGCCCTCTCCGGATTACGATGTGGCCCGGTGGCTCTATGTCCCCAATACTTACTCCGAATACCGGTACATTCTGGGCACCCGGGGTGTCCGGCCGCTGATCTGCGTGGGCATCAATCCCTCCACCGCCGCCCCCGACGCCCTGGACCCCACCCTCCAGTCTGTGGAGCGCATCGCCCACTCGGGCGGGTATGACAGCTTTTTGATGTTCAACGTCTATGCCCAGCGCGCCACCCGCCCCGACGACATGGAGCAAACCTATAATCCCATCCTCCACGCGGAAAACCGCAAGGCCTTCCGGTACCTGCTCTCCCTGTCTCCCCGGCCTGCCGTCTGGGCCGCCTGGGGCAACATCATCGAAAAGCGAGACTATCTCATGGACTGCGTCCGGGATTTTGCCGCCGATGCCCAGGCCGCCGGAGCCCAGTGGTTTACCGCCGGGCCGCCTCTCAAATCCGGTCATCCCCACCATCCCCTGTATCTGCGGCGGGACACTGCCCTGCTGCCCTTCGATATCCAAGCCTATCTGGATGCCCGGACATGAGACCGGAGCGAATGCTTCGGCACTCCGGGTATCGTATCCAACTTCCCATACGCAAGCAAGCGGCGCCGGGCTCATGCCCGACGCCGCTTGTTACACATATTCAGCCCTCCAGAGCCGCCCGCAGCCGCTCCCAGAGTTCCACGGTCTTGAATTTCAGCACATACCCCGGCTCCTCCGTGATGAGATTCACATCCTCCTGCGTCAGTCCCGCCGCCAGTGCGGAAGCGGGAACATCCGCTGACGCGGTGGTGCAGAGAGGCGGGAACACCACACACCACCAGTTTTGTCCGGCACCCTCGCCAATTACGATCCGCAGTGCCAGATATTCCCCTGCCGGCAGGGTGAAGCCGTCATACTCCCGGGTGGGAAATGTCGTATCCGTGAGTTCCGCCGTTACGGGATAGTCATACCCCGCCGCCGCAATCTCTTCCGCCGCCAGATTCTCCAGCTCCAGCAGATTGCCGCGCAGCAATGCCTCGGCCTCCTGGCGGTCCGCCGACTGCTCCAGCAGTTCCGTGGCCCGTTCCAACACCCGGTCCCGGACCCGGAGCTTGAGGGCCTGGTCCTCTTCCGAGTCGGAATTGGCCAGCACATGCAGCCGCACCACCTTGTCGGCCAGCTGATCCTGGGTCTGCAGCGCCAAGGCCCCGCTCATCAAAACCAGGGCTGCCGCTACCATCAGTACAATCTCCACCCGCTTCAGACGGCGGGAAATCCGTTTCACTTGTTGCATATGTCTCGTCCCTTTCGTACAGGTCTTTGCCTGCATCATGGACGAATTGACGGAAAATTATACCGATTCAGAAAAAATTTCCAAATCTTTCTGGTCCGAGAGCTTTCCAACCGGCTGTGCAACAAAGGTCTCCGGCCAGGTCTCTTTCATCGTTCGTGCCGCCGCCCGGGCCGTCTCCTCCTCCCGGAACAGTCCGAACACCGTGGGCCCCGAGCCGCTCATGGCGGCATTGAGGGCGCCTTCCTCCCGCATCCGGTCCCGGATGGCAAACACCTCCTGATAATCCGGCAGCAGCACCTGCTCAAAGACATTACAAAGCCGGGCCGCTATGCCCTCCAGGTCTCCCCGCTCCAGAGCCGCCCGCATTCCGGCAAGGTCCGGCCGCCGGGTGAGCTTCTGTCCGTCCACCAGGGCAAACAGCTCCGGCGTGGGAATGCCGAAGGACGGCTTGCACAGTACAATCCAGCACGGCGGCAGCGGCGGCAAGTCCGTCAGCCGCTCTCCCCGGCCCTGGGCCAGCGCCGTACCGCCCCGGACGCAAAAGGGCATGTCGCTGCCAATCTCCAGTCCAATGGCCTCCAACGTCTCGTCGCGCAAGTCCGGTGCATACGTATCCCGCAGAATCCGCAGCAGCGCCGCCACATCCGCACTGCCGCCGCCAAGGCCCGCATAGGCCGGGGTATGCTTTTCCAGCTCCACGCAAAGCCCCGGCATCTCACGGCCCACATGGGCAAAAAAAGACTCCGCCGCCCGCTGTTCCAGGCTCTTCTTCCCCGCCGGGATCAGATCCCCGCCGGTGTGAATGGCAAATCCCGCCGAAGCAGGGCGCACCGTCACACAGTCCCACAGGGACACCGTCTGCATGATCATGTCCATCTCGTGGTATCCGTCCGGCCGCCGGCCCAGAATATCCAGAGCCAGATTGATTTTACAAGGAGCCTTCCGTTTCATACTGTGCCTCCGCTTCCTCAAATTCCGGTTCCAGTGTACCACACCCATCCGCAAAAAAAAAGCCGGGCCGCGCAAATTGCGCGGCCCGGAACCATACTAAAACATCCCGCGTTTTTGACGGAAGCGCCAAATGGCCTCCACCACGATATACACCAGGCTGATGCACAGCAAAAATACCACAGGCAGCAGCAGGAAGCTCACGAAAATCAACCCGCCGCTGAAATACAGCGCACTTCCAAACAGCTCTGCCATGGGAAACTCCTTTCTCCGCTTTGTGAATCATGCCCAAAACCAGCTACTAGTACGCTTCTTTTTCTGGTTCTATTGTACCATAGCCATTTGCAAAAAGAAAGCCCCCGGTGAAAAAATTTTCACCGGGGACACTGTATCAACAGGATTTGATTTTTCGCGCCTCCACATAATAGCGCTTGTCCTGGGCATGTCCCATGGAAAAGGTCTTGCGGGGCAGGACGCCGTCCGCCATAACAGTCTTAAACAGCTGTTCTTTGCCCATGGCAGGCAGCAACACTCCCAAGCGGCCCGGCTCCCGGGCCAACTGCCGGGTGACATCCTCGCCGTGGATATAATCCACCCGGCCGGGATGCGTCTCCAAATACGCATCCATGACGCCTTGCAGCGTTCCCACCGCCAGCTGCAGCTTGGGGTCCGGCACAGTCACGGTCACGTCATGGTCCTGCCAGAGAAACTCCATCACATGGCCCGTTCCCTGCCCCTCGTAGGCATTGGGGAAGCAAGTACGGAAAAAGGCATAAAAATCCTCCGGGTCCACATCGAAGAGCACACGGTGGATGGGCTCGAAGCGCAGGGCGTCGTCGTGGTTGTTCACCACCTCCACCAAGGCATATCGGGCGGGCAAAGACGCCCACTGCTCCGGCGGCGTCACAGCCTTGAGGTCCTCATAGCACCGCTTGGCCGTAGCCAGGGAGTGGTTTCCGTCTCCCACGGCAAAGAGCAGCGGCGGCGCGCCGGCCATGCCGTAGCGGCGCTCCATGGCCTCCGGCGCAGCCAGAGCCTCCAAGGCCCGGGAAACTGCGTCCATCTGGGCCTGCGTCAAGCGCCATCCCGCCAAGTGGCCGCCGCCCTGCTGGAGATCAAAGTCGTAGACCTCCTCCATCTGCGCCGTATCTCCGCCCAGAGGTTCAATCACCGTCCGGTCGGGATTGTCAATGAGCAGCATCACATGGGGCAGTTCAATGGGAGCGCCTTCCCGCACCCGAACCCGGGGCGGAATCCGGGAGAGCACGGTTCCCTCCGTGGCCCGGATCAGGGCGCCGGAACCGGGAGTAAAGTCGTACTGTTCCAGATCCACCATACCAATGAGGCCCTGGCGCACCGCCCCGTCAGACTGGGTGCGGCGCAGATAGATCATACTGCCGGGCAGCGTGCGGAACAGGCCCTGGTCCAGATAGCGCTCCATGGTCGCGTTGATGGCCTGGATATGCCCGTCCACATCGGGATCATGGAGGTGAGACTCCGGCAGAATCAGACGGAGCGTGGACGGTGCGTCTCCCACCGTCTGCTCCACCGCCTGCCAATATTCCGGCTGGGAGGTGAACTGGTCGCAGGCCACCACCGCCCAGCGCGTCATGTCCACTCCCTGGGGCAGCAGAATATCCGCGGGATAAAAGCCCAGGCGCTGGAATGTTTCATTCATGGATAGATTCCTTTCTTTTACTTTTTTCGGAATTCCCCAATCGTTTTGATTGCAATATAAATAAGATATGCCGCCATGAGCAGCAGTGGCGGAGCAATCCAGATCAGCAGCAGGATATTGCCGAAGCATGCATTGAACAAAGCAGCAAACAGTTCCATGCTTCCTCCCTCCACTGTTCTCCCGGTGATTTCCTCCTGTTACAGTACCGCTTCGATGGCAGAAAGAAGCTCATCAAACGCCTCGTAAGCGGGCAGCTCGGGGTGATCGGCCTTGATCTTCTCCGTACTCTTAAACAAAAATCCCGCCTTGCTGGCCTGGATCATGCCCAGGTCATTGTAGCTGTCACCGGCAGCGATGGTCTCGTAACCGATGGACTGCAGCGCCCGGACCGTAGTGAGTTTGGACTGGGCACAGCGCATCTTGAAGCCGGTGATCTCTCCGGAATCGGCCACCTCCAGGCTGTTGCAGAAAATGGTGGGCCAGCCCAGTTTTTCCATCAGGGGCTTGGCAAACTCCTCAAAGGTATCGCTGAGGATGATGACCTGGGTCTTGGACCGCAGCGCATCCAAAAATGCCTTGGCGCCAGGCAGCGGGTCAATCCGGGCAATGGTCTGCTGAATCTCCTTGAGACCCAGCCCATGCTCCTTCAATACGCCCAAACGCCAGCGCATAAGCTTGTCGTAGTCCGGCTCGTCCCGGGTAGTGCGCTTGAGCTCCGGAATCCCGCTGGCCTCGGAAAACGCGATCCAGATCTCGGGCACCAATACACCCTCCATATCCAAGCATACAATATTCATAAGGCCCTCCTGCGTTTTTTGAAAGTACATTGATTATACAATATTCCCCGAACGCTTTGCAATTGCATTTCCAAATTTCACCCCCGGGTATACAGCTGCTCTTATCGGGGCATGCTATGCGCAAATCCCAGGATTGGAGGTTTGAGCATGATTGTAGACAAAATCGCACTGCTTCTGGCCATTGTCGGCGCCCTGAACTGGGGCGGCATCGGCCTGTTCGGTTTCGACACGGTCGCCTTTCTTTTCGGCGGCCAGATGTCCGTCTTCTCCCGCGTGATCTACGCGCTGGTGGGACTGGCGGGTCTTTGGTGCATCACGCTGCTGTTCCGCAACAATGAGGAAACCGGACACGCACCCCACACCGCTTCTTGATGGAAATAACGAATACGGTCCGCGGAAACGTCTGACGCTTCCGCGGACCGTATTTATATTTGCATCGGTATTGGCCAAATTCAGGAGTTGCCTTTGTCCATCAGCTCCTGGTCTTTGCGCAGCAGCTGATCGGACACCAGGTCCAGCTGTTCCACCTTTTCGTACCGGTCGGTCAGACCGCTCTCCTCCATCGGCGTCTCCTTCTCGCCGCGGAAGGCCAGCTTCAGCAAAACCGGGGTCAGGATCGTACCGCCCACTACGGTGATAATCACCGGGGTCATCAAATCCTGGCTCAGCACGCCCATGGACAGACCGCGGTTGGCCACGATCAGGGCCACTTCACCCCGGCATACCATACCTACGCCCACCTGCACGCTTTCCTTTCCGGAAAACCCGCACAGTTTGGCACCCAGGCCGCAGCCCACCATCTTGGAGATAACGGAAATTACCAGCAGCAGTGCGGAGAACACGGCGATGCCCATGCCCACATCGTGGATCTGCGCATCAATGCCGATGCTGGCAAAAAACACCGGCGTCAGCAGCAGATACCCCAGAGGATCATACTTGGACTGAATATACGTGGACTTGGGTGTGCAGGAAATGACCAAGCCCGCCGCATAGGCGCCGGTGATATCCGCCACGCCGAAAAACTCCTCAGCGCAATAGGCCATCACCAGGCACAGCACAAAGGCCAGCACCGGATAACGCCGCATATTCCGCCCCTGCTGCTGCCGGATCATCCAGCAAAACAGCCGGTTGGCTCCCAGACCCACTACCAGGGCAAACACGAAGAACAGCACAATCTTGACCAGCACCATTACGATGCTCTCCTGTCCGCCGGCCACACTGCTGACAATGGTCAGGGCAATCAGGCCCAGCACATCATCGATCAGTGCCGCTGCCAGGATGGTGTTGCCTACCCGGGTATCCAGCTTTCCCATTTCCTTGAGGGTCTCCACCGTGATGCTCACGGAGGTGGCCGTCAGGATCGTGCCCAGGAACACATTCTCCAGGAAGCCGCTGCTTTCGATGAGACCCCACAGATCTGCGCCCCAGGCCAAAGCCGTGCCCATTACCAGGGGCGCCACCACGCCCAGCAGCGCCACCAGAAAGCCCGCTTTTCCGCTGTGTTTGAGTTCCTGAATATCGGTTCCCATACCGGCGGAGAACATCAGCACAATCACGCCCAGCTCACTGAGCTGAGAGAGAAATTCTGTCTCAGAAAGTACATTCAGGCACGACGGTCCCAGAATCAGTCCTGCCAGCAGAGCACCCACAACCTGGGGCATCTGAAACTTTTGTGTAATGAGACCCAGCAGCTTGGTACTCAGCAAAATCAGTGCCAGGTCCATAAGATAATGATAGGTCATATGGACTCCCCCCTCCAATCCTATGGTTTCAAGTATTGCTTCTTTCTTCTTGCGGGGCTCTATTTTAAAACTTTTCGCGTTATTTGCAATAGTCAATTTGCACAAAAACCTGTTTCGATTTTGTTAAGTTTCCACACATCGGAAAAAGACACTGCCGGTTAGGCAGTGTCTTTCTCTCCAAATATACGGTTATCGGCGGACGCTCAGCCGGGTTACCAGCTCCTCCTCCGGCGTGACATTCACCGTGCGGCAGGTGGAATAGATCACCATACCGGGCCGGGCGCCGGAAGGCTTTTTCACGTTCTTGACCTGCGTATAATCCACCGGCACATTACCGCTTTCCCGGGCCTGAGAGTACCAGGCGGCAATCTTGGCGGCCTCGACAATGGTCTCGTCATCCACCGCTTGTCCCTGCGTGCACAAAATCACGTGGGAGCCATGAATCTTCTGGGTGTGGAACCAAAGATCCCGGTGATCGGCGGTCTTGGTGGTCAGTTGGTCATTTTGCCGATTGTTCCGGCCTACCAGCACCCGGAATCCGCTGCTGGTGCAAAATTCCCGGGGCTTGGCCGGGCGGTTGATCCCCTTTTTTCCCTGGGTCCGCAAAAAGCCCGCATCCCGCAGCTCTCCCCGGATATCCGTGAAGTCCTGTTCCGTTTCCGCCTCGGAAATCTCCTCCAGCACACTCTCCAAATACTCCAGATCCCGCCGGGCAATGGCCATCTGCTCTTTGAGATACCGCTCCGCTGTTTTGGCCTTGCTGTAGCGCTTATAGTACTTGGCGGCGTTCTGCTGGGGGGTGAGCAGCGGGTCCAGGGGCACCGTCACCTGGGGGCAGCCCTCCTCATAGTAATTCTCGCATGTCAGCGTCCGGGCACCCCGCTCCATCCGGTAGAGATTGGCGGTAATCAGGTCCCCGCAGATTCGCAGCTGATCCCGGTCCTGGGTCTGGGCATAGTCCTTTTCCTGAAGAGCCAGCTTGCGCCGCAGGCGGTCCCGGGCCGTGGTGGCCGTGCGGATCAGATCCGCGCCCTTCTGCCGTACCCGCTCCTGCCGCTCCCGAACCTCATAGAACCGGTCCAGCATCTGAGAGAAGCTCTCACAGCGCACACACTCCATCCCGGAGCCATACTGCCGGATGGCAAAGGCCGAAAACTCCACCGGACGGCCGTCCTTCCACAGGCAATATGGCGCAAAGTGGTTTTCCTTTACTGCCTCGATGAGAGCAGACACTTCCTGCCAGAATCGATCCTCCCCAACCGGCCCCAGGCCAAACAGGTGGCTGTCGGTCTCCCCGGTGGTGCGGAAGGCCAGTTCCCGGGCAGTCAGAGGAGAAAGGCCGAAATACTGATCCAGCAAAAACGCATCCAGCTGCCGCTCGGGATTGGCCGCGGCCAGACGGGCCCGGAATCCCGCCTCTGTTTCCTGCGTCACCGGCAGCCGGTCCCCGGAGGCCGGAGCCTGATAGAACAGCCCTGGCAGTACCTGCCGGGCAGCGGACAAATCTGCGTCCACCCGGCGCAAGCACTCAATGATCCGTCCGTCTCCATCCAGCAAAATCAGGTTGGACCGGCGGCCCATGGCCTCCAGTACCAGCGTCCGGCGACCGGGACGGCCAAACTCATCCGTAATATCCAGTTCCATGCGGACCAGCCGCTCCATGGGCGGCTGCGTGATCTCCGCCACCCTGGCCCCCACCAGATGCTTGCGCAGCAGCATGCAGAACATAGGCGGCTCGGCGGGATTGTCCCGCAGCAGCTCCGTCAGCTGAAGACGGGGCGCGTTGGCCCCGGCGTTGAGCAGCAGCCGACGGTTCCCGCGCAGCAGCAAAATCACTTGGTCCCGGGCAGGCTGCTGTACCTTATCAATCCGCAGGCCCAAAAGCTGCGGCCGCAGCTCCGCAACCAGCGCCTGCAGTGTGATCGCGTCCAATGGCATGACTCATTCCTCCATCATCGTACAAAACAGTTCATTGATCCGCGCTTTCTGCCCCCGTAAATACAGCCAGCCCAGCAGTGCCTCCAGTGCAGTGGCTTCGGCATACTGCGCACGGCTGGCGTGGGCCGGCACAGAGTGAACCTGGGCATTGCGCCCCCGCTTGAAAACCGCCAGCTCCTCCGGCGTCAAAAGCGGCAGGATGCGCTGGGCCTTCTGGGACTGGCTTTCGGCGCATACCAATCGGATGGTGGCCTGATGGAGCCCCTTGCCGGTGGCCTTGCCATGGGCGCACAGCCAGCCCCGCACCAAAATCTCAAACACCGCATCCCCCATATGGGCAAGGCCCACGGAGCTGATGGCCCGAAGCTGATCGTCCGTCAGGCGGATGTCAAAATACTGTTCCATTCTCTGTTCTCCTTGTCCGTCGAAAATCTCAATTCACAGAATACCGGACCGGTATCCTGCAGCATCCTATCTGATCCAGTGGACCCATGCCCCCATCGGGGCGAAAAGTCGACGGCGCGATCAAATACAACGGATCTTCCCCGTTGCGCGGTCATTATACCATGTTCCATCCATTTTGTCATCCGTCGAATCAAACCGGACATTTTTTCTCCTTGTGTCCAAAAGCATTCTGTGATATGATCAAGGAAACAACCACGGGAGGCTGTTATGACTGATCGGATTTTCCCCCGGATCCAGAGAGGCTTTCTCTATTTTCTGCTCTATTCCTTCATCGGCTGGGTATACGAGATATTTCTGGAGGTGGTGGTCTACCGCTGGGGATACTCCGACCGCGGTGTTCTCTTTGGACCCTACTGCCCGGTCTACGGCGTGGGCGCTCTGGTATTTCTCCTCTGCTTTGGCCGCCTGATGGCCCGCCCCGGCTCTCCGGCTTTCCGGGCAGTCCGGGTCCTACTGGTGTTTTTGGGCTGCATGCTCACCGCCACTGCTCTGGAATTGGCCACCAGCTATTTCCTCGAAGCCCTCACCGGCAGCTGGCCGTGGCAGACCTATGTCAACTACGGCATCCACTTCCAGGGACGCATTGCTCTCTCCCCCTCCATTCGGTTCGGACTGGGCGGACTGCTGTTTCTCTACATCCTCCAGCCCCTGTTTCGCCGCCTGGTGGGCGCCCTGCCTGACCGGACCCGCAGCATCGTCTTCTGGATTCTGCTGGCGGCATTTGTTCTGGATAATGTCCTCACCATTCTCACGCGCCTATAATGCAGCAGGCCGTCTCCATCAGGAGACGGCCTGGAAACTGTCTAAAAAGTGGCAAAGCCACTTTTTAGAATGGACGGCAACCTGCTGCGCGCAGAATCTGTCCGTCTTTGGCTGACAGATTCCACACTTGCAGGCTGAGAAGTGTTTTCAGTCACGCACATGTCGCGGCTGAAAACGGATTTTACTTTTTTCGCGCCTACAGGCGCGAACTCTGCGAGGCTTTTTCGGCAAACTGAGGCCGTCTCCCGGAGGAGACGGCCTCAGTTTTGATAATTGGGTTGTGTTGGTGAATTACTTCTGGGTGGGATCCTCTTCCGTGGGGCTGGGGATGGGGTGTTCCTTGTGGGCCACCATGGTTTGAATCAGCTCCACCGTGCCGCCCAGGCCCAGATAGTTGGAGTCCAGGCAGAAGTCATAGCTCTCCACCGCGCCCCACTTCTGGGAGGAGTAATACTCATAGTAGGAAGCACGGCGCTTGTCGGTCTTGAGAATCAGCTGCCGGGCCTTCTCCGGCGTCAGGTTCTGCCGCTTGGCCACCCGGGCAATCCGCACATCCATGGGAGCGTGGATGAAAATGCTCAGAAGATTGGGATTATCCGCCAGGGCATAGTCGGCACAGCGGCCGATGATGACGCAGGGCCCCTGCTCGGCCAGATGCCGGATGGTGTTAAAGGTCGCCAGATACACCTGCTGCTCCAGAGAGTCCCCGGCGCCGGCGCCCGGCAGGGCAAACATGTACGAATCCATGGCGATGGAATAGAGCAGGCTCTTGGGCCGCTCATCAAAGTTCTCAAAAATTTTCTCGCACAGGCCGCTCTTCTTCGCCGCTTCCTGCAGCAGCTCCTTATCGTAAAACGGAATGCCCAGCTCCTTGGCCACGCGGATGCCCACTTCCTTGCCTCCGCTGCCGAACTGCCGGCCGATGGTAATGATGGTTTTCATGGGAATTCCCCCTTTGCTTTGATTGGAAATATTATACCACACCCCGTTCCCATCGTCAAACGAAAGCGGTTGGGGGATAACACGAATCCCATTTTATGCTAAAATACCCTCCATACTGCTTCGTTTTGCCGCAAAGGAGAGATCAACAATGACGCAATTGGATCAGGCGCTGGCCTACTTGGACCAGTGCCGTGAGGAAATGCTTTTCTTATGGGAGACGCTGGTTCGGATGGAATCCCCCAGCGCCGATCCCGAAGCCATTGACCGGCTGGCCAGCCATCTGGACACCTACTGCCGGGCTCTTGGTATGGAGACGGAGAAGTTCCGTCCCGAAGGGGCCGGAACGTGCCTGGCCGCCGCCACCCCGGCCCGGGCACTGCCGCCCATTTTGCTGCTGGGCCACATGGATACCGTTCACCCTGTGGGTTCCTTCCCCGGCGGTCCCTTCACCCGGCGGGACGGCTGCGTCTACGGCCCCGGCGTTCATGACTGCAAGGGCGGATTGGTCATGGCATTGTATGTAATCCGGGCCCTGCAGCACATCGGCTACGACCGCCGCCAGCTGCGCCTGGCCCTGGTCAGCGATGAGGAAACCGGGCACTCCCTGTCCCAGATGGCCTCCGTGGAGTTTCTCGAGCGCCACGCCCAGGGCTGCGGCGCCGCCTTCACCTTTGAAAGCGGCCTGCTGAATGGGGACATCGTCACCGGCCGCAAGGGCGGCGGCGTGATCCGCCTGACGGTGGAGGGCATCGCCAGCCACTGCGGCACCGCCCCGGAAAAGGGCGCCAGCGCCGTGCGGGAAGCCGCCCGGAAGGTGGTGGCCATCGAGGACCTGACGGATTTCAGCCGCGTCACCTTCAACTGCGGCCTCATCCGGGGCGGCTCCAGCGTCAACACCATCCCCGCCCACTGCGAGGTGGACATCTGCATCCGCTTCCACTCCAACCAGGAGCGGGACCAGGCGTTGGGCAAGGCCCGGGCCATCTGTGAGCGGGTGGAAACACCGGGCACCCACTGCACCCTGGGCCCCCTCATGGGCTTCCCCGCCATGGAGAAGACCCCCAAGACCGATGCTCTGGTCTCCCTCTACCAGGATGCCAGCGAGGCCCTGGGTATGGGCCGTCCCGGCACCGCCTCCACTGCAGGCTGCTCCGACAGCGCCTTCACCACCTCCATGGGCATTCCCACCCTGTGCGCCGTGGGCGTATTGGGTCAGGGACAGCACTCCCCCGACGAACACGCCTTTGCCGACAGTCTCCTGCCCCAGGCCAAGCGGCTGGCAGCCGCCATTCTGGCCCTGCCGGACGATTTTTGACACCGGGGACATCCGGGAAGCGGAAGCAACGGCCCCGCACAGCGGAGCCCCGAAAACGCGAATACCGCGCAGCCCCTTTGGCACAGAAAAAAGACGGGACGCCCTCTAGGGCGTCCCGTCCTTTTCTCTGTGTATGAGCTTTGATGTTCCGTCGCCGTTACTGCTCCGGCATGGGCTTGCCCAGCCGGCGGTACATAGTTTTCTTCACCGCCCGGAGGATGTTCTCGTAGCCCGTGCAGCGGCACAGGTGGCCGGAGAGGAGCTTGCGCAGCTCGTCGTCGGTGTATTCCTTACCGCTTTCCAGAATCTCCACCGCCGTGAGGATGAAGCCCGGCGTACAGAAACCGCACTGGATGGCCGCCTCGTCCACAAAGGCCTGCTGAATATCGCTCAGCTCTCCGTTGGGGCCCAGGAGCCCCTCCAGGGTGCGGATGTGCTTGCCGTTGGCCCAGACCGCCAGATAGATGCAGGAGTTGAAGGCCTCGCCGTCAATGAGGACGTTGCACGCGCCGCACTCGCCCACCTCGCAGCCCTTTTTCACGCTGGTCATGCGGAAATCATTGCGCAGCATATCCGTCAGGCTGGCCCGGACGTCCACCGTCCGCTCCACGTCCTTGCCGTTGAGATTGAACCGCACCGTCTCATACTGGATCACATGCTTTTCCATTACAGCGCACCTCCCGCCCGATTCACTGCCTCGATAAACGCCCGCCGAGCGCTCTCGACAGCGATGTGCATCCGGAAGTCCCGGGCCGCCCGCCAGGAGTCCCGGGGATTGATGTCCTCCTTCACCGCCTGGGCGAAGGCCTCCGCCGTCTCCTCCGAGACCGGCTTGCCCTCCGCCAGACGCTCCGCCGTCTCCGCCCGCAGGGGCACGGGACCCGCCACACCGAAGGCCACCCGGGCCCGCTCCACGGTCTTGCCGTCGGGGCTCAGGCGCACGTTGACGGAGGTACCCAGAGTGGCAATGTCCATGGCGTTGCGCATGGCGTACTTAATATAGTGGCCGAAGGTCCGCTCATAGCTTTCCCGGGAAATCCGGATAGCCGTCTGGATCTCCCCTTCCCGGATGTCCACCTTGCCCGCCCGGATATAAAAGTCCTGGATGGGAACGCGGCGCACCCCCTCCGGGCCGGTGAGCTCGATGACGGCGTCATAGGCAAAGAGCGTGGACGCCGAATCCGCCGACGTCACGCCGTTGCAGGTGTTGCCGCCGATGGTGCCGATGTTGCGGATCTGGGGTCCGCCCACCTGGTCCACCGCCTCTCCCAGAACCGGGATATGCTGCTGGATCAGGGGATCGCGGGTGATGTGGGAGAAGCTGGTGAGGCTGCCGATGCACAGTGTGCCGTCATCCTCCAGGGTGACGCCCCGGAGCTCATCCAGCCCGTAAATGGAGATCAGCTCCACACCGGCCCGCTTGCCCTCCCGCATCTGCACCAGCACGTCGGAGCCTCCGGCAATGATCTGCGCCTCAGGATGGGCCAGCCGCAGCGCCACGGCATCCGCCACGCTTTTGGCCTGATAAAGTGCTTTCATATCATACATGGTTTGATTCCCTCCCTCAGTCGGTAATCAGCCCGGCCTCTTTGAACTTGCGGTAGAGGACATGGGGCGTAATGGGACAGCAGTCAATGGCCATGCCGGTGGCATTCAAAATGGCATTGCGGATGGCCGGAGCGCCGGAACAGGCCGGCGGCTCGCCCAGAGCCTTGGTGCCGTAAGGCGAGGTGGGCTCGGCATTCTCCACGAAGGCCGCCTGGAGCGTCGGATGGTCCATAAAGGTGGAGAGCTTGTAGTCCAGGAGGTTGTTATTCAGGGGCTTGCCGGTCTTTTCGTCAAACTTGAGCTCCTCGGAAAGGCCGTAACCGATGGCCATGGACATGCCGCCGTGGACCTGGGCTTCCGCCAGGGCGGGATTGATCAGGGTGCCGCAGTCGTGGACGTTGACGATGTTCAAAAGCTTCACCTTGCACATGGGGATATCCACTTCCACCTCGGCAAAGGAGCAGCCGAAGGAATAGGCGTTGGACTTGATCTGTGCCGTGGTCTCGGCCGTGATGTGCTGGCTGTGCTCCAGAGAGTAGAGGCTCTCCATGGCCAGATCTCCCAGGGACTTGAGCACCCGCCCGTCAGACTTGCGGATGATCTGCCCATCCACCAGGTCCAGATTGCTCACCGGCATCCGGGTCTGCTCATGGGCGATATTCAAAATCCGCTCACGCAGAGCGATAGCCGTCTGCATGATGGAAAAGCCGCCGATGTACGTCTGCCGGGAGGCATAGGCGCCGGTGCCGTAAGGCGTGACGTCGGTATCCTGAGTGGAGACCACGTGCACGTCCGAAAGCGGCACGCCCACGGCGTCGGCCACCATCTGGGAATAGGCGGTGTCGCAGCCCTGACCGATCTCCGTCTCACCCGTCTGGAACTGGAGGGAGCCGTCCTGGTTGACCACCATCCGGCAGGAGGAGGACTCCAGGGAGATGGGCCACACGGCGGTATTGTACCAGAACACTGCCAGGCCTACGCCCCGGCGGATGGGGCCGGTCTGGTTGCGGTAAGCTTCGAACTTGCGCTGGTAGTCGATGGCCGCCATGCCCTTGTCCATGCACTGGTTAAAGGTATCGCTGTAGAGCTCATTTTTGGAAAAGCCGTCCGTATAGCCCACGGGCATCAGATTCTTGCGCCGGAACTCCAGTGGCGTCATGCCGATGGCCTTGCAGATGTCGTCGATATGGCTCTCTCCGGCGAACATGGCCTGGGGGATGCCATAGCCCCGCATGGCGCCTGCCGCGGGACGGTTGGTAAACACGCTCCAGCAGTCGCACTCCAGATTGTCACAGGGATAGAGCTGCGGGAAGGCTCCCATACCCTTGGCCACCACGCCGTGGCCGTGGGAGGCATAGGCGCCCTGGTTGGAAAAGGCCTCAAACTTCCGGGCAACCAACGTGCCGTCAGGCCGGACCCAGGAGATGATATGCGTCCGGATGGCGTGACGGACACGGTTGGAGACAAAGGTCTCCTCCCGGGTGCACTCCAGCTTCACCAGACGGCCGCCCACCATGGTGGAGCACCACGCGCACAGGGGCTCATAGAGCGCGTCCTGCTTGTTGCCGAAGCCGCCGCCGATATAGGGCTTGATGAGCCGCACCTTGCCCCAGGGAATTCCCAGGGCCTGGCCCACCACCCGGCGGACGATGTGGGGAATCTGGGTGGAAGAGACCACCACCACCCGGCCTGCCTCCATATAGGCAAAGCAGCCGTGGTTTTCAATGTGGCAGTGCTGCACAGTAGGCGTATCGTACCAGCCCTCCACCTTGATGAGGCCCGGCTCCTGGCTGGCCTTGGCGTAGTCGCCCCGGCGGATATCCGTATGCGCCAGAATATTCTGGGGATACTCTTCATGGATCTGAGGAGCGCCCTCCTCCATGGCCTTCTGGACATCCAGCACGAAAGGCAGTTCCTCATACTCCACCTTCAGCGCCCGGACGCCCTGCACCGCCGCTACCTCATCCTCCGCGATGACCACGGCCACCTCGTCGCCGTAGTAACGGACATGGCGGTTGAGAAGCATCCGGTCCGCCACATCCTGATGATGGGGGTCCGTGGACCAGGGATGGCCCGCCGTGGGGAACGGATGATCCGGGACGTCGAAGCACGTCAGCACCCGCACCACGCCGGGGATGGCCTCGGCCTGGGTGGTGTCGATGGACTTGACAAAACCGTGCGCAATGGTGGAATGACAGATCTTCACCACCAGGGCGCTGCGGTCGCACAGATCGTCTGTATACTTGGCCCGCCCGGTCGCCTTTTCATAGGCATCCACCCGGACTACGCTTTTGCCGACGCTTTTGCTCATAGGGCAGCCCTCCTTGTTCTGTTCGGGTTCCGCCCCGGTTGACGAATTGGGGCGAAAGCGGATATACTCATAAAAAACGGAATGAAATGGAAGTGTACCATGGAAAAACTGGGATGTGTCGTCCTGGCCGCGGGGAACGCCCGGCGGTTCGGGGAAAACAAGCTGGCCTCCGCTCTGCGGGGACGAAGTCTGATTCTGCGGGCTCTGGAGGCCATTCCGGCAGAATGTTTTGATACCGTGGTGGTTGTAACGCAATATCCTGAAATCATGCGCCTTGCAAAGGAATTTCACTTTGCAGCTATCTGCAATCAGGCCCCGCACCTGGGGCTCAGCCACTCCATTGCGCTGGGGCTGACCGGCCTGCGGGACTGCGATGGGGCGGCATTCGTCGTGGCGGACCAGCCGCTGCTGCACCGGGACAGCGTGGCCGCTTTGACCCAGCTGTGGCGGGCCCATCCGGACAAGATTGCGGCTCTCGGCCATGACGGTGTCCGGGGCAACCCCTGCCTCTTCCCCGCCCGGCTGTTTGGAGAACTCATGGCCCTCACCGGGGACCGGGGCGGCAGCAGTGTGATCCGATGCCACGAAGAGGATCTGATCCTCCTGGACGTCCCGGCGGAGGAACTGACGGACGTGGACACTCCGCAGGCATTGGAAGCTTTGAAACAATCCGATTGATCTCGGCACGGGAGCGGGTAAACCGCTCCCGTTTTGTTATCCACCGATGGCAAACAATGTACCCAGCAAAGCAGGGAGACTGCCCAGCACCATCGGCGCCGCAGACAGCAAGGCGGCAAGATTCCATATTCCCAGCAGCCACTCCCACCGGGAAGCACTCCGCCAATGATGGAACAATCCGGCCAGCCAGACCACGCAGGCAGCACTTCCGCCATACATCAGCGGCACTACCACTGCTGCCAGATATCCCATCCCCTCTCCGTCTGATGCGGCCTGACCGCACAGTACAAAGAACAGCACCCATGCCAATGGGATCACACATCCGGCAGCGAGTCCCCATACCAGCCGCTTTCTGTCTTCCACGGCACACGCCCCCCTCACTTACGGGTATACGGGGTATTCTCCAGAGGCAGCGACGTGCGCAGGCGGCCGTCATAACGGAAATAGGCGTCGGCGATGGCCGGAGCCGTGGGAATGGCCGTGATCTCCCCGATGCCGATGGCGCCGCAGGCCACGTTGAGCCCCTCCTTCTCCACGATAATGGGGGTGATCTCCGGGATCTGATTGGCCCGGAACAGCCCCAGGGTGCCGAACTTGGCCGTAGGCTTGCAGTCCGTGAGCGGATAGCGCTCCGTCAGGGCATAGCCCATGCTCATGACCACGCCGCCTTCGATCTGCCCCTCCACAGACAGGGGATTGACCGCCTTGCCCACGTCGTGAGCGGCCACGATTTGCTCAATCTTCCCTTCCTCATTGAGGATGCAGATCTGCGTGGCATAGCCGTAGGCGATGTGGCTGACGGGATTGGGCACCGGCGCTCCCAGGGGATCCGTTTTGCCAAGGTACTCGCCGTAAAACTCTTCATTTTCCAGCTCTGTCAAGGACTTATCCTTGATTGCTTCCCGAAGGGATTCACAGGCCCGGCGGCAGGCCTCACCGGTGAAGAGCGTCTGCCGGGAACCGGATGTGGTGCCGGAATCCGGCGCAAAATAGGTGTTGGAGCGCTCATAGACCACCGCCTCCGGCGGCAGGCCCGTCTGGGTGCAAACCATCTGCGTAAGGACCGTGCCCAGGCCCTGGCCGATGCAGGAGGCGCCTGCAAAGATGTGCACCTTCCCCTCCTGAATCACCAGCCGCACCCGGCCCGTATCCGGAATCCCCACGCCCACACCGGCGTTCTTCATGGCACAGGCAATGCCCACGTACTTGGCCCGGTCGTAGTAGGGCTTGACGGCCTCCAGCGTTTCTACGAGGCCCGTGGAATTGTCCACGATCTGGCCGTTGGGCAGCTCCTGCCCCGGCCGGATGGCGTTGCGGTAGCGGATCTCCCAGGGGCTGATGCCCACGATGTCCGCCATCTGGTTGAGCAGCGTTTCAATGCAAAAGCACGTCTGCGTCACGCCGAAGCCCCGGAAGGCACCGGCAGGGGGATTGTTGGTATAGTACGCCCAACCGTCGATCTCAAAATTCTGGTAGTTATACGGTCCGGCGGCGTGGGTGCAGGCCCGCTCCAGCACGGGGCCGCCCAGCGAAGCGTAAGCGCCGGTATCGGCGATGACCTCCGCCGCCACGCCCTGGATAATGCCGTTTTCGTCGCAGCCGATGGAGAACTCCATCTCCATAGGGTGGCGCTTGGGGTGAATCAGCAGACTCTCCGCCCGGGTGAGCTTCACCTTCACGGGACGCTTCGTCAGGTACGCCACCAGGGCAGCGTGGTGCTGGACCGTCACATCCTCCTTGCCGCCGAAGCCGCCGCCCACCAGGCAGTTGCGCACCTTCACCTTCTCCGCCGGAAGCCCCAGCATTCCCATGGTCTCATGCTGCGTATCATAGGCACCCTGGTCTGTGGAGAGGATCATGACCCCATCCCCATCGGGATAGGCCACGGCACACTCCGGCTCCAGGAAGGCATGCTCCGTCCAGGGCGTGGTAAAGCGCTGGGTCAGAATATGTTTGGACTTGGCAATGGCCTCGGCGGGATTCCCCCGCTGGATGTGCTTGTGGGCCAGAAGATTGCCGTCCCGGTGGACCAGGGGCGCATCGGGCAGCATGGCCTCCCGGGGACTGCGGACCATAGGCAGCTCCTCATAGTCCACCCGGACCAGGGCCTTGGCCCGCTCCAGCGTTTCCGGGTCCTCGGCGGCCACAATACAGATGGCATCCCCCAGGTAATGGGTGATGTCCCCCACGGCGATCATGGTGTCCCAGTCTTTTTTCAGATGGCCCACCTTGTTTTGTCCCGGAATATCGGCAGCAGTGAACACGCCCACCACACCCGGCAAAGCCTTGGCCTCCTCCGTGTGGATGGCCAGAACCCGGGCCCGGGGGTAGGCACTGCGGACGGCACTGGCGTAGATCATGCCGTCAAGATACACGTCGTCGGGATAGATACCGGTGCCGGTGACCTTTTCCCGTACGTCCACCCGGGGCACCCGCTGGCCCAGAGACCAGTCCTCCGGCGCCGGGGGCACCGCTCCGGCCCGGAACACCTCCGCCGCCAGCAAAATCGCGTCGATGATCTTCACGTACCCCGTGCAGCGGCAGATATTATTGCGGATGGCGTAGGCCGCCTCCTCCCGGGTGGGAGCGGGGTTCTGATCCAGCAGCGCCTTGGCGCACATCACCATCCCCGGGATACAGAAGCCGCACTGTACCGCGCCCGCCGCACCGAAGGCGTAAGTAAACACTTCCTGTTCAAACTCCGTCAGGCCCTCCACGGTCAGGATCTGCTTCCCTTCCAGCTTATCCGTCTGGGGAATGCAGGCCCGGGTGGGCTTGCCGTCAATGAGCACCGTACAGGTGCCGCAGGCACCCTCGCTGCATCCGTCCTTCACGCTGGTCAGGCGCAGAGTGTCCCGCAGGAAACGCAGCAGCTTCTGATTTTGATTCGCGGTAACGGTATGGCCGTTCACAGTAAAAGTTGCCATGAATCTTCTCCTCCCATGCCGCCGTGCCCAACTCTGGTCCCACGGTCCGTCGGGCAACCCGAAAAGGTTGACCTTTTTGTTTGATTATACAATACCTTTTGCTCATCCGCAACCAGAGGTTGTTGGTTTCGTTATTCTATTCATGGGACAACGGTTCCAGCTCCCAGCCCACTGCCAGGGTGCCTGCCTCCACGCCCACCATGGCCACAGGCTCCAGGATGTGATTGCTCACCCCCAGCGGAAACTCCGCCGTCAGCTCAGCATCGCGGAGGGGATACTGCACACCGCTCTCCGTCACGCCCCGGGCCCGGTCTCCCAGGCAAAATACGGACAAGAGTCCCCACTCCACGGTTTTGTCCACCCGGATGGTCTCGTTTTCAATGACCGTCCAGACAAAATCGTTGTCATAGAGATAACCCCGGGCACCCCGGCGCCGCAGGTACAGCAGTGTTTGGAGATTGGCCAGAGTATGGTCCAGCCGCCGTCCCCCGGTGCCGCCATAGAGATGAAACTCCCTGCATCCCTGCTCCAGTCCGGTTTTCACCGCCAGCATGGTGTCGGTGTCGTCTTTTTCCACCGGGCTGCGGTGGATATTGGCAAAGTCCGTGGGCTGGTCCATGGAGTCAAAATCCCCCAGCAGCAGGTCCGGCACAATGCCCAGCCCCCGGCAGGTACGGTAACCCGCGTCGGCGGCGATCACCAGATCCTCCGGCTTTTCCGGCCGCTTGCGCAGGCCGTAAAAGGTCCCGGCAGCAAAAATAAAACAGCGTTTCATCGGTCCTCACTCCCGTGTTTTCTTTTTATCAGTGTACCACACTCCCCCTTCCATGACAAATCCCCGGCATGATTTTTGTCGAAATGCGCAAACTGTTTTCGGAGGTGATCCCATGCCGAAACCGGTCCGTCCCGATTCCACGCCGGTACTGCGCCTGGAACCGGAAAAGCGGATTTGCCCGCTGTTCGATCCCACGTCCATTCCTCTGGTTCTGCCGGAGGAATCCGCACTGGTACAGGACAATTTCTGCGAGGAGCACATCCAATGATGAGCTCGGCGCGCGGCACCCCGATCCTTCGGGACGCCGCGCGCCGTTCATTTTATTTTTGATTGGAAAGATGCAGGCCGGACTCCTTGTCGCCCGCAATGATCAGGTGAGTATCCGGCAGGAAGCGGTAACCCGGGTCCAGCAAGGGCACGATCTCCTCACCGCGCTTGATTCCCAGGATGTTCACGTTGTAGCGCCGGCGCACATCCACCTCCGCCACAGTGTGGCCCTCCCACTCCTGGGGTGTTTCAATTTCAATGATGGCATACCGAGGAGTGAGTTCGAAGTAATCGAACACATTCCGGGAGGAAAACCGGGTTGCCACCCGGAACGCCATGTCCATCTCCGTATGGACCACATAGTCGGCTCCCAGCTTATAGAGGAACTTCATCTGCTTTTCCTGGTCCGCCCGAGCCACAATGCACTTGGCCCCCAGCTCCTTGAGGTTTTCCGTGGCCTCCAGGGAGCACTGAAAGTCATCGCGGACACACACAAAGCACACATCGAAATTCCGCACGCCCAGAGACGCCAGCACCTGCTCATCCCGGCAATCACCCACGCACACCGCCGTTACCACCGGCGCCAGACGGGCCACCCGCTCCTCATCCTGGTCGATCACCATGACCTCATTGCCCAACTCCATGAGCTTTTCCGCCAAGTGCCGTCCAAACCGGCCCAGGCCGATGACCAAAAAGGACTTCATCGTGCCTCCTCCTTATCCAATGAGAATTTTTTCCGGCACATTCCGCACCCGCGGTGCGGGATGATCCCGGGTCACAGCCATGGCAACAGACATACTGCCCACACGGCCGGCAAACATCAGCAGCAAAATCACCGCTTTGGAAAGTTCCGGAAGGACCGGTGTCACCCCCCGGGTCAAGCCCACGGTACCAATCGCGGAAATTGCCTCATACAAAGCGTCCTCCAGGGCAATTCCCTGCAGGCACAGCACCAGGCACCCCACCAGGCACGCCATGGTATACATGGTCACCGACGCATGGGCCCGGTGGATCGTCTCCTCGTCCAGACGGCGGCGGAAAACATTCACGTCTTCCTTGCGCCGGATTTGGGAGAGTGTCTCCAGCACCAGCACAGCAAAAGTGTTCACTTTGATGCCGCCTCCGGTGGAACCGGAGCCAGCACCGACAAACATCAACATCATGGTCAGCAGCGTAGCACTCTCCGACAGGGCCATGAGGTCCACGGTGTTGAAGCCCGCCGTCCGGGGTGTGACGGACTGAAACGCCGCCATGAGCACCTTCTGTCCCTCCGGAACACCAGCAAACGCGCCGTCCCGCTCCAGGAAATAGAACGCCGCCGTGCCGCCCACCAGCAGCACTGCCGTAGCCGTGATGACAATCTTGCTGTGCAGGCGCCAGCGCCGGGGATGCAATCCTTTGGTCAGCACATCGTCCCAGACCAAAAAGCCCAAACCGCCGCAGACGATCAGGGCCATCAATACTACGTTGGGCACCACTGCTCCCGCTATGGAGGTCAGCGAGGAACCGGTACCCAGCAGATCAAACCCCGCGTTGCAAAAAGCGGAAACCGCGTGAAAAAGGCCCATCCAGATGCCCCGAGCCAATCCGTACCGGGGACAAAACCACGCCATCAGCACCAGAGCGCCCACGCCCTCGCATGCCGCTGTCACCAACAGGGCCCGACGGGTCAGGCGGACCACACCGCCTACCTGCAAAGCGCCCACGGTATCCATCAGCACTGCCCGCTGGTGCAGGCCAATCCGCCGCCGCATCAAAAGCGCAAACAGAATGGACACCGTCATAAATCCCAGACCGCCCACCTGGATCAGCATCAAAATCACAGCCTGTCCAAACAAGGTGAACTGGGTCCAGGTATCATAGAGCACCAGGCCTGTTACGCAGGAAGCAGACGCCGCCGTAAAAAGTGCATCCAAAAACGGGAGCCACTGCCCGTCCCGGGATGCAATTGGCAATGAGAGCAACACACCGCCCAAGAAAATCAAGCATGCAAACCCCAGCACCAGGGTCTGCACTGCATTGAGCCGTATCCGCCGCAGATCGCTCACCTCCCTTACTCGTACTCGTGTAACAGTATACTGCGCACTTTCCGTATTTTCAAGCAAAGGCTTTGCAAAAGATTTCCTGCCCTGGCATCTGCCGCACCCTCATCGTTTAATCATGCAAATATAGAAGCCGTTTCCCGGAGTTTCCCTTCAAAAACCGCCTTCCGCACGCCCGGACCCGTTTGATAAATTTCAAAATCAAATCCTGCAAAACGGGCAAACTATCAGCGGTGGTGATAAATATGAAGTATGAAGATCCCAAAATGGAGGCCTATTGGAACAGCCTCCCCTCTGAAATTCAATCTGTGATTGATCAAGCCGGCATTGAAATCTGTTCTCTTGGGATGCTCCAAAAGTTGGGGGATTACTATAAAAACGGAAAACAAGTTGGCTCTGGTGAATAATCCTGCCGCCCCGTATGGGGCGGCTTTTTCATATTGTACGAACCCCTCACAGCATACCGGACCAATTCCCGGATTATCGCCGCTCCAACAGGCCGGCTTCCTGCTTTCCTGACTCCATTGGTCCGCTTGTCTCGCCTCCATCCACTCCAGACAGCCAGCACCATACTCCGCGTAACGGGACTTCCAAAAATTCCCCGGTGAAAAAACCTCCGTATGTCGATGTGTATTTGGAGTTCCAACACAGGCATAGGCCGCATCAGCCTTGCGCAGAATGCAGCGCAGGAAAAAAACTGGAGCACTCACAAACAACGAAAAAACCTCGGAACCATACGGTTCCAAGGTTTTTCATCTGGCAAATGCTCTTAATATAGAACTCAGACAAGTTTGCGCTTCCTGCTGTTTGAATCGACTTGAATCAAAAATTGATTGGTAATATACTCATTTTGCGGCCGATTTCCAAAATTATACAAAAATTTTTATAAAAAGTCCGTCTCTGATAGCTTCGCAACGTGTGGCCGCAGACCTTTCAATTTGAAGTTCCCCTTTCTTTTAAGAGAAAGGAAACTACACAATTCAGAGACTGACACAAAGGAGAGAGAATTATGAAAAGGACCCATCTTTCCAGCTTTATGACCGGCATGGTCACCACGCTTCTTCTGGTCTGTATCACCGGTTCCGCGTTGGCCACCAGCGGCAAAGTCACTAAAGAACTGGAGTACCGCAACATCAGTGTCACCTTAGATGGAGAAAAGCTGGATCTCCGGGATGCCAAGGGCAATGCCGTGGAACCCTTCATGTTTGAGGGAACCAACTATCTGCCAGTCCGGGCGCTTGCGGAATCTCTGGGCCTCTCTGTATCGTGGGACGGTGCCAATGCCACCGTGGTCCTCACCTCCCCAGCAGAAAAGGAGGCTACTTACATTACAAGAACCGGGTCTAAGTACCACAATGATCCTCACTGCAATGGCGGCACTTATTGGGAAGTTCCCCTGTCTACTGCCATCGGCATGGGGCTGGAGCCTTGCGAAAAGTGTGTGAAATGAGCGCCTGAGGATTTCCGTTTTTATAATTTCAAAAAAGCCGACTGGTCCGACAAAGGATTTCATGGACATCGAATGGAAGCGCTCCCGAATTCGGGAGCGCTTCTCTTGAAAAGCATGGTATACCGCAGACGTTTCAGGAAAACTCAGTATTTTTCAAATAAAAAATGTGGCAAGTTTCTTTTGAAACTTGCCACATTTTTGGCAGCGGGTGAAGGATTCGAACCCTCACATACAGAGTCAGAGTCTGCTGTGCTACCTTTACACAAACCCGCTA
>CALXDJ010000002.1 GCA_944387035.1 uncultured Oscillospiraceae bacterium | reverse complement strand
GCCACCATCGAGGGCAAGTCCAGCCGGGCCGACGAGATTGTCCGGGAGACCCAGCAGATCATCGCCGACAAGATGGAGATCGAAATGGAGATCGATACCCTCATGACTGCGGCCAAATCCGAGGTCAACATCATGCTGGTGATGCCCCTGGTGATCCTGGGCATCATCGGTACCGCCGGCGCGGGCTTTATGGATGCAATCTATACGGAGCCCGCGGGCCGGGCGGTAGCCACCGGAGGGCTGGTGGTATTCATCATCAGCTTCATCATGGCCCGGAAATTCAGCAATGTGGAGATCTGAGGAGGAAACGGCATGATCGTTCTGGTGATCGTACTGGTGCCGGCCACGGTCCTGGCTGCGGCGTGGTTCTGGCTGCTGGGCCGGGTCACCCGGGAGGACTGGGTGACGGCGGCCTATAACCGGGTGCTGGACGGGCGGCTGGAGGAAGAACGCCTGCGCCGGAAGGACGCCCGGCGGGAGGAAATGCTGGCGCGGTATCACGGCGTGGCCGCCAAGGTCATGGGCCTGGTGCTGGGCGGGGACTCCCAAAAGAAGATTGAAAAGCTCCGGCGGGAGGGCGAGGCTCTGCGCAGCGGCGATCTGCGGAGCGTGAGCCTGTTTGAAATGCCGGGCTATGTGCTCCAGAACCGGTATGAGGCCCTGGGCCGGGGCAGCCTGCACAAAACCTTGCTGGAGCGGAACACGGAGCTCTATGGGAAGAAGTATGCCGTCAACAAGACCAAGCAGCTGCTGGCCCGGCTGCTGTCCTATCCCATTTTGGGCGAGGCCGTGGTTCTGGCTCTGGGTGCGCTGACCTACGGCATGGGCAACCGCACCGGAGGGCTTGCGGCGATGCTGGTGGGGACGCTGCTGGTAGCGGGGCTGGTCTACGCCCAGTACGACGAGGTGAATGACCGGCTCAACCGGCGCCGGGCGGCCATCAGCCGCCAGTTCCCCAACGTGGTGTCGAAGCTGGCACTGCTGGTAACCTCCGGCATGATCATGGACCGGGCCTGGCGGGAGACCGCCCAGAGCCAGGATCTGGAGCTGTATCAGGAGATGCGGATTACCGCCGAGGAGCTGAGCAACCTGGTGGATCCCACCACGGCTTATACCAATTTCATCAATCGCTGCAACACCAAGGAGACCACCAAGCTGGCCTCCGCCATCATTCAAAGCCAGTCCAAAGGCAACGCCGAGATCGGCGCCCTGCTCAAGGGCATGGCCCACGACGCCTGGCAGGAGCGGCGCCATACCGCCAAGCGGGACTCAGAAAAGGCCAACTCCAAGCTGATGATCCCCACGATGCTGCTGTTTGTAGCCATCCTGGTGATGATCATGGTGCCGGTGGCGCTGAACTTTGCCAGCCTGTAAGGCGCAAGGAGGAGATTCCATGAGGCGCGATGTTCCGGAATGCCGTCTGCGGGACGACGAGGGCGGTATGACCACCCTGGGCTTTTTGCTGCGGCTGGCACTGCTGGCCATCCTGCTGGGGGCGGTGTACGCGGCAGTCACTCTGCTGCCCCAAATCCTGGAGATCGCCGACGGCGATCCTCTCACGTGGGAGGGCCATTTGTGATGCGGTCCCTTTGAAACGGGTGCCACCGTCCGGGGAAGGACCCGGACGCGGTACATAGAGAATTTCTTAGGAAAGGAGAAACAAAGGATGCTGAATAAGTTGAATCAGCTGTCTGTGGCGGCTTATGTGAAGACGTCCGCATTCTTCCGGGGGCTCAAGAGCGACGAGCGGGGCCTTTCCGGTGTGGTGGTGGCCGTGCTGCTGATCCTGGTGGCCGTGCTGGCCATTGTGATGCTCTGGGGCAGCCTCAGCGAGTGGCTGGGCGAGCTTTGGGACAAGATCACCGGCTCCGGAAACACCATCAGCGGCGGAAGTTCCTTCGGCTGATCAGACACACAGAGAAAGGGGAGAGGAGAATGGCCGTCCGGAAACAACGAGATAATCTCTGGAACGATGTACGGGGAGACGCCGTGGTGGAGGCGACCATTCTCTTTCCCATCATCATTATGGTATTCGCGGGACTGGTGCTGCTGGCCATGTACCTGCCCACCCGGGCAGCACTCCAGCAGGCCACCCAATACGCCGCCACCGCCATTGCCACGGAACGTTCCGACACCTGGCTGCGCCACGATCCGGACTCCATGACCTACTACTGGGAGACGGAGCGCAGCGCTCTTGGCAGCGTGTACGGCGCGGTGCTGGGCGCCCTGACGGGCAACAACCGAGACGACGCGGACAATGCGGAGCAGGCGGTCATTAACATGGAAGCAAATGGCGTCCTGGAACCGGCGGGTGAGCTGTCGGTGGAGTACGGCGTCGTGAATTATATCGTATACAAAGAGATCGTGGTCACGGCCACCCGCACCATCCCCATGCCGGTGAATCTCTCCTTTGTGGGGTTTCCCTCGGAGATTCCGGTGACGGTGACCTCCACCGCCGTGGTGCAAAACGGCGACGAGTTCGTGCGGAATATGGACCTGGCCCGGGACCTGACACTGTTCCTGGCCGAGAAGTTCAATCTCACCGATATGCTGGACGGCGTGGCGGAGCTGGGAGAGAAATTCACCGGATTCCTGGGGATATAGGAGCGCGGAGATGGGAAAGTTTTTTCACAGACTGGCCCGGGACTGCAAGGGCGCGGTCACGGTGTTCGTGACGCTGCTGCTGATCCCGGCGGTGCTGGTCAGCGGCACCGGTGTGGACCTGGCGCGGCTGTACACCGCCCGCAGTATCCTCCACGACGCCAACCAGCTGGCGGCCAACTCCGTGCTGGCCAGCTACGACGCCCTGCTCCAGGATCTCTACGGGCTCTACGGCGTCATGAAGGACGATCCGGAGTTTGCCGCTATGGTGGACGAGTATATCCAGGTGGCGGTGTTCGGCGAGGACTGGGTGGACCGGGAGGCGGGCACCTTCCAGCTGTTCTACGGCTCGGAGCTGATCCCTGGTGATGTGACGCCCGCGGAGGGCAAGAATCTGGCCAACCAGGAGGTCCTGCGCCGCCAGATCGAGGAATATGCCAAGTTCCGTGCTCCGGCCATCATCGTCAGCGAGATCCTGGACAAGCTGGACAGCTTCGAGAAGGTCCAGGAGGACGCTGCCGTCATCAAGGACAAAATGGAGATCGAGGACCGGATCGAGGAGATCGACCGGCTCTATAAGCGCATCTACAAGAGCATCCAGTACCTCAACGGGATCAAGGACTATGAGGCGTCCGCCATGGAGTCCGTCAACGCATACATTGACGCGCTGGAGGATGAGATCGACTACCTCTATACCACTCGCAGCGACTACACTGAGGCTGTGCTGAATGAACAAGAAGAAAAGGCTGCCGACTACGAAGCCAAATATGAACGACACATCCTGAATATTCAGGCCCTGATCAAGGGCGGTACCTACTTCAAAGGCTGGATACCGGGCAATTTTGACGGCAGCGGAAACTATGTGCCCGGCTATTGGAGCAACCAGGCTTACCAGACAGGCCTCAACAACGTCATCTCCGACCGGACAAAGGCGCTGGAGAAATGCATCCAGAACACCGATACGGATCTGAGCATTGAAAACAGCTTTGAAGAATTCTGTGCCCTGTGCCAGAGGGCTGATGAGAAGCGGGAGCAGCTGGAGCAGCTGGTGGACAACCTGGAAAACCGGCTCAACAGCGGCAAATGCTCCGAGGGGCTGAAGGACGGCTTGACCAAGCCGCCGGAAAACGATCCGGACGGGCCTTCCATCATCGAGCGCTACCGGGATGTGCTCAGCTACGATGTCAGCGCCATGGCCGACGCCATGGCGGGCCAGGATGTGCCGCAGATCCGAGCGACCATTGAGCGTCTGAATTCCGTTGGCTACGGTGACCCGGACGTAAATATCTTTCACTCCCGTGACTATATGAAAGATTTGAGCCTGGCGGACCTGCCCATCAGCGTGATTGTGGAAAACCAGAGCCGGGGCCCGGACAACCAGGTGGAGGACAAGCTGGCACTGCTGGACAGCGTCACGCCGGAGCGATACACCGTACCCGGCACCTTCGAGCCCTTTGAGAGCAATGCCTTTCAGAGCACCAAAAACCCGGAGTTTTATGCACGCCTCCAGGAGTTTTACAGCCGCTCCGGGAGCGGTTCCGGCGGCAGCTCCGGTGATGACGAGGACGCGGAAGACAACATTCTGGATACGCTGGAGGACATTCTGGGCCAGATTCAAGACCAGTTTGCCCATTTCCTGGAATTCGATCCTAAGGGCGCTCTGCATTATAAAAACGGTTCCAATGATGCCGGCGGCGTGAGCACCGACTTTGGCATGGCCGGAGACTGGAGCAGTGAGGACGGGGCCAAGGACCAGGTGAAAAAAGCCCTCAACGACAATCTTCTCAGCAGCCTGGGCAACGCCGCAACGGATGCCGCCGACAAGATCCTTCTGCTGACCTACGCTTCGGAAATGTTCTCCTGCTACTCCACCAACAAGGGCGGCGGCGAGAACGCGCCTGTAGAGGAGAGTATGAGCGGCATTCCCCTTGGAGTGGACGTGAACTACTACTACCAGTCGGAGCTGGAGTACCTTTATAACGGCGACCTCACCAGTGCGGAGAACAACCTCAAATCCGTAACAGGAATGATCTTCCTGGTGCGCTTTGTATTCAACTATGTGGCTTCCTTCGCGGTGTCCGATGTGGTCAACACGGTCAGCTCGGTGGAGTCGGCCTTGGCCTGGACCGGCCCCTTTGCCATAGTGGCAGGAGAGCTGGTGCGGCTGGCCATGGCCCTGGGCGAGTCGGTGATCGACGTCAGCCGACTGAAGGACGGCCAGAATGTGGCGCTGCTGAAAACGTCCGACAACTGGCGCTTCAGTCTCTCGGGACAGCTGGACGCCATTGCCTCCGGCGGGGAGGCCAGCTTGTCCGACGGAGCCTTCTCCGCGGAGGGTGCGCAGGATGATGAGGGACTGACCCTGGGCTACAAGGACTATCTGCGGCTGTTTTTGCTGCTCAAGGACGGGAATACCCTGGCCCAGCGGACGGCCCGGCTCATCGAGCTCAACGTCACCAACAAGCGGGAGAACATCGGCGACCTGGCCGACCGGGACGCCCGGGAGACGGCCATGGCCCAGGCGGAGCTGTTCCGGATGGAAAATGCCGTGACGGATTTCAGCATCACGACCAGCGTGGAGCTGAAGATGCTGTTTTTGTCCATGCCCTTTGCCCAGCAAGGGGTCAATGGTGTGGTGCCGCCGGGGACGCTGCCGGTGAGCGTGACGGATTACAGGGGGTATTGAACCATGCGGCGGGATGAACGGGGATACATCGTGGTGGAGACCATCGGCAGCTTTTTGCTGTTCGTACTGGCGGTCACCTCCATTTTGAGTCTCATCAATATCGTGGCGGTCCAGGCCCGGGTCCACTACGCCATCACCCAGGCGGCTCAGACGGTGTCCATGTACTGCTACGTCCTGGATGTGACAGGGGCAGCGGACCATCTGGTCGCTTCCGCCGGACAGGCCCAGACGGTGCAGGTGGAATCGGACGCCTTCAAGGAAAACCTCAACGGCCTGCTGGACGGGCTGGAGTCCCTGGACCCGGACCAGGTGGGCGCCAAGGGCCAGGCGGCGCTGGACCAGGTGCAGGGCTGGGCGGACGATGTCAGCGCCGACCCCAAGGCCTCCTTGCAGCTGCTGCTCAACTACGGACTCCAGGAAGGAGAAAACGCCCTCTTCGAGCAGCTGATCCGGCCCCTGGTGGGGCGGTATCTGGCCAATGGTGATATGTCTGGTGACGAATTTCTCAAAGCCTTTCATGTGTCGGAGGGGTTAGAGGGTCTGGATTTCTATGATTTCTCTCTGACTTCGCTGGAGCCCAGCGGCGCCAATGACTCCACCCTCCTCACCGCTGACGGGGATGTGAAGATCGCTGTGCAGTACGATGTGGACTATACCTTTGGGGCACTGTTGATGCCCGCCGGGACTCCCAAGCTCCATGTGAGCCAGGTGGTGCTCACCAAGGCATGGCTGGGCGGCAAGGGAGAGGGGTACGTCCCATGACGAACGTCCAATGGAAAATGCTGGCGCCTTATAGCGCTTTGCCGGTACTGCTTTTGGCCATGGTCCTGGTGCACTGGGACCGCCTGAGCGGAACGGAGCTGCTGATGCGGCTGGTGTTCACCGCGTTCGGCTACCAGGCGGCCCTGGGGGATCTGCGGGAAAAGCGGGTGCCCAACCGCCTGGTGGCGGCCATGGCCTCGGCCTGGGTGGTGATCGTGGTGCCGCAGCTGTTTTTGCACACGGAGCAGACGCTCTACCTGGTGTTCAGCGGCGTAACGGGCTTTCTGCTGGCCGGAGTCGTGTTTCTGGCGGTCTACCTCATCAGCCGCCGGGGGCTGGGCGGAGGCGATGTGAAGCTGATGGCCGTGGCTGGGCTGTATCTGGGCTTCGGCGGCGTGCTGCCCGCGATGCTCTACGGGTCGGTGCTCTCCGCCCTGACCGCCCTGGTCCTCATCGCACGGAAAAAGATCAAACCCAGGGATTCCATTCCCCTGGTCCCGTTTTTGTATGTCGGCATGATGCTGACCATGTTTATCCGATAGGAGGGAATCCCAGGTGAAACGTATGAAACGGCTGCTGCTGGGGATCGGCTGCGCACTGCTGCTGGCGGTGTCCTGGCTGGCGGCATTGACCGCCGAGAGTGATGCCCAGAGACAGGCGAAGCTGATCGAGCAGGCCGCGGCCTATACCCAGGATGAGATCTACGTCCGGGCCATTCCGCTGCTGGAGGAGGCCGCCGGCTATGACGACAAGTACACGCTGGAGGCGGAAGAGGCCCTCAAGGACGCCTATCTGAATATGATGGACCAGAGCGGCTATGCCAGAAAGTACACCAACCTGCTGGAAAAGCAGATGGCGAGAAAGGACGCCGCGCCGGAGATCTACGCCGAGGCCGCGGAGTACTATCTGGAAGTGGGCAAGGAGTCGGAGGCCTTCGCTGCGCTGCGCAGCGGCATCGAAAAGACCGGCAGCGCCGAGCTGACGGAGCTCTATGAGGATACCCGCTACGCCTTTAAGCTCAACCGTGCCACCTACCAGGATGCCACCGCCATCTGCAATGGAGCCATCCAGGTGAAGCTGGACGGGTTCTGGGGCCTGGCCAACTCCGCCGGAGAACTGGTGGTGCCCTGCGAATTCGACGCCATCAGTACCTTCAGCAACGGACAGGCCATTGCCCGGCAGGACGGTCTCGTCATCGGTGTGGACCAGAACGGCAATCGGGTGGCCCTGCTCCATGGGGAGGCCTCCGACTTCACCAACTTCGCAGACAACCGGGTGGGCCTGCGCACTGCCGACGGCTGGATCCTGGCTGACGGCAACTTCTATACCGGCGGCAGTCCCCTACAGGATTTGGGGATGTTCTCCAACGGCGCCGCGGCCGCCAAGACCGGCGGCAAGTGGGGCCTGCTGGCGACGGACGGGGAGACCTGGCTGCTGGAGCCGGAGTATGACGGCATCATTCAAGACCAGCTGGGCCGCAGCTATGCCCAGAACGCGGTGTTCGTCCGGCAGGGCGGTGCCGTGCAGCTGCTGGTGGACGGAGAGGCGGTCGGCGAGGCCTATGAGGATGCCCGGCCCTTCGCCGACGGCTGGGCCGCCGTGAAGCAAAACGGCAAATGGGGCTTTATCGACACCCAGGGAACCGTGTGCATCGACTTCCAGTTTGATGACGCGTTGTCCTTCGGCCAGCACCTGGCGGCCGTGAAGGTGGGGGACCTGTGGGGCTATGTGAGCCTGCAGGGCGAGGTGGTCATTGATCCCGTGTTCCTGGAGGCCGGCAGCTTTTACGAAGGCAGCGCCCCGGTGCGCACCGCCGACGGCTGGCAGTTCATCACCCTGTTGGAGTTCAAGAAAGGAGCCGCGTCCATATGATCTACCCAATCGAGCAGAAAAACGACCTCTCCGGGGCCATGCTGGTGATCCGCTTCCCGGAGGAGGAGCTGGACCGGAAGGCTCTTTCCACTATCCAGGCGGATCCCCCTGCCTTCCTGGTGCCCTTCCGCTACCGCAGCGTGGACGGCATGGCGGAGTGCACCTATGAGCTGGGCAGCCGCAGCAAGCTTCAGTACCGCTTCGGCCGCCATACCCCCGAGGAGTACGCGGAGTTTTGGAACGGAGTGCTCCAGCCGCTGCTGGAGTGCGCCGACTGGTTCTTAAAGCCCATGTCCTTCGTGCTGGATACCCGCTATCTCTACGTGGACCGGGACGGCACGGTGAGCTATCTGTACGTTCCTTCCCTGGAGGACTGCCAGGACTTCGGCGCCCTGCGGGAGATGGCCGCGGAGCTGTCCCGGCAGAACTCTGTGTCCGACCCAGCCCTGGAGAACCAGGTTCTGCGGGCCATTATGCAGGATTTCCAGCCCAAGGCCTTTTTGCAGATGCTCCGCCAGGCCCGGCCCGCGGCCCCGGTTCCCCGGGAGCACCAGAGCCGGCCGGAGCCCGTTCGCGCCCCTGCGGTCCAGGAGGCTCCGGTCCAGAGCCCGCCGATCCAGAGTCCGCCTCCGGTGCCCGCGGAGGATCCCCTGCGGATGCCGCCAGTGGAGCCCCCTGCCGGGCTGGACGACATTGTCATCCACCTGGACGGCGATGGTGCTGCCAAGGAGAAAAAGCCCAAGAAGGAGAAAAAGCCTCTCTTCGGCGGCAAGAAAGAAAAGCCGGAGAAGAAAGAAAAACCGGAGAAGAAAGGCGGCCTGTTCGGCAAGAAGGAGTCTCCCCGGGAGATCTTCCTGGGCGCAGCCGCCCAGGACTTCCAGGAGGCGCCGCCCGCACCGCCGGTCCGGTCCGTGGAGGCCGCACCGGTGTGGATCCCCGCAACGGAGGAGAGCGGCGTTACCCAGCTGCTGGATGAGTCAGGCACCGGCGCCTGCCTGCGCCTGATGGGCGACCCCGCCCTGCCCCGGGAGATCCCTGTGGACATTCAGCCGGGTCAGGTTTTTTCCATCGGCCGGTTCGATGTCTCGGTGGGACACCGGCAGAACGATTTTGAATTTGATAAAAAGACCAAGGCGGTCAGCCGCCGTCATGCCGTCATCGAGCGGCAGGCGGACGGCAGCTATGCCCTGGTAGATCTCAGCTCCAGTGCGGGCACCTTCGTGGACGGCCAGCGCCTGACCGCCAACGTGCCCCGGGTGTTGCACCGGGGCGCCCGGGTGGCCTTCGGCACCGCCGGGGCCGACTATGTGTGGGAGGAATGAGCCAATGGATACCAGTCAGCTCCTGCTTTGGGGCGGTGCGGCCGTAATGGCGGCTTCGGTCCTGGCGGGCCTGGCGGCCGCCGTGATCCTGCGCCTGACCGGAAAGCGGCTGCGCAGGCGCCTGGAAGAGGAATTTGGAAAGCGGCGCCATTGAGCCGGTAAGGAGAAGTCATGTCTCAAATCATCGCATCGACCTATGAGATCATCAAGCAGATCGGCTCCGGCGGCGGGGGGATCGTCTATCTGGGACGGCACCTGCGGTTGGGCAAGTGGGTGGTCCTGAAGGCGGACCGGCGTACCATCTCCGCAAAGCCGGAGACCCTGCGCCGGGAAGTGGACGCCCTGAAGAACCTCTCCCACACCTATATCCCCCAGGTATACGACTTCGTGGTAGAGGGGGAGACGGTCTATACCGTCATGGACTACATCGAGGGCGAGAGCCTGGACAAGCCCCTGCGCCGGGGAGAGCGCTTCTCCCAGGCACAGGTGATCCAGTGGGCCATCGAGCTGCTGGAGGCGCTGTGTTATCTGCACAGCCGTCCGCCCCACGGGATCCTGCACAGTGATATCAAGCCCTCCAACATCATGCGCACGCCCCAGAACGATATCTGCCTCATCGACTTCAACATCGCCCTGGCCCTGGGGGAGGAAGGAGCTGTGCGGGTGGGCTTCAGCCGGGGTTACGCTTCCCCGGAGCACTACGGCGTGGACTACTCCGGCGTGAATGTCACCCAGCGGGGGGAGGACGACGTCCTCACCAGCCTGCCTACCGAGCGGCCGGAGACCGTGCTGCCCGGCGCGTCGTCCCAGTCCGGCAGCACCGGCTCCGGACGGCGGACTGTGCTGCTGGACGTGCGCTCGGACATTTACAGCCTGGGCGCCACCCTCTATCACCTTTTCACCGGCCGGCGCCCCGCCCAGGACGCCAAAAAGGTGGAGCCCATCGGCCCTGATGAGCTCAGCCCCGCCGTGGCGGCCATCATCCGCAAGGCCATGGACCCGGACCCCGGCCGCCGCTGGCAGACGGCTCAGGAGATGCTCCAGGCCTTTGAGCGCCTTCATGATAACGATCCGCGGATGCGGCGCCACAAACGGCGCTGCGCCGTGACAGCCGCGGTGCTGACGGTGACGTTCCTGGCGGGCGGACTGGCCGCCTTCACAGGACTCAAGCAGCAGGAGCGGCTGCAAAACGCCTATACTCTGGCGGAGTATTCCGCCGACGCCTTGTCCCGGGGCGATGTGGATGGGGCTGTGGCCTACGCCCTGGAGGCCCTGCCTCAGGATCCGGGGATCTTCGGCCCGGCGCCGACGCCCCAGGCCCAGCGGGCCCTGACCAACGCCCTGGGGGTCTATGATCTTTCCGACGGCTTCAAGGCCCACCGGCTGCTGGCCCTGCCTGCGGAGCCCATCAAGGCGGTGCTTTCGCCGGAGGGGACCCGGGCCGCGGTTCTCACCACCGGGCAGGTAAGCGTGTTTGATACGGACAGCGGAGAGCAGCTGGCGGCCCTCCCCGCGGAGACCTCCGCTCTGGCGGACGTGGTATTCGCCGGGGAGGATACCCTTCTCTATGCCGGAGAAGGCGCCCTGTGCTGCTACGACCTGACCGCCGGGAAGGAGCTGTGGGCCGGTAAGGCCGCCACGGCCATCACCCTCTCGGCGGACGGCTCCACCGCGGCCGCTGTGTATCAGGACGAGAACGTGGCCGCAGTCTACGACGTGGCCACCGGTACGGCGGAGCGGGCGGTGACCTTCGGAGACAAGGGACAGGCAGTGCTGCCCAACAGTGTGTTTGCGGACCCGGAGGATAACCTCCTGGCTCTGGATGGGACGGGACAATGGCTGGCCGCCAGCTTTTCCGACGGCTCTTTGACCGTGTTCAGCCTGGAGGACAGCGAAAACGACCTGGTGCTCTTTGACACCTCCGATTACACCCACTTTGAGGGGGGCTTCCAGGGGCAGTACTTTGCCTTCTCCGCCACCAGCGACACCGAGTCGGTGTTTGCGGTGATCGACCTTGAAAGTATGACCCAGACCGGAGGCTTTGCCGGCGCGCGGCCTTTCCATGTACAGGCGGATGAGAGCGGTATCTATGTGTGTACCGACAACATCCTGGTGCGGCTCCACCCGGTGACGGGAGAGCAGACAGAGATGGCCTATACCGACGCGGACATCACTGCTTTCGCCCGCTCCGGCGACTATACCCTCACGGCCACGGACGACGGCTGCTGTACCTTCTTTGACAGCGGTGCACGCCGGCTCCAGACCCGGACGGAGGGCGGTCCCTGGGACTTTGTCCAGGTGGCAGGGAACTTTGCCATGACGGCCAGCCGGGACCGCCAGTCTGTGGAGCTGCTGCGGCTGGAGAACCACCCGGAGGCTCAGCTGGCCACCTATGACCCGGACTATTCCCACAACGAGGCCCGCCTCAGCGCCGAGGGCGCCACGGTGATGCTCTTCCGCTACGACGCGTTCCGCGTCTGCGGACTGGACGGCAGTGTGGTGGCGGATGTGGAGATTCCGGATGCAGAGCAGGTCTATGACCAGCAATTCCGCCGGGAGGGCCAGGAGAGCTGGCTGGAGGTCATCTACAACGACGGTACCGTCCGCTGTTACAGCGCCGCCGACGGCACCCTGCTCTCCGAGGAACAGGGGGCGGAGCCGGACCGGACGCTGTACGAGGAATTTTTTACCGACCATTTGAAGATCACGTCGCCGCTCCACGGCACTCCCGCGGCCTATGACCGGGAGACCGGAGAACTGGTGCGGGAGCTGGAGAGCGACGCGTATTTGACCTATGTCACCCAGGTGGGAGACTGCGTGGTGACGGAATACATCTCCGCCCAGGGGCAGCGCTACGGACTGCTGCTGGACGGGCAGTGCCGGACGCTGGCGGATCTGCCGGAACTTTGCGACATTCTGGCGGACGGAACGCTGGTGTTTGACGATATGCGGGGGAATCTGCGGCAGAGCCGCATTTATTCCTTGCAGGAGCTGCTGGCTCTTGCGCAACAACCATAAGGAGGGAACCATATGCGAAGATGGAAACAGGGGCTGGCATCGATCCTAGCGGTTTTGATGCTGGTCTCGGCCCTGCCGGCCACGGCGCTGGCAGTGGAGGAAGAGGAGGGCCAGGCGCCTGTGCTGACCCAGGAGGATCCTCCCACGCAGGGGGAGACCCCCGTACAGGGGGAGACTCCCATGCAGGGGGACACTCCCATGCAGGGAGATACTCCCGCGCAGGAGAATCCTCCCGCACAGGAGGAGACTCCCATGCAGGGGGACACTCCCATGCAGGGAGATACTCCCGCGCAGGAGAATCCTCCCGCACAGGAGGAGACTCCCATGCAGGGGGACACTCCCACGCAGGGAGATACTCCCGCGCAGGAGGAGACTCCCGCACAGGAGGAGACTCCTGAGGAGGTCGTTTACAACCTGCTCAACTGCCCCGTCACTGTGGGCAGCGACGAGACCCGGACAGGGGAGTATGCGTACGATCTTTTCGATGAGCAGGGCAACTATACCATTGCTCTGGAGGACAATGCCTTCTTCCCCTATGAGGTGCAGTTCACCTATGACGGGGAGACCTGGACGGAGTGGTTCATGGACCCGGCGGACACGGTGGACGTGGGAGGCCACGTGTTCTCCGTGGTCTCGGAGCAGACCGATCCGTCTGTTCTGACCCAGATCGGTGTGACGGTAGGCGGCGAGTATATTCCTGCCTACCCGGAGGAAAAGGAGTTTTCCGACATGCCCCCGATCTCCGCCGCAAGCCTGCTGCCTCTGGACGAGGTGTCGCTTACCCTGGACATGACGGGCTACATGGCTGAAGAGCTGAAGGAAGTGGAGGTCACTACCGTCCTGGCGGCGAAAACCACGCTGGATGAGGGCGATCTGGTGGTCTGGGCCAAGGAGGCAAATGGCGATGATTTCGCCATCATGGACCGGACCGGCACCCTGGACCTTTCCCCCTCCAGCAGAAGTACCAGCTATGTCTACTTTGACCTGATCGTGGGCAACGCGGACCAGCTGGACATGGAGAATAACACCCTGTACAACGTGACGGTGAAGGTCTCTCCGGAGTATGATCTCCTGACCGGCAGCGCCTATACTGCCGATGGACAGCAGATCCCTCTGACGGACGGCTATTATTCCCCCAATGGGATGACGATCAGCGGCCACAAGGTTTCCTATCTGGATATGGAGGCCGATGCGGACAGCAACGTTTGGGACGGAATGAGTGAAACCCGCGTAAAACTGGAGAAAAGTCCGGAATTTTCCGAGCTGAGCGTGGAGCTCTATACCGGCCTTTACTACACCCAGGAGGAGCTGGACGCCGCCATCGCCACCGGAACGGCCCAGAACGTGACGGAAGAGACTTTCGGCACCGGAGCGGGCTATCTGGGCAACTATGCGGAGGGGAATGGCTGCGCATTCACCGCCCGCTGGCTGCGCGACGGCACGGCTGTGGCCCTGCGGCCTCTGTATGTGTGGATGGACATTTCCGGAGACAGCTGGAGCTATTCCGGCCTGAAAGATGAGAGCGGCCGCTCGGTTTATACCAGTTCGTCCAGCTATCATGACAGCACCCAGGGATACAACGTCCGGGAATATGTTGCCAAGGAGGACGTCGCCGTTGATGGTTCGTACTTCCTCTCCATGAGCTACTACCATAACGGCACGCAGGTGGGCGACGCCACGGCCTATGTCTCCGCCTATGTGGGCAATTACCGGACTCTGGAGGAAGCGGCCGGCCAGACCGACATTGCCGCCCAGCTGTTCGGCACCGGATACCAGGCCAATTACAGCGGCGGCGTGATCTTCTCTATATTCCAAAAGGACGGTTCTCTGCTCACTCGTGTGAAGGTTGTTCTGCTGCCCTATGAGCAGGAAGTAGCTGAGGAGCCGGTGCCGGACCAGGAGGATACCTACTTCCGCGTGACCGGTGCCAAGAACAGCGGCGGCACCAGCTACTATACGGCGGTCATGGCATCCGATGTGGATGGCTATTACTATGGTTATCCCGACGGTGACCTGAACTTCGGCTGTCAGACGGTGTTTGTGATGGATTACCTGGATCCCGTGACGGATGCGGAAATCTATCCGGTGTTCGAACTGGGTTCCGGCGTTAAGGCTTACGCAGGCCATAACGGCGCCAGCGGCATCGAGCAGATCAGCGGCGAGACCCCGGTGGAATTCACCTCCGGCGAGGCGGTACAGTACTCCGCCACCTCCGGCAGCAAGACCTTGAAAAACTACTGGGTGACCTTCGTTACGCCCCAGGACGGCGCAAAGCTCTATGTCAACGCCGCCAACGTGAAGGAGACCTGGGATGAGGAGACCGGTCTCCCCGTCCGGGAGGTGTACCTGGACAGCTTCCACGACTATCACCACGACGTGTTCTTTGCCAACATCGGCAATGAGGAGCTCGAGGGCCTGTCTGTCACGCTGGAGAACGCCCAGAATGTGCAGCTGGACGAGTACTGGACCATCCGGGAGAACTCTGTGGCCAAGCTGTCCAAATTCGACAGCGTTTACGACATGGACAACATCGCCAAGATCCGCCTGGAGCCGATCCGGGACGAAAACGGCGAGGTCCAGGCCGGTGAGGTCAGCGGCACTCTGGTCATCAAGGCCGACATGGGCACCCCCGACGATCCCACGGATGATCAGGAAGTGCGCATCAAGCTGATCGGTACGGCCGGTGTGGAGAAGATCACCACGGAGAGCATCGGCGGCGGCGTCAAGTACGTGCCCTATGCCAGCGTGATCCAGACCAACGTCATGGGTGCGTCCGACGCGGTGCGCTTCCAGATTGTTTCCGGCGGCCTGCCCCAGGGTGTGACCCTTTATGAAAATGGCAAGCTGTACGGCGTGCCGATGGAGAGCGGCTCCTTTACCTTCACTGTGGAGGCGGAGTTTACCCGCAGCGGCCGCACCGAGACCAAGCAGTTTACCCTGACGGTCCTCGACAACACGGACGCCAACGTGGAAGGCTCCACCGATATGGGCTATGAGCTGCTGGACCGTGTTCCTGCGGAGCTGACCTCCTATGAGGACCAGGTGTTCCGCTCTCAGGGCACCTACGGCGAGTTCTACAAGTTCTATCTGGACGGCCGTGAGCTGGTGGAGAACCAGGACTTCAAGTCCGAAGAGGGCAGCACCAAGATCACCATTTATGCCCAGACCTTCCGCGACGCCGGTAAGGGCACGCACACCATTGCCGCCGAGTTCCGTGCCGACAAGAGCGATACCAACACGGTGAAGAAGGCCGCCCAGAACTACACCGTTTCCGGCAGTTCCTCCGGATCTGGCGGTTCCTCCGGGTCCGGTGGCAGCTCCAAGCCTGCGGTGGACCACAACGCCAATAAGCCCTCTCAGAATGTCCAGACCACGGCGGACATCTTCCAGGATATCTCCAGCAGCGACTGGTTCTATCCCGATGTAGACTGGGCCTATCAGCAGAAGCTGATGATCGGCGTCACCGAGCAGATCTACGCTCCCTACGGCCCCATCTCCGCCGCTACGGTGGTGACGGTGCTGGCCCGGATGGATCAGGTGAATCTGGACGACTATGCGGCTGTCAGCTATCCCCAGATCGACGCTGGCCAGTGGTACACCAACGCTGCCAACTGGGCCATGGAGAGCGGCCTGCTGCCCGATGAGCACTTCACCGGCCAGCCGCCCATTGCCCGGGCCAAGTTCGCCGTGATGCTGGTGAAGTATCTCCAGCACAGCGGCATCGACTGCACGCTGCCGGAGGAGCCGGTGGCCTTTGCCGACGCTTCCCTGATGACCCAGGAGGAGAACGATGCCTTCCAGGTGCTTTATCAGTTCGGCATCTTCAAGGGCGTGGGCAACTACTACATGGATCCCCAGGGATCCACGACCCGCGCACAGCTGGCGGTCCTGCTGCACCGCCTGTCTGTATTCGTTGAGAATCAGACTGTGTAAGCGAAGATTGCCGGTCCCCGGACGGGTACCCGTAAGAAGGTAATGCAGATCCCGTGATACGCACGGCATTCGTCAGGAGGGATCAGCAAACAAAAGATAAGCGATACTTGGTTTTTCAGCCAGGTATCGCTTATTTTTACCGCAAGGCGGAGGCGGCTGCGGGAGGACGGACTTCGGCACGGCATGCCTCTTCGAAATCCCGCTGCCCGCTTCCCCGCCGGGAAGCGGGCAGACGCCTGATTACGACACAGGGAGAGACCACTATGAACATCACCTTCAACGATACATACGAGATCCGATCCGTCATTGGAAGAGGCGGCATGTCCACCGTATACTTGGCCGAGCACAAGCGCCTCCATACCTGCTGGGCGGTGAAGGAGGTGCGCAAGGCCCAGGGGGCCCGGTTCGACTTCCTGGCGGAATCCAATATTTTGAAAAATCTGGACCACCGGATGCTGCCCCGGATCGTGGACATTTTTGAGGATGAGAGCGCCGTTTACATCGTGGAGGACTATGTGAAGGGCATCACGCTCCAGGCGTTTTTGGACCGGGAGACCAGAGTGGAGGAAACCCGGGGCGTGCAGTGGTTTCTGGACCTTTGTGATGTGCTGGACTACCTGCACCGGCAAGCGCCCCATCCCATCATCTACCGGGATATGAAGCCGGCCAATATCATGCTCCAGCCGGACGGGATGCTGAAGCTGATCGACTTCGGCATTGCCCGGACGTACAAGCAGGAATCCGGCGGCGATACTGCCTGTATCGGTACCAAGGGCTACGCAGCCCCAGAGCAGTTCGGGACGGCCCAGACAGATGCCAGAACAGACATATACAGCCTGGGGGTGACCATGTATCACCTGCTGACCGGAAAGAGTCCCTATGCTCCGCCCTACGGTTTTGTTCCGGCCCGGCAGCTGGTGCCGTCCCTCTCCTGCGGCATGGAGCACATTCTCTTCAGGTGCGTCCAGCCCGAGCCGGAGGCCCGCTACCAGAGCGTCGCGGAACTGGTGGACGATCTGAACCACCGGTACCGGTACGATCATGTCTACCGGAAATACGTGGCGGCCAGGCGGGCGAAAACAGCGCTGATTCTGGGGCTGCTGGCGACGTCCGCCGCACTGATGATCAGCGGGCGCGCCGTCATGGGTCAGGAGAAGGAACAGCGGTATGTCGGTCTCCTCTCCGCCGCCAGCGAGCTGTATGAAACGGACCTGGACTAGGCTGCGGCGCTGTTGGATCAGGCCCGGGATCTCTTCCCGGAGCGCGTGGACGCGGACCGGCAGGAGACCTATGCGCTGTATCTGAACGGACAATGGCAGGCCTGTGTGGACCATGGCACGGCCGCCCTCGCGGCGTACGGCCAGGACCCCCAGACGCAGCTGACCGTCGCCTCGGCGCAGTTTGAGCTGGGGGAGTATGAACTTGCGGCGGAGGGCTTTTCCAAGGTAAAAGATCTGTCTGTGGACAATCTGCGGGACTATGCCGTGTGCCTCGGCCGTCTGGGGCAGATCGACCAGGCGGAGCAGGTGCTGGAAAGCCTGAGCGGCAAGGGGGCTCACCCGGATGTCACGACATATGTGCAGGGGGAGGTCTCTTTCGCACGGAAAGATTATCTTGCGGCAGAGACCGCCTTCTTGTCGGCGCTGGAGCAGAGCCGGACATCGGCCCTGACACGGCGGTGCTATTTGTCACTGGGCGATCTGTACCGGGACTGTGCGGCCCTGGCGCGGGTGAATGAATCGCCCATCCCCCATCCGGCTACCAAATCCGCCGAGCTGCTCTCCGGCGCCGTGGTGCAGGAGGGGCTGCGCTACGACAGCGTACTGTGGGAGATGTTGGCGCTGGCCTATTTTGAGGCCTGGCATACGGATCCCTCCGTTCCGGGGGAGTACGCGGCCAAGGCGGCCGACTGCTTCAGCCGGGTCATCGAGTTGGGTGTGACGAAGGAGTATCTCTATTCCAACCTCTACACGATCTACTATGAGCTGGAAGACTATGACCGGGCGGAGCAGGCGCTGGCTGCCTATGAGGCCAAGTTCCCTGAGGATTATATGCCTCACGCTCTGAGAGGAATGCTGCTGGTCACTGTGGAAAATGAGAAGCCACAGGCCGGCCGGGATTACACGCCTGCCTTGGAGGAGTATGAGACGGCGGGCCGGATGCTCCGCAGCTCGGATGAGACGACCTATTACCAGCAGCTTGGGAGCCTGATCGAGAGCCTGCGGCGAAACGGCTGGCTGTGAACGGAAAACGAGGAGGACGATATAATGACTGCCGGACAATGGCTGTTTTATGGGGGGATCGCGCTGCTGGGAGTGACAGTTTTGCTGGCGGGTCTCTTTTGGCTGAAGCGGCCCCGCGGTGCGCCCGGAAACCGGTTCCCCGGTACGGACACGGACCTGGGCGAGCGGAAAGGGGGGACCGCCGCGGATGATCCCGTCACAGTTTTTGACGAAGTGAACCCGCCGGACGGGGAAGCGCCGGATACGGTGTATGACGGGCAAACGGTACTGCCGGGGCGGAAGGCGGCTGGAGACAGCCGGACTGTGCTGCCGGGTGCGGCCACAGAGCTGCTGCCGAATTCCGGCGGAGAGCCGTTTCCGGGAGACGGCGCATTTTTGGAAAAGGACGGATGAGCCCGAACTGTCGGGAGCGGCAGGGGGAATGTATCAGGCTGCCCGGCCCCGTCCTGCATTTGGAACGGAATTTATTTGGGAGAGAAGGCAATGAAGAAGATCGGAAGGATATGGTTGATTTTCATGATCGTGAGCTGCCTGGCTGCTTGCGGGCAAAGCGCCCAGGGGTCTTGGCAGGAGCAGTACGACCTGGGGGTGCGGTATTTATCAGAAGGTGACTATGAGGAGGCGATCCTGGCTTTTACGGCGGCCATCGAGATCGACCCCAGGCGGCCGGAGGCCCTTGTAGGGCGCGGCGATGCGTATGGGCGGTCGGGCGCGACAGCGGAACATCTGACCGCGGCACAGGAGGACTATGAGGCCGCTATCGCCCTGGATGAAATGCTGTCCGGGGCCTGGCTGGGTCTGGCGGACGTGTACATCAAACAAGGAGATTGGGACGCGGCACGGGCGACCCTGGAAGCCGGTTGTGCGGCCACAGGGGATGCGGGCCTCGGGGAACGATTGGAGCAGTTGGACAAGGAAGCGCCGGACGGCGGCAATGGGAATGAGGTTTTGTCTGAAGATGGAAACAGCTCCATCCGGGCGGAAGGAAACCAGCTGACGCTCTCCCTGCATGTTCCGGACCTGCAAAGCAGCTATGCGGTAAACCGGGAGGATACGCCGGTAAATGGCTGCGACTGCCAGTGGATGGTCCGGTTCACCGACGGGACCCGCCAGTATGAAGTAGGTACAAGCTATTGGAAAGATGAAAACGCCCCGGAAAAGACGATCACGCTCCATGAGATGCAGTCGAATGTCTGGCTGTTTGACAGCGACCGGTCTTCCATTGTAATTGCACCGGCAGAATTGGAGGTCGCGGGGACAACGCTCCGGTGGACATTTACAATTCCGGAGGAGTACGCGTTTGATGCGGCGAATATGCAGATCACCGGAACGGTTATAGAGGCCGGATGATGGGCGGCTGTCCAGCGGAGAAGAGAGGAGAGAACATGAAGGGATTTCAGCCATGGATACGGGTGATATTGACCATTGGGATGGTCCTGTCTCTGGCGGCCTGCGGGCAAAGCACCCAGGAGACCTGGCAGGAACAGTACGATCTGGGAGTGCGGTACTTGTCGGAGGGCAATTATGAGGAGGCGATCCTGGCTTTTACGGCGGCTATCGAGATCGACCCCAGGCGGCCGGAGGCCTTTGTGGGGCGCGGCGACGCATATATGGGGACTGCGGAGCTGGCTGCCGCAGAGCCGGCGAAACTGTCAGATACGGCCAGAACGGCGTATGAACGCGCCCTGGAGGACTATCTGACGGCTGTGGAGCTGGACGAGCAGTTGGCGGAGGTCTATTCCAAGCTGTCGGATGTGTACCTCGCATTGGGCGACCCGGAGGCCGCCCAGGAGATTTTGCAGCAGGGCGTCGGGGCGACAGAGGACGCGGAACTGCTCACGCAGCTGACGGAGATGCGCGGCTTTGGAAATCGCGGGAGCAGTTCCCTTTGGAGATGGGACGCGTACAAAATGTATGAGGGCAAGCGCGATCAATTGCTCTCCACGTACCAGGCGACAGAATACAATGACGCGGGATTGCCGGTGGCCGGAGAGATAAAGGGTGCAAACGACGGCGAGACGGAACAGGTCCGTATGGAATGGGACAGCCTGGGGCAGCTGATCAGCAGCTCCAACGGCGTCTATTGCTACGACGCCCAGGGCCGAATCCTTCCGGACACGATGGCGGAATATGTGTATGATGCGCAGGGTGTTGTGACACAGGCGGTCATGGCGTACGATGATGCGGAGATCCGCTACACATACGATGAAAAGGGGCGGCTCCTCCAGACGGTGATTGCGCGGAACGACGGGTACACCTTTACCAACGTGTATCAATATGATGCGCACGGGCGGGTGACGCGTATGGACGATGTGCTTGAGATCGATGCACCCGATGGCGAGGGGTATACTGAGCATTTGTATTATGTCTATAGCTATTATGACTGACAGCTCTCTGTCCGCCTGTTCCCTGGGTCCGGCCTGAGCGGAGATCCTACAGGGAACCCCTTCCCGCGGCCTTGGGGAGCGGTTTCCTGCGAACGCGCAGAGAAAAGGGGAGCGGCACGGCATCTGCCGTGCCGCTCCTGCAAATGTGCGCATAGGGTCCTGTGCCGCCGGGCTTCCAGGGCCTAGGTAATGGCCTGATGGACCAAGGCAGAGAAGTCCGATGGCTGCTGTGATCGGGTGGTGGATGCTTTGCAGCCACCACCCTCTGTTTATATTTTTTCGGTAGGCCGAAATCGCCGGATTCAGCCCTGGGAGACTTCCCATTCTACCCGCTGCGCCGTTTCATCTCTGGAGATTTTCTGAACTGGAGCCCCGATATCCTTTGCTGAAACGCCAATTTTGAGCCTGCAGGCTTTTGAAACAAAAACCGGCCAGGAATCGGGCTGTCTGGATGGCTGAGGAGAAGTGGGGAAGTAGGCCCTGGACGAAGGTGGATTCCTGAAACAGGACCCTTGACATATATAGGATATCTATCTATAATCTTATATAGATATCCTATATACGGAGGCGGAAATATGGATCTGGACAAGAGCTTTGTTAGCGGCAGCATCCCCCTGCTGGTCATGAAGCTGCTGGAGGATGGGGATTTGTACGGTTATCAGATGATTGAAGAACTCAGACGCCGCTCGGATGATACCTTTCACCTGAAGGCTGGGACTTTGTATCCGCTGCTGCATGGGCTGGAGGAGAAGGGATTTGTCACTGCCTATGAGCAGGCAGCCGCGAACGGGAAATCCAGACGCTATTATCATCTGACCGATCAAGGACATGCCGCGCTGCGGGAGAAGGAAGCGTCCTGGAAGACCTACGCCAGGGCGGTTGGACAAGTGCTGAAAGGAGGGGCCTGCTGTGCCGGAGCCTGATAACATCCGCGCTTATCTGGAAACTGCCGGGGAACAAATCCGGTGGGAGCGGGCACGCCGGGTGGTGATCTCGGAGCTGCGCCAGCACCTGGAGGATCAGAGGGACGCCTTTGCCGCTGAGGGACGGGAAGAGGCGGAGCGTTTGGCGGTGGAGGAGATGGGAGACCCCGTCACTGTGGGAGCGGAGCTGGACCGAATTCACCGGCCGAAACCCCAATGGGGTCTGCTGGCCCTGACGGCGGTGTTTGCCCTGACGGGTACAGTTCTTCGGGTTTGGCTGACTGCGGACTGGGCGGATACCTACCAGAATCTTGACCCGCTGCGGGCGGGCCTGGCGTTTATGCTGGGCTGCGGGGCCTTATTGGCCGGGTATTTTCTGGACATCTCCTGTTTGGGACATTATGCCGGGAAAATCTACGTGGGGTTTCTGGTTTTCACACTTTTGATGTGGCGCTTCTCACCCCAGGTGGCCGGGGTTGCGTTCTATGCCCGCTATATGGTCCTTTTTGCCCCGGTGGTCTATGTCGGCTGGCTGTACACCTGCCGGTCAAAGGGCTGGCGGGGGCTGGTGATGGCCATTTTAGGCGGGGTTCCGCTGGCGTTGTTTTGCTGTTGGATCCCGTATATGCTGGCGCTGGTGAGCCTGCTGGCGGTGGGATTTGTGCTGATGCTGATGGCCTGCTGGAAGAACTGGTTCGGCGTCGGACGGTGGAAGTCCCTTACATTTTTTGGCGTTTGTGTGGCGGGTATAATCGGAACCGTGGGATACTGGTGCCTGCGCTCAGGGTATTCCTTCCCCCGGCTGACCACTGCCCTGCATCCGGAGAGGGATCCGCTGGGTATGGGGTGGTATGGACTCAATATCCGCCGGTCCCTGGAAGTCTCCCAGTGGTGGGGACAGGGCAGCTGGGAGTACACGTATCCTTATGAGAGCGTGATGCCTCTTTGCAACAGCGACAACCTGCTGACGACCCTGATCTACCGGTTAGGCTGGCTGCCGTTCTTGCTGCTGATGTTGATTTTTGCGGGACTGGTGGGATGCCTGCTGGTTCGCTGCCTGCGCCAGAGGAGCCAGCTGGGGCAGTTTTTGGTGGTCACGGTGGTGGTGATGCTGAGCGTACCGGCCCTGCTCAGCGTTGCCTGGAATCTGGGCTTTACCTGGAACGGCGGCCTTTTCCCGCTGCTGATGGGCAATGTCACAACGGTGCTCTATATGGGGCTCATCGGCCTCGCACTGTCAGCGTTCCGGGGCGACAATATTGTACGGGATCAGGTTTGCAATACAGGCTACCATCCGCGATACCGGATCAAGATCAGTATTCAAAAGCTTTGAGCGTATTGAAAAACGAGGAGGGAACCCCTGTCCCCACACAGTGCCCTACATTGTGGAGCGGCACGAGAGATCATGCGGGAGCGGTATTTCACAACCGGTTCCTGCCCGGCTGATTTTTGCGATAAAATGCGTTAAAACCGTTGCACTGCAACGGTTTTAACGCAAAATGATTTTCGCGGTCAGCAGGTCATGGATTCAAGAGATCTCGCTGGTTTCACACAATCCCCCTGCGTCCCACGCGACGCAGGGGGATTGCTCCTTTGAGATGCTGTCTTCCCGGCACCGTCCGTGCCGCCGCTGGCGCACATCTGGGAGGCTGGGCCAGATGCGGGATATTGTTGTTTTCGTTGTTCGGGGGAGAGATTCCTCACCCGCATCGTCAGCAGGGCGCTTCCGGTCCGGGGGGATGCCGCCGGAAGGGGAACTTCCATCCGCCTCAATAAAGCCCCTTGATGATGTTTACGCACTGACGAATTCCCAGTGTCCCGCTGTTGAGCGTGAGATCGTAGTTCTGGGCATGTCCACATTTCATATCAGTATAGAACCGGTGATAGGCCGCCCGGCGCTTGTCCTTGTCCTTCAGCCGCTGTTCCGGGGATTCCGCCCGTTCGCCGTATTCCTGCACAATGCGCTCCGCCCGGAACTTTAAATCCGCGTGGATAAAGACTCGCAGGCAGTCCGCCTTATCCCGGAGAATGTAATCCGCGCACCGGCCTACGATGACACAGGGGCCCTTTTCAGCCAGTTCCGAGATGATTCGGTATTGGATTGTCCAGAGATAGTCGGCATTGTTGGGACCGGAATTTCGGTGGGAAAATGCGCTGGCCAAAAATCCGCCGGGCGCGTATTCTCCGGCTTCTTTGACATAGTTTTCATGGAAACCGCTCTCCTGAGCAATTTTTTGCAGCAGTTCGTTGTCATAGCAGGGGATGCCCAGTTCCGCCGCCACCTGTTTGCCGATGGTGCGGCCTCCGCTACCGAATTCGCGGCTGATGGTGATGACTCTGTTTTTCATTCTTTATATCCTCCTTCTGCGATCATTGGGGCTGAGCGGCCAGCTGAGCCGCGTGGCTTTTCTTCAGGTGATGTCTTTCATACAGGAGCAGTGCCAAGGACATCAGGAAGGCGAGACCGTCCGCCACGGGGCCAGTCCACAGAACGCCTTCCACCCCCAGGGTCAGAGGCAGCAGCAGTGCCGCCGGGACAAAAAAGATGATTTGACGGGCCAGAGAGAAGCGCGGACATGACCGGCTTGCCTACAGCCTGAAGGTAGACGGCAATGACAGTCTGAAAACCCGTCAGAGGGCAGAGCATCAGGAAGATTCGGAAAGCCTTGACAGCGAATTCGTTGTACAGGCCGTCTTCGGAACCAAACAGAGAGATAACGGACATAGGGGCAAACTGGAACAGCAAAAATGCCAGGACGGAGATGATTTCCGAGGCAATTAGGGAAATTTCCAGAGCTTTTTTTACCCGGTGGAAGTTTTTGGCGCCATAGTTGAAGCCGATAATGGGCTGGGCACCGGTGGCAATGCCCAGAAGAATTGAAATCATGATCTGGTTGACCTTCATCACGATGCCTGTAGCCGTCAGGGGGATGTCGGCGCCATAGACGGACTGGGCCCCGTATTGGGCCAGCAGGTTGTTGGTCAGGGCCATCACGATGGTAATGGCAAACTGGGTGATGAAGCTGCTCAAGCCAAAGACCACAATGTTGCCGCAGGCTTTGGTATCCAGGCAGAAGGCGGATTTATTCAAACGGACCGTCTTAAACCGGGGCAGATAGGCAACGGATACCACAAAAGAGGCAACCTGACCAATGACTGTGGCAATGGCGGCACCCTGGACCCCCATCTGAAGGGGAAAGATAAACACGGCGTCAAGGATCACATTGAGAACGGCTCCGATGACCATGGAGAACATGGCATACTTGGGACTGCCGTCCGCCCGGATCATGGAGTTAATGGCGCCGGAAATCATCATGAACGGGAGCCCAATGCCGATGATCCATCCATAGTCCAGCGCATAGGGGCGCAGTGTATCTGTGGCGCCGAACAGCGTAAGGATTGGATTGATGAAGAGCAGAAATACGGCAGCCAAGACGATACTGACCGCGGTCACCATGGTCACGGCGTTGCCGATTCCTTTTTTGGCGCTGTTCACGTTACCTTCCCCCAGCTTAAGGCTCAGGTAGGCTGCGCCGCCGTTGCCGATCATCATGGCCAGAGCCAGAGCGATGATGGTAATGGGAAATACGATGTTGGTGGCACCATTGCCCAAATACCCCACACCGTTGCCGATAAAGATCTGATCGACGATGTTGTACAGTGAATTTACCAGCAGAGCAATCACGCTGGAGACGGCAAACTTCACGATCAGCCGGCCAATGGGTTCGGTGGCAAAGGGACTTTGGGTTTGCGAGAGTTCATGTTCCATATTGGATGCTCCTTTTTTTATTTGGGTAACTAGTTACTTATTTGGACAGAGATACAGGCAGTGTACCCGAGTTTCATCCTCAGCACACTGCCTGTGGAATTCAGTTTTCTGGTTCGGAGAGTGTCTCCTGGTCGATGTTTTGCACAATCGCATCCGCCAGATGCTGCAGAGATGCACGTTCCTGGGCCGACAAGGTTCCGCATAGCTCGGCAAAAACCTCTTCGTCCTGGGCAAGGATCATGTTGTGGATTCCGGCAGACCGCTCTGTACAGGTGATGACCTTATACCGCCGGTCCCTTGCGCTGGGGACGCATCGGATAAAGCCCTTGCTTTCCAGCCGCTGCAAAAGCTTGGTCATAGCCGGGTGGCTCACATGCTCCAGCCGCTCCAGGTCGTTCTGGTGAATCTCGTCCTCCGTGGTTGCCTCCAGCCGGCTGACAGAACCCAGCACCCGCAGCTGCACAGCTGTCAGCCCCATGGCGGCGGCCTTTTCATCCAACTTTTTGCGGAAGGCCCGGTTGATGATGGCGATTTTCAAACCGAACGGCATCATGGACAGACCAACTCCATCTCTCAAAATAAGTAGCTGGTTACATATTAAACCAGCCGTTTCGTTTTGTCAAGCCCGGGAAATCGGCCCCACACCGCACAGCAGTGCCGGGAGGAAGCGGAGGCAGTGAGAATCTAATCGTTTTCTTCATTGCAGTGCAGGTTTCCGTTCAATCCATCTTCATACAAAAGGCACGGACAAAACGCCCGGATGCAATCGATCTGCATCCGGGCGTTTTGAGAGAGTTGGAAGCGGTCAGAATTTCAGATTCTTTACAGACGATTTTGTTCGCCCCAGTCACACATCTGATCCAGAATGGGAATCAAAGATTTGCCGCGCTCCGTAAGACTGTATTCCACCTTGGGCGGGATCTGGGGGTATTCTTCCCGGTGGACCAACTGGTCGGCCTCCAGCTCCTTGAGTGTGGAGCTGAGGGTTTTGTAGGAGATTTCCCCAATATACTTTTTCATCTCATTGAAGCGGACCACCCCAAAGCTCATGAGGGTATAGAGAATGGTCATTTTATATTTGCCGTTGATCAGAGACAAGGTGTAGCTGAATCCTGTATCCGCCAGGTTTGCATTGGAAATGCAGGTTTTATAGGCATCTGCGTTCTTCATAAACACTTTCCTTTCAGTAAGTATCGAACCTCAATGCAAGTACCACACTTTCATGTGCGTACTTGTTCTTTCTCCTGTTCTTGCTATGATTGTAGCATCAACAGGGGAGAGCGTCAATCTCCCCGCATTGGGAGGTACCATCATGAGCAAGAAAATCGTTGTGATTACAGGCAGTCCCCGGAAAAACGGCAACAGCTTTGCCATGACAGACAGCTTCATCCGGGCGGCGGAGGAAAAGGGACATACCATCACCCGCTTTGACGCGGCCATGATGAAAATCGGCGGCTGTCATGCCTGTGAGACCTGCTTCAAAACCGGGAAAGCATGTTCCTTCGATGATGATTTCAACATCATTGCGCCGGCAATCCTGGATGCGGATGTCATCGTTTTTACGATGCCGGTCTACTGGTACTCCATTCCGGCCCAGATCAAGGGCGTCATCGACCGCATGTATTCCCTGGTGGTGGGCGGAAAGGACATTGCCGGGAAAGCGTGCGCCCTGATTGCCTGCTGTGAGGAGGACGATCTCTCGGTTCTGGACGGAGTGCGCATTCCCGTGGAGCGGACCGCCGCGCTGAACAAGTGGAAAATGGTAGGCGAAGTGCTGATTCCCGGAGTTTTAAACCCGGGCGATATTGCAAAGACGGACGGCTGCCGGCAGGCTGCCGCGCTGGCCGATAGGATCTGAGATAGAACGGAGGGCCGCGGCATTGATGCTGTACTTGACCAATTGCAATGGTCGGATGAGCATCTTCAGCGGTCGGGCGCAGCGGCAGGGAAGGCGAGCTTCCCTGCCGCTGCGTCGTGGACATCTGGCAAGGTGTGCGCGGAATGATTCCCGGATGCTTTATGGCACCGGGCAGATAGCGCTTTCCAAGCATGCGGAGAGCTAACAAAGCGGTGTAGTCTTCCATTCCGTCTGGCTGCCAATGGCGTTCCCGATGTTGATGTGTTATAATGTCAATAGTGTGTGGAACGAGGGGGCATGTGTTATGGCCATTGAGAATGGCGAATGGGTCATGCGGGGACTCCGCTGGGACGACCCGTATCGCATCCGCAGCTGGCAGGAGCTGATCCGTTGGATCGATGAGATTGGATTCCTGCCCCTTTTTCGAAATGAGATTGACGGATTTTCTGCCGAGGAGCACACGTCCGACCGGTACTGGTGGAGCGGAGATCCAGAGCAGGATCCCTGGGAGTGGCGGCAGTTCATTGCCCGAAGCGGCCAAGTGGCCTACGGCAAGTTTTTCGGGAAAAAGGCTGGATTTATCTCCAAGGCATGGTTTCCGCAGTTTGCCAACTGGCGGCGGGATGGGTATGACTTTGACAGCCGCTGGGATGAGGGACTGGTCAGCCTGCGTAAGAAGCATGTGATGGATCAGTTTGCTCTCAAAGATGAGCTGTACGCCTTTGAGCTCAAGCGCCTGGCCGGATTCGGCAAGGGGGGCGAAAAGAACTTTGAGGGAACGGTTACGGATCTCCAGATGGGTGGCTATCTGCTGATACGGGATTTCCGGCAGCGTCTCAATAAAAAGGGACAGCCCTACGGATGGCCGATCAGTGTCTACGCCACTCCAGAGGCCTTGTGGGGTTATGAATACATTGCCTCGGCCTACGCCGAAGAGCCCGCACAGTCCAAAGCGTGGATCTATCAGCAGGTGCGGAAGAATTTTCCGGCAGCAACGGAGGCCGCGCTTCATACGGTGCTGGGCTGGAACAGATAAAAGTTTGACGTTCCGGGACATCGATGGCAGAACGATCCCCATAGATCAATGAAAGAAGGAGGCCTATATGAAACGGGTCAAGATTACGGTCCTGAAAACCACGTTGGATCGGGAACTGGCTGCGGAGTATGGCGTGGAGGGACTGACCGCCTGTCCCATGCTGAAAGCCGGCCAGGTGTTTTATGCCGACTACGCAAAGCCTGAAGGCATGTGTGATGAGGCCTGGAAGGCGATCTATCAGTATGTATTTGCTTTGGCCCACGGAGCGGGAACAGACCTGTTTTATTATGGCGACTGGATCCGCAAGCCCGGCGTAGCCATTTGCAGCTGTAACGACGGTCTGCGTCCGGTAATCTTCAAACTGGAAGCTACAGACGAGGTTTCTCAGATGGAGGATGCCCCGGTACGGTGACCAGAACTGCCAAAGTCTTTGCGGTATTTTTACGGAAAGGAACTCCCAACTATGCGGATTCTCATGCTGGGCAACAGCCTTACCTCGGCCAACAACCTGCCCCGGAAGCTGGCCGAACTGACTGGCGGGGAGGTGGTCTCCCACACCCGGGGCGGGGCGCGGCTGTCGGAGCATCGAAATCCAGATACCAAACTGGGTGAGCGCACCCAGGCAGCGCTTGCCCATGAGAAATGGGACTATGTGGTCCTTCAGGAGATGAGCCATGGGCCGATCACCGCTCCCAAAAGCTTTTTTTCCAGTGTGGAGAATCTCTGCAGGCAGATCCGGGAACAGGGGGCAGTTCCCATTCTCTATGCCACCTGGGCCTATCAAAAAAATGGCGCCAAACTGCGTGCCAAGGGCTGGGACTATGATGAAATGGCTCGCAAACTGTCCGAGGCATATCACAAAGCAGCCCGGGAAAACGGTGCCTTGCTTGCCGATGTGGGGCGGCGCTTTTATGAACTGTCCCAGACCCAAGACCTGTACGCCGACGACGGTATCCACCCCAACGAGCGGGGGTCCCGCCTTGCCGCCCAGACTATTGCGGCAGCCATCCAAGAAAGGAAGGAGAACCTGTTATGATTCGAGAGATCTGCAAAGACGAGACATTCCTGGCCCAGAAGGCGGAGCCCGCCGTGCCGGAGGACATTCAGATTGCCGCCGACCTGCTGGAGACCCTGGAGCACCACAAGGACGGCTGTGTGGGTATGGCGGCCAATATGATCGGGGTCAACAAGCGGATCATTGCCTTTGACAACGAGGGCACCTATATGGTCATGTTCAACCCGGAGATTGTCAAAAAGTCCGGGCCTTATGACGCGGAGGAAGGATGCCTTTCCCTGACTGGCATTCGTCCGGCCAAGCGGTGGAAGTCCATCAAAGTACGCTGGCAAAATGAGAAGTTTCAGGAGCGGCTGAAGACCTTCACGGGGTGGACGGCCCAGATCATCCAGCACGAGATCGACCACTGTGAGGGAATCATCATATGAAAAAATGCCGGATTACGGTCATGCGGATGGCGCAGTACGAGGATCTCATGGCCCAATATGAAAATCCCATTTCCCATGCCTGTGACATGAAGGTGGGGCAGGTCTTTATCGCCAACGGCTGGACCAGACCTGAGGGGTTTTGCCAGAGTGCCTGGGATACCCTCTCGCCCTTCGTGCTGGCCCTGAGCCACGGCGCGGAGAACTTTTACGATGGCTGGATGCGCAATCCCAAATCCGCCATGCTCTCCTGCAACGATGGCTTCCGCCCGGTGAGCTTCCTGTTGGAAGCCCTGGACGAGGATGCAGACTGAGGAGGAACCAGGATGTTTGAAAATAAAGTCGCCGTGGTTACCGGCGGTGCCAAAGGCATCGGCAAGGCCATTGCCGGGGAATTCCGCAAGGCCGGAGCAAACGTGTGCGTCATCGACCTGATGCCGAATGTGTACTATCAGGGAGATCTGGCGGATCAAAAGGTTCTGGAGGATTTTGCCCGTAAAGTGTTGGATGACTATGGCCATGTGGACTATCTCATCAACAACGCCCTGCCGTTGATGAAGGGGATCGATGCATGCAGTTATGAAGAATTCAATTACGCCCTGCGGGTAGGGGTTACCGCGCCGTTTTATCTCGCCAAATTGTTTGCGCCCCACTTTGCCCCCGGTGCGGCCATCGTGAATATCTCGTCCTCCCGGGACCGGATGAGCCAGCCCCAGACGGAGAGCTACACGGCGGCCAAGGGCGGGATCTCCGCCCTGACCCATGCCCTGGCGGTAAGCCTGGCCGGACGGGTGCGGGTGAACGCCATCGCTCCCGGCTGGATCGACACCGATTACACGGTCTACGAGGGGCCGGATGCGCTCCAGCAGCCCGCCGGCCGGGTGGGCAACCCCATGGACATTGCCAACATGGTGCTTTACCTCTGCTCGGATAAAGCGGGCTTCATCACCGGGGAGAACATCTGCATTGACGGCGGGATGACCCGCCAGATGATCTATCACAACGACTTCGGCTGGACCCTGCAAGGAGGGAATCCTACATGAAAACGGTCATTTGCTACTATTCCCGGCACCATGGGAATACCCGGAAGGTGCTGGAGGCCATGGCGGGGGAGGGAGAAGTGGACCTCGTGGATGTGACCACCCGCCAGAGCGTCCGGCTGGAGGAATATGACTGCGTCGGGCTTGCCTCCGGAATTTATGGGTTTGAAGTTCAAAAGGCCGTGGTGGAATTCGCCCGGCGGTATTTGCCCCAGGGAAAACCGGTGTTCTTCGTCTATACCTACGGCGTGGCCAAGGGAACCGGGGCCAAGGCCCTCACGGAGATTGCCAAGGAGAAAGGCTGCCCGGTACTGGGAGAGTTCTCCTGCCGCGGCTACGATACCTTCGGCCCCTTTAAGCTCATGGGCGGAATCGCCAAGGGACATCCGGATGTGCAGGATCTGGAGAACGCCCGCAGCTTTTTCCGCCGGATGCAGGAGCGCCTGCACTGAACAGCTTCCAAAGCCCGCCATCTGGCGGGCTTTTTTGCGGGGAAGCGGGAAAGTTGTCCCGGAGTGAAAAATTTGCCGTTCCTGGTTCGTGTGATAGGAGAAGGGAGTGAGGAACCTGTGCATACATCTGGTACCGATGAAGACATCCGCCGTCTGGTGAAAACATACAGCCCCATGCTGCTGCGCTTGGCGGCTGCCCGCCTGGCATCTCCTGCCGATGCGGAGGATGCCGTACAGGAGGCCTTTTTGCGGCTGCTGACCACGCAGCCGGTGTTTCGGGACGCCGAACATGAAAAAGCATGGCTGATCCGCACCACCCTTCACCGGGCCTGCGACATCCGGAAGTCTGCGGCCCGACGGAATCTCCCGCTGGAGGAGGCGGCTCTGGCCGCTGCGCCGGAGCCGGAGGCAGAGCCCTTACTGACCGCGGTCCGTGCTTTACCGGAGAAGTACAGCGCTGTGATCCATCTCCATTACTACGAGGGATATTCCATTCAGGAAATTGCGAACTTGCTGGGCGTACCTGTTCCAACGGTGGGAACACGCCTGGCGCGTGGTCGGGAGCGGCTGCGGCGGCTTTTGAAGGAGGGAAGATCATGAGAGAACCTGTCAGCCGGGAGGAATACCGGCGCGCGTTTGACACGATTCCCTTTTCCGATGATTTCGAGACACGAACCCAAGCGATGCTGCGCTGCCGCCTCCAAAACTTGGAAAAGGAGGAATCCCAAATGACGGTCCGAAAAAGCCGGAAATGGATATTGGCTGCCGCGGTTGCGGTGGCGCTGCTGGCACTGTCCGTATCCGCTGCGGTGCTGTGGCTGACGCCGGCCCAGGTGGCGGAAGAAATCCAGGATCCCCTGCTGGCGCAGGCGTTTGCGGGGGAGGACGCCATACTGGTCAATGAGAGTGCGCAGGTTGACATGTACACGGTTACCCTGGGCGGACTGGTTTCCGGAGCAGGAATTTCCGATTGGTGTTCGGATGTGGAAGAGAGCCGTACCTATGCTGTGGTATCCGTGGCCCGCACGGACGGTATGCCGCTTACGAAAGACAACTACGACGTGACGAGCAACGGTATGTTTACCATTACGCCACTGGTGGCCGGGTATCCTCCGCAGTCGGTGAATATCTTCTCGCTGGATGGAAATCGCGTGTCCTTTTTGCAGGATGGGAGAGCGTACTATGTCATGGACACGAAAGATATCCAGATCTTTGCGGACCACACCGTATACATGGCGGTGTACCAGGGCTTTGTGCCCTCCTACAGACAGTTCTCCGCGGCGGAGGATGGAACCCTCACCATGCGGGACGATGTGGTGGGCTGTATGTTTACCCTGCCTCTGGATCCGGCACTGGCAGACCCGGAGGCTGTTCAAAACTTTTTTGAGCAAACCGGCATGAACCAAACGCTTTTGACTGATGCGGAATTGGCCGCCCTGGAGCAGGAATCCCTGGAGGAGACTTGAAAATCCGGTTTGTGCGTTGAAAGAAGCAGCTGAAACCCAAAGGCCGTCCGGGCGAATAGCCCGGACGGCCTTTGGGTTTGACGCAGGGATCACAGCGGTCTATATCTTATGGGAGGCGCAGCGGTTGACGGGGGAAGATCGGGCGGAAAAGATCGTGCTTTCGGTGGACCGGAAAATCTGGTATACTGGGGAAGACAGAAATCGGAGAACAGGAGGACGCGCGATGTTTGGACCGAACCCGGATGCGGTGCATCCCAATGAAAGCATCCCCAGTGTCTGCTATATAAAAAATGTCATCACCCGCCCCAATATTGAAGTGGGGGCGTATACCTATTATGACGATGCGGCCACCGGCGGGGAGGATTTTGAGGCCCATGTGACCCACCACTATGAATTTTTGGGGGATCGGCTCATCATCGGAAAATTCTGTGCCATCGGCAAGGGCGTGGAATTTGTGATGAATGGGGCCAATCACCGCATGGCTTCCGTCACCACCTATCCCTTCAACATCTTTGCCCACGGGTGGGCGAAGTGTACCCCCTCGCTGGACGAGCTGCCCCTCAAGGGGGATACCGTGGTGGGCAACGATGTGTGGATGGGCCAGCATGTCACCGTCTTGCCCGGCGCTCATATTGGAGATGGGGCCATCATCGGGGCAAATTCCGTGGTATCCGGTGATATTCCGCCCTACACCATTGCGGCGGGAAATCCCTGCCGTGTGATCCGTCCCCGGTTTGACCGGGAACTGACGGACTATCTGCTCAAGCTCCGGTGGTGGGACTGGGAGCCGGAGAAAATTTTCAGGAATTTGGAGGCCCTGTGCAGTGGGGATTTGGAGCAGATCCGCCGCATCGAGCCGTAATAGGAGAAACGGACATGAAGATTGCCATTCTTTCCGATACCCACGGCCTGCTGCGGCCTGCGGTGCTGGAATATCTGAAAACGGCCGACGCTGTTTTTCACGGCGGTGATATCAATAAACCGGAAATTGTAGAGCAGCTGCGGCAATATGCGCCGCTGTACATTGTTCGGGGCAACAATGATCGGGGAGCGTGGGCGGAGGCCATCCCCCACGATCTCACTGTGACGCTGGATGGCGTGACCTTTGCCATGGTCCACAACAAGAAGGAACTTCCCGCGGACCTGACCGGTGTGGATGTAGTGGTGTTTGGCCACTCCCACAAATATGCGCAGGAGAAAACGGGCAATGTGCTGTGGCTCAATCCCGGTTCCTGCGGCCCCCGGCGGTTCCATCAGGAGATCACCATGATGATGGCGGAACTCACAGACGGACAGCTCCGGGTGGAGAAGATTTCCCTTCCCCACGAGGTCAAGTGATGGAACTGGGATTGACGTTTCCCCTCCAGAGGTTTCTGAAGACGAAAACGCCGGCCTATGGCACGGAGCCGGACCGGCGTTTTTGCTGGGATCTGCATGTCATCGACCTGCGGGGGCGCAAATGCCTGCTGGCTGTTCACTGTCACAGCCGGTATACGTTTGTCCGATACGATGTGGCGTCTGTGCAGTGGGCAGATCTTCCGGGACTGTTCCGGGAGGGACTGGCTGAGAGTCTGGCCGCCGCCGGATTTGATACAGATCAGATCGAAGACTACCTGCGGCGGGCAGGCGGTATCGAGATTACCCGTACCCATGGCCGCCGGGAGGTGGCGTTCCTTAACCGGGCCTGGGAGGATGTGCTGGCAATGGATCTGTGTCTGGACACAAACCGCCAGGCGCAGCCCCTGCTGGACCACGCGGTCAATACCCGGCTGGGGCGGTGTGCGGGCTTTGAGGGACTGGGAACCGGATGGGAACGGATTACGGCCTCCCTGTGATCGTACAGGGACGATCAATCCCGGTGGGTATAGTCACCGTATCCGCTTTGGCTGCTCTCCAGGCCGGTCACGCTTCCGAAGGCGTTGATTTCTACCTCGTACCACATATCGCCATTCATGATATCAAAGCTGTATTCGTTCCAGAGTCCTTCCTGGTCGATTTCCTGGGAGATGACCTCTCCGCCGCCTGCGGCAGCCAGGGCAGTTTCCCGGGCCTGCGTCACATCCACCCGCAGCGCCAGAGATCCGATCAGTACAGCCGCCAGCACCACGATGGCGGCAATTCCGATGAAGAGTAGGGTGCGGACGGTTCCGCTCAGATTCTTGAACATAGTCAAATTCCTCCGTTTCAAGTTTGCTTTTATGTTTCTTGTTTTGATAACGTGCCATGCGGCCAATTTATTGCAAGGACGGAGAAATTTTTCTCTATGAGGGGAAGGCAGCAAAGAATCGGGCGTAAACAGATGGCCGCAATATGGGATGAATGAAAGGAAGAGACATGAGAACCGAACTATTTCAAATCGGCACGATCCCAGCAGTTTTATATGGGGAATCTGCCGGACAAGGATACGTATTTCTCCATGGACAGATGGGCTGCAAGGAAGAGGCGGAGGCCTTCGCCCAGGTGGTCTGCCCCAAGGGATACCAGGTGCTGTCCATTGATCTGCCCGGTCATGGAGCACGTCAGGAGCGGGGGGAGGAATTGCTCCCCTGGACAGCGGTCCCGGATATCCGGGCAGCAAGGGATTGGGCGGAGCGGCACTGGAAAGCGGTCTCCCTCCGGGCAACCAGCATCGGGGCTTACTTTGCCATGCTGGTATTTCCCGCACCGGAACGGGCTTTGCTGGTCTCCCCCGTTTTGGATATGGAGGGCCTGATTCAGACCATGATGGGCTGGGCGGGGGTCACGGAGGATCAGCTGCGGGAGCAGGGAGAGATTGCCACATCGTTCGGGCAGACATTGTCCTGGAAGTACCTTTGCTGGGTGCGGGAACATCCGGCCTATCACTGGACCTGTCCCGTCCGCGTTCTCTATGGAAGCGGAGATCCGATGACCGACCGGCAGACGGTGGAACAATATGTCCGGCAGCATGACGCTGCGCTTACGGTGATGGAGGGCGGGGAACACTGGTTCCATACCCCTCAGCAGCTGGCGGTATTACGCGAATGGGAGGAACGGGAAAGTTGAGCGGTGAAGAATGCCTGATTTGCAAGGCACCGTTGGAATACCTGACGCAGGAGCAGGAAATGGAGTGCGCCATCTGCCACAAGAAGGAGTCCAGCAAGACCCGCTGCGTGAACGGGCACTATGTGTGCAGTGACTGCCACACCCAGGGCATGGACAGTATCTACGGCCTGTGTCTTTCGGAGACCTCTTCTGATCCTGTAGCCATCGTCCGCCGGATGATGGATCTGCCCTTTTGCCACATGCACGGTCCGGAGCACCATGTGATGGTGGGGGCGGCGCTTCTGACCGCCTACAAGAACGCAGGCGGTCAGCTGGATCTGGAAGCGGCCCTCCGGGAGATGTACAGCCGGGGCAAAGAAGTTCCCGGCGGCACCTGTGGGTTCTGGGGGGCCTGCGGGGCGGGAATCAGTGCAGGGCAGTTCGTAGCCATTGCCACACGATCCACGCCCCTGGCCCGGGAGCCCTGGGGCCTGAGCAATCAGATGACCGCGCAGGCCTTGGAGAGCATCGGTAAGGCGGGAGGCCCCCGGTGCTGCAAACGGGATTCCTTCCTGGCGATCCTGGCCGCTGTGGAGTTTGCCCGGGAGCATCTGGGGGTGGAGATGGAACGGACGGTCCCTGTCTGTTCTTACAGCGCACAGAACAACCAGTGTATCGGCAAGCGATGCCCCTTTTCTGCGGCAGGGCACAAAAAACCCACGGTGGCCTTCCTTTGTGTGCACAACTCCTGCCGCAGTCAAATCGCGGAGGTCCTGGGCAGAAAGCTGGCCGGTGATGTGTTTGACAGCGTTTCTGCCGGAACAGAACCCGGTTCCCGCATCAATCCCGACGCAGTGCGTCTGATGAAACAGGTCTATGGCATTGACATGGAGCAGACCCAGTATAATAAGCCGCTCAGCCGCCTGCCGGATGTGGATATCGTGGTTACCATGGGCTGCAATGTGCAGTGCCCCGCCATGCCCTGTTCCCATCGGGAAGATTGGGGACTGGACGACCCCAGCGGCAGGGAGGACGGTGTATTTCTTGCGGTCATGGCACAGATTGAAGAAAAGGTTCTGGATCTGAAGCGCCGTATCCAGGCGGGAGGCCTGGGGTAATTGAGAAAAGAAAAAGACCGGAGGCTCTGTGAAAACAGAAGCTCCGGTCTTTTTTTATTCCACAGGGTGTTCCAGTTCTCTTTCGATGAGAGAACGTGCGATGGTAAAGGCCTGGATGCGGCGTTTGGCCAGAGTGATCTGGGATTTGCAGCGGGCAGGATCTTTTCCCTCCAGAGTCTTGACGGTCTCCTGCAGCTTGTGCAGAGTGGAGTCGATCTGCCGTTTGGCTTCCAATAGGTCCTCTTTGGAATAGTTCATGCTGTGTCTCCTGAAAATTGTCATTACTCCGATTCATCCAGCAGCAAAGTTTGCCGCGGGGAGCCCCCCAGCTCCTTGAAATCCGAAAACAGACATTCGATGCGGGTAGGGCGAACACGAATGAGGTGCATGGGACTGGAGAGCCTGCGCAGAGTTTCCAGGGGAATGTTCTTCCATGCGGCGTGAGCGTTGTAAGTATCGCTGAACGGCTCCACCAGTTCCGCCAGCCCCGTGATCTGCATTCCGTGGAGTGTTCCAAATCCCGTATACCGGTCATAAATGGCCAGGCACACATGGGGGTTGTTCCCAAGGCCGATGAATTTCTTGCCTCCCTCGCTGAACATCCAGAAGCAATGATCGTGCCAGCTGTACTCGATAGGGGTACAGCGCACATAGTCCCCGGTTCCGGTGGCCAGGGCACAGGTGTTGTTGGACTGAATATATTTTTCCGCCATGGCCCGCAGTGTGTCTTGCTCCAATTTGACGCTGACAGCGTCCTTTTCCTCCCAGTAACGTGCGGCCGCTTGATATTCCTCAGTGGTCATGCAGATTCCTCCCGGCTTCTTTTTCTCCAGTATAGCACATCGCAGAGGAAAATGTCGGGAATCCGGGCGAAAGTGCCAGGGTTTCTTGGTAGATTTTTTGCCGTTTGAACGGTATACTCAAACGCAGAAATTGTAACAGCAGGAGGAAAACGCCGTGAGTTTGGGAAGCAGTTTGTATCATGCCCGGAAAAAGAGCGGGCTTTCGCAGGAAAATGTAGCCGAAAAGCTGGGAGTCAGCCGTCAGACCATTTCCAAATGGGAGACCAATGAGACCCTGCCGGACATCCGGCAGTCCAAACGGCTGGCCATGCTCTATCATATGACGTTGGATGAGCTGATTGAGTATGACTTTGATGAGCAGCAGGCCCAGCAGATGATTGAAAGTGTCAGCGATGAGGCCCAGGCTCGAATCGACTGGAATAAGGTGTGGAGCAAGAAGTACCCGGTACTGGGGACCTATCATAAGACGGTGCGGATCAACGACTATGCTCCTGCGCTGCGGGAAATGCTGACTCAGCTGCGGATGGACTATGGTTACAATCACACTGACGCACTTCTGGTGCTCAAAGATATTTTGGCCCGGGTATGGAAGGGACAGATGTGAGAATATCCGGCGGGGGGGGACGGCGTTCCAGTCTTGTGGTAGGGGGAATTCTGCTTATGTTCGCAGAATGTTCGCCATAGGTTTTCCCTTGGCCAGCTCATCGACCAGCTTGTCCAGATATCGGATCTCCCGCATCAGAGGATCTTCGATTTCCTCCACCCTGACGCCGCACACTTTGCCCGTGATGAGGCTGCGGTTCGGATTCATGGCAGGGGCGCTGCGGAAAAAGTCCCCGTAGGTTAGGTCGGAGCCTTCCATCTGGGCAATTTCTGCGGGGGTATATCCGGTCAGCCAGGCTGTTACCTGGTCCACTTCTTCCCGGGTACGTCCCTTCTTTTCGGCTTTGTTCACCAGCAAGGAGTACAGTGTTCCAAAGGGCATTTGCGTGACATCGATACGCGGCATGGTGTCAACCTCCCAACAGGACTTCTCTAAAAATAAGCAGGAATGGATGCCATTGCACAAGCAATCCATCAGAACGCGGAACCGCTGGGACAGGCCCAGGGATGTGTTTGTTTTATTTTATATCCGGTTCCATACAGCGTCAATGATTGTTCCAAAGGACAGCTGCGCTCAAACAGCCGCAAGCAATTTGCTTGCGGCTGTTCTGCTTCAATATGCGGTTTATGGTTTGCTGTTTTTCTGACAATTGCCGGATCCGAACACACTGGAGAGAAGCCAGCCGATCAGGGCCATGTAGATGACCGAAGAGAACGGACTGGAGGTGATGGCACAGGATCCGGCGGCGCAGCCCACCCAGGTGTAGTAGGCAAAGCCTGCCAGTCCGCCGCCCAGGGTAAACAAGGCCGGCCGCAGCCAGTTCTTCATGCGTCCCTTCATGTTACACGCCTCCTGCCAGGAACTCCTCCGCCATGTGGACTGCCGTGGCTCCGTCGGCTACCGCTGTGACTACCTGGCGCAGGGGCTTCGTCCGCACATCGCCCACGGCGTACACGCCGGGGAGGTTGGTTGCGGTGGTTTCATCGGCGATGATGTAGCCGCTGCGGTCCAGCTCCAGCTGGCCCTGCACCAATTCGGTAGCGGGTTTTCTGCCCACACTGATGAACACGCCGTCACAGGGAATGGTGTCCTCTTCGCCGGTATGGACATTCTTCACCTTGACACCGGTCAGCTTTTCCTCATGAAGCAGCTCAGTGACCACACTGTTCCAGCGAAATTCCAGGTTCTCCGCCTGCATCAAAGGTGCATGATAAACCTTGGTGGCCCGCAGGGTATCCCGGCGGTGAACCAGAATCACCTTTTGCGCGATGCGCCTGAGCAGCATGGCATCTGCGGCGGCGGAGTTGCCGCCGCCCACGACCACCACCGTTTTGCCCTTGTAGCGCATTCCATCACAGGCGGCACAGTAGGCGATGCCACGCCCCGTGAGAGCGGCTTCGTGGGGAAGGCCCAGCTCCCGGGGATTGGCACCTGTGGCCAGCACCACGGTTCTGGCATGGAAGGTGCCTTCGCTGGTTTCCAGCACTTTGGGGGAGGCGGTGAGATCCATGCGCTCCACCTGGGCATACGCGCTCTTTGCACCGAAGCGCTCCGCCTGCTGCTGCATCTTTTCGGCCAGGGTGAAGCCGTCAATTCCATCCTCGAACCCGGGGTAATTGTCAATTTCCTCGGTCAGGGCCATCTGTCCGCCAGCGGAGAGTTTCTCCAGCACCAGGGTATCCAGCCCTGCCCGGGCGGCGTAGAGAGCTGCCGTATAGCCGCCGGGGCCGCCGCCCACCACGATCAGATCATAGACATGGATCTCACGCATAAGTTTGCCTCCTTACTTTGCCAGAGCCTCCTGGATGAATTGGTCGATTGCCGCTTTGGAGCCGGGATTCACCACGGAGTCCACGGCTTTCCCGTTCTTGTACAGAATCAGTGTGGGGATGACTTCCACCCGTTCCGCCTCAGCCAGCTGGCCCTCTTCGTCAATATTGACCTTGGCTACTACCAGCTGGTCACCATACTCCTCGGCGATCTTTTCATAGGCAGGGCCGATCCGGCGGCAGTAGCCGCACCAGGGAGCCCAGAAATCCACCAAAACGGGCTTGTCCCCATTCATCATCTGCTGAAGTTGTTCCTTGTTGAGATTCATAGCCGCCATGTTGGTCAGCTCCTTTCGTTTATTTGTCTTTAGTATATCCAGAAGACTGCCCCGGTTCTGTGATAAGATCACCTAAAAAGATTCCCAAGATCGGGCAGAGCGAAAATTAATGCCGGTCAGAAGGCGGCAGGGAAGAAAGAGGCTTGACAAAGAGGCGTCATGCTCTATAATGAACAATGTTCATATTGGGGGGATGGCATGAATACCGTTGTCACATCAAAAGAAGAAATTTTGAAGACCAGCCGGGAACTGATCCGGCGGGAGGGCTGGTCCGCAGTCAATATCCGCTCGGTGGCGGCGGGCTGCGGAGTGTCGGTCGGCTCCATTTACAACTATTTTGATTCCAAGGCCGATCTGGTCGGCGCCGTGGTGGAAAGCGTCTGGTGTGAGATCTTTCACCGGCCGGAGGATGCATCTGTGTTTCGGGATACCCAGGCCTGCATCATTTGGCTGTATGGAAGAATGGAGTACGGCTCCAAACAGTATCCAGGATTCTTTGCGCTCCATCCCGCGGGATTTGCGGGGGAAGATCCGTCCGATGGAAAGCGGCGGATGCAGCAGGCCTGGCAGCACATGCTGGACGGGCTTTGTGCTGTTTTGCGGCAGGATGCCAACATCCGCCCGGATGCCTTTACAGAACAGTTTCCGGTGGAGAAATTTGCAGATCTCCTGTTTTCCCTGATGCTCTCGGCATTGCTGCGGCAGGAGTATGACCCTACAGCTGTACTGGAAATGATCCGAAGGACGCTTTATTGACCGTTCCCCGCAATACGAGAGACGGTTATATTTTGGAAAGCAACCGGGATTCCCCAAAAGGAGACAGATGATGAAAGTAAAACGGAATACTCTGCTGCTTCTGGCTTGTCTGGTGTGGAGTGCGGCAGGGTTCAATATTCTTCGTATCGGGCTGATGGCCTATCCGGCCTATGGGACTGTGTTCAATGGCCTGCTGTCCGTACTGGTATTTGCGGTGTTTGAACGGTTTATCTTCGGAAAGCTGGTGAAAAAACACACCGAGCGCGTAAGCGCCTACTCAGAGGAGCGGCACTTTTTTTCTGAAATTTTTTGACGGCAAGTCCTTTGCCGTGATGGCGGTCATGATGACCGGCGGCATTGCCCTGCGGGCCAGCGGCCTGGCGCCGGAGTGGTTCATTGCCGTATTCTATACCGGACTGGGTGCAGCCCTTTTGCTGGCCGGAGTGCTGTTTGGCCGCAACTATGGCAGGGCGGTTTTGACCGCAGCCGCTGACCCGAACAAAGCAGAGCAAGAAGGAGTGTAAAGCATGCAGGCAATCATGGAAACTCTGTTTGATGCGGTTTATTTGACGCTGGTCATTGCCATCGGACTTCGGATGATTCGGAGCAGCCAGGGTAATAGACAGTTTCGGCTGTTTGGTATTATGGCAGTGGTGCTGGGGGCGGGCAATGCATTCCATTTGATCCCCCGGGCGGTTGCCCTGTGCACCACGGGGCTGGAGCATTACACGGCTGCGCTGGGGCTGGGAAAGTGGATTACCTCCATCACCATGACGATTTTCTATGTACTGCTTTACTATGTGTGGCGGCAGCGCATATTACGGGACGGGGTGGCTTGACTGCTGCTGTGTATGTTCTGGCCGGTCTGCGGATCCTTCTTTGCATGATGCCGCAGAACCAGTGGCTCAGTGCCGATGCGCCCCTGTCCTGGGGGATCTACCGCAACATTCCGTTTGCTCTGCTGGGCATGGTGATCATTGTGTTGTTCTATCGCAGTGCCAGGGAGCAGGGAGACCGGGCGTTTGGCTGGATGTGGCTGACCATCGTATTGAGCTTTGGATTTTATATCCCGGTGGTCTTGTGGGCAGATACCATTCCGATGATCGGCATGCTGATGATCCCCAAAACCTGCGCGTATGTTTGGACGGTGCTCATCGGGTGTTTTGCCATGAAACAGGAGAATGGCCTGAAATAGTTGGAGAACAACAGTGTGTTGAACAAACAAAAAGACGGGTTATGTTTTTTACAAGGAGGATGCGTACATGAAGTGCTATGAGATTACGTTCAGCCCCACGGGCGGCACCCAAAAGGCAGCTGATCTGCTGACCAAGGAATTGAGCGGCGAATGCACGGCGGTGGATTTGACGAAGCAGGATGCGGATTTCTCCGCAGCTGCGTTTACTGCGGAGGATCTGGCGGTGATTGCCGTGCCGTCCTACGGCGGCCGGGTGCCCGCAGTGGCAGTAGAGCGATTGGGCACTCTGAAGGGAAACGGCGCGCGGGCGGTACTGGTGTGCGTATATGGAAACCGGGCCTATGAGGACACGCTTGCAGAGCTGGAAGATGCTGCCGTACAGGCGGGATTTCGCGTGATTGCCGCGGTGGCGGCCATTGCGGAGCACTCCGTTGTCCGCCGGTATGCCGCCGGACGGCCGGACGCGGAAGATGAAAAGCAGCTTCAGGCGTTTGCGGCCAAGATCCGGGAGAAGCTCGCTGCCGGAGATGATACAAAGCCCGCCATTCCGGGGAACCGTCCCTATAAGAAGGCCGGTGGCTCGGGGATGGTGCCCAAGCCTGGCAAAGGGTGCAACCACTGCGGACTTTGCGCCCAAAAGTGCCCGGTACATGCCATCGATCCCCAGGATCCCCAGAATACAGATCAGGACTTGTGTATCTCCTGCATGCGGTGCGTGTCCATCTGCCCCCAGTCGGCCCGGAAGGTCAACCCTGTCATGCTGGCGGCAGCGGATCTGATGCTGAAGAAGGTTTGCACAGACCGAAAAGAGGGAGAGCTGTACATCTAAACAGAAAGCGGAAAAGCCGGAGACCATGTATGGTCTCCGGCTTTTTGTGTGCGGTTTGCAGAGGCTATGCCGTCTCCAGCTTGTGGGTCTGCGCGTAGTAAAAGAAATACTGCTGCATGATTCCGGCGGCGCTGCCGTACCGGGCGAAAGGGTCCTGTCCATGATATGCCTGGCGGATGATTTTTTGAATCCAGGTGTCAACCGGAGCGCAGGCAGTCCGGCCATAGGCAAACAGCGCCACACAGCTGGCCACTTTGATTCCCACACCCCGCACCCGCTCCAGAGCGGCAATCAATTCACTGTCGGGAAGGGCGGCGATTCCGGTGAGATCCAGAGTTCCCGAAAGAACCTGGTTTACCGCATCGCAGAGGTAAGAGGCCCGGTATCCGGCCTTGCAGGCCAGGTAATCCTCCAGGCAGACATCTTTCAACTGCAAAGCCGTTGGAAAGGTATAGAGCGTTTCCTCCGGGGTCCGTATTTCGCTGCCGTACCGCTGGCTGAGGAGCTCCACCACGGCACGGATGGCCGGGATGCTTTTGCGCTGGGAGACGATGAAGGTGACCAGTGTTTCCCAGGGGTCCTGGCGCAGAATGCGGATACCGGCGCCGACTTGGGCGGCCTGCGCCAGGAAGGTGTCCTTCGCCGGAATGGCGTTGCCGATGTCCCGGTAATTGCGGTCCAGATCGAAGTATGGCCGCCAGATATGCAACCAAGTGTCCGGATCGCAGCTTACCCAATAGGTTTCCGGTGCGGTTTTTTGTATGTACAGCACCTGCTTTCCTGTGATAAAGCGATGGGCACCGTTGGGAAGCAGCGCGGCACGGAAGCACTGGCCGCTGTCCGTGATTTTTTGCAGGTCAAACAGGTCGGGAATGTGTATTTCCATGGGAAGCCTCCTTTCGGCAGGAGTGGGTGTGGTCCGCTTGTGTACCAAAAGCGGCCAGATTTTTCTGCAGCTGTTCCTGGAACAGTTCCATGGCCCGGGAAAAACTCTGGGATTTTTTCCACACCAGATACATGCCCAGCTCCAGCCTGGGGTTGAGCGGACGAAAGCAGAGGTCACTGCCTGCGGTGTTCACCAGCTTGTCCAGGGTAAAGGCGTAGCCCATACCTTCGGCGACCATCAAAGAGGCGTTGTAAATCAAATTGTAAGTGGATACCGTATGCAGATCCGACGGCTCTTTCCCCAGCCAGCGGTAAAGGCCGCTTTTGTTATCCACCTGACGGGAGAGAATGAGCGGTTTGTCCCACAGGTCCTGGGGAGAGATGGATTCCTTTTCTGCCAGCGGACTGCTGCGCTGCATCAAAACGCCCCACGTGTCTTTCATGGGCAGCTCCAGATAGCAATACTTCGTTTTATCAATGTCTCCCAGGAGAATTCCAAAGTCCAGCAGTCCTTTATCCAGGCGTTCACACACATCCACGGCGTCGCCGCTGACGATATGAAACAAAATGTTGGGGTAGTGCTGCTGGACCGCATGGGCGGCTCTGGCGATTTGCCGGACCCCATCGGTTTCGCCGGTGCCGATATAGACATCACCGCTGACCGTTTCATCAGATTGGGCCAGTTCCTTTTCGGTTCGGCACACCAGGTCCAGAATTTCTTCCGCCCGCTTTCGCAGCAGCATGCCGTCCTGTGTGAGCGTGATTTTCCGGTTGCCCCGGATCATCAGCTGTTTGCCCAGCTCCTCCTCCAGTTCCCGGAGCTGCCGGGAGAGTGTGGGCTGTGTCAGGTGCAGGGAATGGGCTGCCGCTGAGATGTTTTGTTCTCTTGCCACCGCAAGAAAGTACTGCAAAACGCGTAATTCCATGGAGAGCACCTCCTGTTGGCTTTATTATAACGAAATTCCAGCATAGTTTTCAAGCATAGTTAGACATTCAGGATAGGTATTTGTTATTGGAAAGACAGGGTGTTAAAATGAGGGTACCAAAATAAACAGCAGGAGTGTCAGATGGATTTAGAAGCATATTTGGAACATTTGAACAGCGGAAAACCGGTTACCGGCGGCAGTGAGGCCCACTTGTTCATGCATGGCGTCAGCCAGGAGGCGCTGCGGATCACGGCAGAGATCAACGGAAGCTACCATGCGCCGGAGGAGCTGCGGGCCTTGTTTTCTCAGCTTATCGGCCAGCCGGTGGATGAGAGCTTTGCCCTGTTTCCGCCGTTCCACACCGACTGCGGGAAGAATATCCACATCGGCAAACATGTCTTTATCAACATGGGCTGCAAATTTCAGGATCAGGGCGGAATTTTTATCGGAGACGGCGCCCTGATCGGGCACAATGTGGTCTTGGCCACGCTGAACCATGCCATGTCGCCCAACCACCGCGGCACCATGATTCCGGAACCGATTCATATTGGCAGGAATGTCTGGATTGGATCCAATGCCACCGTTTTGCCCGGTGTGACCATCGGGGATGGCGCCATTGTGGCGGCCGGGGCCGTGGTGACCCGGGACGTCCCGGAAAATACGATTGTAGGCGGTGTGCCCGCCAGAGTGATGCGGCATTTACGTGAGGAGGAACTGCAATGAGCAAGAAGGTTTTGATGATTTCCACCAGCCCCCGCAAGGGCGGCAATTCGGATGTCCTGGCAGATGAATTTGCCCGGGGAGCCCGAGAGGCCGGGAACCATGTGGAAAAGGTGGCGCTGTACGATCAGACGGTTGGGTTCTGCAAGGGATGCCTTGCCTGCCAGAGTACCGGGCGCTGTGTCATTCACGATGACGCAAATGCCATTGTCCAAAAGATGCTGACGGCAGATGTGATCGTATTTGCCACCCCCATTTATTACTACGAAATGTGCGGGCAGATGAAGACGATGCTGGACCGGTCCAATCCGCTGTTTTCTGCTGATTACCAATTCCGGGACATTTACCTTCTGGCCGCTGCAGCCGAGGAAGACGAACATACGGTAGATGGCGCGGCCGCCGGACTTTCGGGCTGGATCGCCTGCTTTGAAAAGGCTCGTCTGGCCGGGACGGTTTTTGCCGGCGGTGTGACCTCAGTCGGAGAGATTCAGGGGCATCCCGTACTGAAAAAAGCCTATGAGATGGGCAGAAGCATTTGAGACAATTGGAAACCATTGAGGAGGAAAATACATGCATTCTCGATATGATGGATACTCATTTCCGCTGCGGAACACGGTTACGCGGGAGAAGGTGCGGTTTCACAATCGCTATGGCATAGAACTGGCGGGGGATTTGTACCTGCCGAAGGAAGTAGATGGGAAGCTGGCTGCTGTGGCGGTGTCCGGGCCCTTTGGCGCCGTGAAGGAGCAGTGCTCCGGACTGTATGCGGAAGAATTGGCCGCCCGGGGATTTGCCGCTCTGGCCTTTGACCCCTCCTTCACCGGCGAGAGCGGCGGCGCGGTGCGGAATGTGGCCTCTCCCGACATCAATACGGAGGATTTTTCTGCTGCGGTGGATTTCCTCGCCACCCGGGACTTTGTGGACCCGGAGAAGGTGGGCATCCTGGGCATCTGCGGCTGGGGCGGCATGGCGCTGAACGCTGCTGCTATGGACACCCGAATCAAAGCAACCGTCACGGCCACCATGTATGACATGACCCGGGTGAACGCCAAGGGATATTTTGACGCTGCCGACAGCGCCGATGCCCGGTATGAGACCAAAAAAGCGCTCAATGCCCAGAGAACGAAGGATTACCGGGATGGGACCTATGCCCGGGCCGGCGGCGTGGTGGATCCGCTTCCGGCGGATGCTCCGTTCTTTGTGAAAGACTACTACGACTACTACAAGACGGAGCGGGGCTACACGGAGCGGTCCCTCAACTCCAATGACGGCTGGAATGTGACGTCGTCGCTGTCCTTCCTGAATATGCCCATCCTGCGCTACAGCCATGAGATCCGCAGCGCGGTGCTGATGATTCACGGCGAGAAGGCCCACTCCTGCTACTTCAGCCGCGATGCCTATGCCGACATGGTACAGGACAACCCCTATGCCGACAACAAGGAGCTGCTCATCATTCCCGATGCGGTCCATACGGACCTCTATGATCGGAAGGACATCATTCCCTTCGGCAAGATCGAGCAGTTCTTCCGGAAATATTTGCAGTAAGCACCGGAGGAGGACGCCTATGGGAAGAGGATTCTGTATCCTTTTGATGGTTCTGAGCCTGTGCGCCTGCGGGGCAAAGAACGCGCTTCCGGAATCGGAATCCATATCATCGCAGACAGAGTGTGTCCAGATGGAGGAAGAGTCCGTCGGGCAGACTGCTGATGACCGTCCTGCCGAAGCGCCCGTGGCCGAAGAGCCATCTGCCCAGGAAATTCCGGAATCGGAGGAGTCCGGACCGGTGAAGGAGGTGCAGTCCGGTACCCAGGCTGTGCAGCCGGACGCATTGGACCATGCGGCCCAAACGGCACCAGCGGAGCAGCTGCCCGGAGATGTCCCGCCGGAGAAGGCGGAAACGGCCGCGCCCGCTACGGAGAGTTCTGTGGAGAAGGTCCCTGCGGAATCTGCGGAGGAGGAACCGAGTGTGTCCAGCAAGGAGGAGTCCAAGTTGAAAATTACAGTGGGAGAGAAAACCTTATTTGCCGTCTGGGAAGACAACTCCTCCGCCGAGGCGTTTCAGGAGCTCCTTTCCCAGGGGCCGCTGACCATTGAAATGGAAGATTACGGTGGCTTTGAAAAGGTAGGGGGGCTGGGGACGACGCTGCCCCGGAACGATACCCAGATTACCACACAGCCTGGGGACGTGATTCTCTACCAGGGAAATCAGATTACCATTTACTACGGTACAAATACCTGGAACTTTACCAGACTTGCCAGGATTACCGCTTCCGGTGATCTGCAGGAAACGCTGGGAGAGGGAACGGTTCCCGTTACATTTTCTCTTGAATAGGAGGCATGACCGATATGGCAGTGAAACAGACAGCGGGCAGAGATGCCTTGGGGGAATTTGCGCCAAAGTTTGCGCAGTTGAATGACGATGTGTTGTTCGGAGAGGTTTGGAGCCGGGAAGAACAGCTTTCCCTGCGGGACCGGTCTTTGGTTACCATTGTGGCCCTGATGGCGCAGGGGCTGGTGGACAGTTCCTTCCAATACCACCTGGCCACTGCCAGGAAAAACGGCATTACCCGGCAGGAAATCGCCGAGATTTTGACCCACGCGGCTTTTTACGCCGGCTGGCCCAAGGCCTGGGCCGCTTTCCGCATGGCTAAGGAAGTTTGGGCCGACAAAGAGGAAGGTGATGGGAAGGCCCGGCACCAGAATGACATGGTCTTTCCCATCGGGGCACCCAACGACGCCTTTGCCCAATATTTTGTGGGACAGAGCTATCTGCAGCCCCTCTCTACCAGTCAGGTGGGGGTGTATAATGTCACATTTGAGCCGGGCTGCCGCAACAACTGGCACATCCACCATGCGGCCAAGGGCGGCGGACAGATCCTGGTCTGCGTAGCAGGTCGGGGCTGGTACCAGGAATGGGGGAAACCGGCCCGGAAACTGCAGCCCGGCGATGTGGTCAACATTCCGCCGGAGGTGAAGCACTGGCATGGTGCCGCAGCGGACAGCTGGTTTTCGCATCTGGCCATGGAAGTCCCTGGCGAAGCTTGCTCCAATGAGTGGCTGGAAGCCGTCACGGATGCAGAATATGGTGCGCTGATCTGAGGACCAAGGTGTGTTCCGTGGACGTGGGATGCTGCTGGTGAAGGGCTCCTGCCTGTTTGGGCAGGAGCTCTTTTGCTGTTCACTGCTGCGGGCGGCGGATTCCGGGCAGACCGTGACTGCTGTCATTGGCTGGGGATCTCACTCTTTACATCCAAAGGAAAAACTGCTATACTTGCCATGATTTCAACAGGATATGCCATGCTGCAGGGGCGGCGGGATGCGAAAGGTTGCTGCGCGCCTGTACCCCCTGCGGGGCAAGGATTTCCTGGAGCCCCGCAGGCGGCCGGGGCCCAATATGCTCTCTCCGCTTTGAGAGGGCATTTTTTGTTATGCGGATTCTTTTAAGAAGAGAGTTGGCTGCTGGATGCGGCTCTTGATTTCCGCTTGTCCTGCAGATCGGTATGGTGCCATTGGGTGTGAAATTTCCAGCGCCCTGCGGAGGCATCCATAAGGCGTGCAATCAGAGCGTGGATGAGGACAGATCCGGCAGCATACCTGCCTGTGAGGCAGCGTATCCTATGAGCACTTGAAGCAGAAAGGCGGTGCGGCATGAGTCTGCGATTTCCTCTGTTCATCGATTTGGAAGGAAAACCTGTTACTGTAGTGGGCGGCGGGCAGATCGGGGCCCACCGGGCCCGGGTTCTGCGGGAATTCGGCGCTGCGGTGACCATTATTTCACCGACCCTGGCGTTTCCTGTGGAGGGGGCGGTCCATCTGGCCCGGCCCTATACCCCCGGGGATCTCCAGGGTGCGTTTTTGGCGGTAGCGGCCACCAATTGCCGGACAGTCAATCATCAGATCGGCCAGGAGGCCCGGACACTGGGAATCCCGGTCAGTGTGGCCGACTGCCGGGAAGAGTGCACGTTCTTTTTCCCTGCCATATGTATGGGCCACGGCGTCGTTGCGGGAGTCAGCGGAGATGGCGGAGACCACCGCAATACCGCGGAGGCGGCTCGCCGCCTCCGGCGGACACTGGAGGAATGGGAATGAAACTGCGTGTGGCCAGCCGGGAGAGCCGTCTGGCGGTGATTCAGAGCCAACAGGTGATGGAGACGCTGGCCCGGCTGCACCCGGAACTGGAGCTGGAACTGGTGACCATGAAGACCACTGGGGATCGGATTCTGGACCGGACGCTGGATCAGATCGGCGGCAAGGGCCTGTTTGTCCGGGAGTTGGACGAGACGCTCCGGTCCGGCCGGGCGGAGCTGAGTGTACATAGCTGCAAGGATTTGCCCATGGAAGAGCCTGCGGACCTGCCGCTTCTGGCGTTTTCCTGCCGGGAAGATCCCCGGGATGCTCTGGTGCTGCCACGGGGTGTGCAAACCTTGGACCTGACCCGGCCGGTGGGCTGCGCCAGTCTGCGGAGGACCCTTCAGTTTCAGGTGCTTTATCCCGATGCCAGGGTGGAGCCGGTGCGGGGCAATGTGCTCACCAGGCTGCGCAAGCTGGACGAGGGGCAGTTTTCCGCCCTGATCCTGGCAGTGGCCGGATTGCGGCGGCTGGGACTGGAGGAGCGGATTTCCCGAATCTTTACTCCGGAGGAAATGCTGCCTGCCGCCGGTCAGGGAATCCTGGCGGTCCAGGGGCGGATGGATCTGGACCCGGCGTGCCTGGCGGGGCTGGACGATCCGGATGGGCGGGACTGCGCTCTGGCGGAGCGGGCCTTCGTCCGGACGCTGGACGGAGGCTGCTCCGCGCCTACGGCGGCTTATGCCCAAGTGGAAGGGGATACCCTGACCATCCGGGGACTGTACGCAGACACGGATGGACGGCTCTGCCGCGGCAGTGCCTCCGGGCCCCGGCAGGATGGAGCCGCCCTGGCTGTGGACCTGGCACGGAGACTCAAGGAGGATGCCCATGTGCGGTAAAGTGGTGTTGGTAGGAGCCGGGCCCGGAGATCCCGGTCTTTTGACCTGGAAAGGAAAAAAGGCTCTGGAGCAGGCGGATGTGGTGGTCTATGACCGCTTGGTCAGCCCTGCCGTTTTGGACTTGATTCCGCCTGGTGTACGGCGCATCAATGTGGGGAAAAAGGCTGCCTGCCACCCGGTACCCCAGGAGCGGATCAACGAGATCTTGCTGGAGCAGGCCCGGGCGGGACATCGGGTGGTACGGCTCAAGGGCGGCGATCCCTTTGTGTTCGGCCGGGGCGGGGAGGAGCTGGAGCTTCTGGCCCGCAGCGGTGTGGACTTTGAGGAGATTCCCGGCGTGACCTCCGCCATCGCCGCTCCTGCCTATGCCGGAATCCCGGTGACGCACCGGGACTACGCATCGTCCCTTCACATTATCACGGGTCATGCCCGGGCCGGAAAGGAGCTGGAGATTGACTTTCCGGCTCTGGTGCGGGCCGGGGGAACCCTGGTTTTTGTCATGGGCGTCAGCGCATTGCCCCGCATTACTGCCGGTCTGATGGAAGCCGGGATGGACGGAGCGACGCCTGCCGCCCTGGTGGAAAACGGAACCCTGCCCGTTCAAAGGCGGTGCGTGGCCACATTGGCCACACTGACACAACGATCGGCAGAAATGGAGATCCGCAGCCCTGCCGTCATCGTGGTGGGGGAGGTCTGTACCTTGTCGGATGCCTTTTGCTGGGTGGAAAAGCAGCCCCTTCACGGGCGGCGGATTCTGGTTACCCGGCCCCGGGACCGGGCAGGGGCTCTTTCGGAAAAGCTGCGGGATCTAGGCGCTGAGGTCTGGGAATATCCCTGCATAGAGACGGTGCCGCTGGTTCCTTGTCCAGACATGGAGACGGCTCTGGGCAATCTGAAGGCTTATGAGTGGCTGGTTTTCACCAGCCCCGCCGGCGTGGAGGTTTTCGGCAATCAAATGCGGACGCTGGGCTGGGACGGACGAAATCTGGCAGGCATTCGTCTGGCTGCTCTGGGGCCCGGTACTGCCCGGGCATTGTCCATCCTGGGACTGCGGACCGATTTTATGCCCGCTGTATATGACGCCGTGCATCTGGGCCAGGAGCTGCCTGCCCGGGGACGGGTGCTGATTCTGCGGGCCGCCCAGGGATCTCCCGCCTTGACAGAAACGCTGGCACGGCGTACCATTGCGTATGACGACATTGCCGTGTACCGTACAGTTCTTACCGGGCCCGACACGGTCCTGGCCCAAGCCCTGGAGGAGGGCGCGGTGTCCGCCGTGACCTTTACCTCCGCGTCCACAGTCCGGGGGTTCTTGCGCGCCGTGGGCACCCGAGCGGATCTGAGCAGGATCACCGCCCTTTGCATCGGTCAGCAAACCGCCGCTGAGGCCCGCAGCCACGGACTGCGGGCGGAGGTGGCCCGGGAGGCTACGCCGGAGGCCCTGGTGGAGCTTGCCCGTGTATGCTGTCAAAACATCTGATATATCGGAGGTAGTTGTTCCATGGAACTTATTCAACGTCCCCGCCGCCTGCGCCGCAATGAAGCGGTGCGCCGCCTGTGCCGGGAGACCCGCGTCAGTCCCGACAGCCTGATCTATCCCATTTTTGTGGACGAGACTCTCTCTGGTGTCCGTCCCATCGAGAGTCTGCCGGGACAGTATCATTACGGCCTGGACAGTGTAAACCAGGCAGTAGAGGCATGCATGGAACACGGTGTGGGCCACTGCATCCTCTTTGGCCTGCCCGCTACCAAAGATGCCTGCGGCTCTTCTGCCTGGGCGGAAGATGGTGTGGTGCAGCGGGCCATTCGGACCATTAAGGCCGCCTGGCCGGGATTCCACGTCATTACCGATGTGTGTATGTGTGAGTACACCGATCATGGCCACTGCGGCATTCTGCATGGCCGGGAAGTGGACAATGACGAGACCCTGGAAGTGCTGGCCAAGACCGCTCTGAGCCATGTGGAAGCGGGCGCCGATATGGTAGCGCCCAGCGACATGATGGATGGCCGCATTGCCGCCATCCGTGCCGTTCTGGACGCCCACGGCCACACCATGACACCGATCATGTCCTATGCCGCCAAGTATGCCTCCGCATTCTATGGCCCCTTCCGGGCCGCCGCAGGTTCCGCCCCTGCCTTTGGAGACCGCAAGGGCTATCAGATGGATCCTCACAACCGCAAAGAGGCCCTGAAGGAGTGCGCCCTGGATGTGGAGGAGGGGGCCGACATCTTGATGGTCAAGCCCGCTATGAATTATCTGGACGTGATCCGGGAGTGTGCGGACACCTTTGAGCTGCCCCTTTGCGCCTACTCTGTCTCCGGCGAGTATGCCATGATTAAGGCAGCGGCTGCCGCGGGACTGGTTGACGAGTACCGGATTATGTGCGAGAGCGCCGTCAGTGTATTCCGTGCCGGGGCCAACATGCTGATTACCTACTATGCCAAAGAGCTGGCTGACGCCATGCGGAAGGGGGATCTGGGCTGATGGATACTTCACAGCAGCTGTTTACTGCCGCCTGCCGGGTACTGCCCGGCGGCGTGAATTCCCCCGTCCGGGCCTACCGTTCCGTAGGGCTGACGCCCCGCTTTATCCAGAGAGCCCAGGGCAGCCACGTCTATGATGTGGACGGCCGGGATTATTTGGACTACGTCTGCTCCTGGGGCCCCATGATTCTGGGCCATAACCACCCCGTGATCCGGGAGGCGGTGGAGAAAGCTGTCCGGGACGGACTGTCTTTCGGCGCACCTACTCCCCGGGAGGTGGAGATTGCCGAGCTCATGGTGGAGCTGGTGCCGGGCATTGAAATGGTGCGCATGGTCAACTCCGGTACCGAGGCTGTGATGTCCGCCATCCGGCTGGCCCGGGGCGCCACCGGTCGGGACAAGATTATCAAGTTCGAGGGCTGCTATCACGGACACAGCGACTGTCTGCTGGTGGCCGCCGGGTCCTCCGCTCTGGCGGGAGGACATCCCAGCAGCGCCGGAGTGCCGGAGGATATCGTCAAGCACACCCTCACCGCCCAGTTTAACGATCTGGCCAGCGTGGAGGCCTTGCTTGACGCCTGGCCGGAACAGGTGGCCTGCATCATTGTAGAGCCTGTGGCTGCCAACATGGGTGTGGTAGGCCCTGCCCCGGGATTTTTGGAGGGGCTGCGAAAGCTGTGCGACAAGAGCGGAGCTCTGCTGGTGTTCGATGAGGTCATCACCGGTTTCCGCTTGGCCCTGGGCGGTGCGCAGGCTTACTACGGGGTACATGCGGATTTGGTTACCTTCGGCAAGATCATCGGCGGCGGTATGCCCGTGGGCGCCTACTGCGGCAGCCGGGCACTGATGGAGCAGGTGGCTCCCTGCGGCCCTGTCTATCAGGCCGGAACCCTCAGCGGCAATCCCGTGGCCATGGCGGCGGGCCTTGCCCAGATGCATTATCTCAAGGATCACCCCGAGGTCTACACGCAGCTTTCCGAGAAGGGAGCGTTCCTGGCTGAGGGACTGACCCGGGCTGCACAGAAAACCGGAGCCGCCGTTCAGATCAACCACGTTGAGAGTCTGTGTGCGCCGTTCTTCACGCCGACTCCCGTCACGACCTTCGTGGACGCCAAGGGAAGCGACCTCCAGGCCTATGCCCGGTATTTTGCCGGGATGCTTCAAAAGGGGATCGCTCTGGCGCCTGCACAGTTTGAGGCGATGTTCGTTTCTGCTGCCCATACGCAGGAAGAGCTGACCTATACCATCCAGGCTGCGGAAGAAGTTCTGGCTGCTTTGTGACATGCCGGATTCCGGCATCGAGCACCTGGTTTGGCAGAAGCCTGACGGCAGAAAACAGGAAATGAAAAAAGGCCCGCGGCATTTTGCCGCGGGCCTTGATCCTTGCTGGGGGCGCCGGAGATGTGCCGGAGGGAGATCAGAAGGGATATTCATACTCGAAGGATGCCAGATGGCTCTCGAAGCTGAGAATCTGCCGGCCGTCCAAAGTCAGGCGGTAACGGGCATGGCAAGCGGCGTTTTCCCGGATTTGTCGGGTCATGGCTCCGCCTACCGGGGCCTGCAGGGAATAACCGGAGGTTTCCAGCAAGGCGGCAGTCAGTTCCAGGCCGCCTTGACGCAGGGTGATCTGCCTGTGCCCAATCTCCGCTGCCGCACCCAGGTAGGTGGCCAAACGGTACTCCGTCTGCCCCAAATGGACCACCGCAATGGCCCCGGTAAACCGGACCGGCCCCAAGGGAATCTCCGCAGCGGAGAGCATCAGGGAACCCTGGGAGAAAAAGCACTGAGTCCAGGCGTAATGCCGGGGGAAGGAACAGCCCCGGTCTCCCTCGATATACCCCGCCGCATCGGCAAAGCGGTATTCCGTGTCATTGATTACCAGACGCCCTGTCACCCGGTGACGCATGCTGAAGATCCGGTGACGGCACTCCAGAAATGGCACCCAGGCGAAGGGACCCATAATGTCATAACGAATGGGGGAAGGGGGACCAAACCACACGTTCCCCCAGGCACAGCACTGAGGGTCCCGCAGATCCAGATGGATTCCCCGCGGAGAAAAGAGACTCCGGTCCAATCGGGCCAGAGGACGCCGCCGTGACATCCGGCATCCTGCTGCCGGAAGCGCGACATTCCAGTTGCCGTGGTCGGTAATCAGCTGCACGGAACAGGTTTGCACACCTGCGTGCGAGTGGACTGCCGGGATCAGCGCCAGGGTCTGCGCTCCCGCCTGGCACTTGAAGTACCAACCGCAAAACTCATCCTTCATGGACAATCCCCTCCTGTGCCGGGCCCGAGAGCAGCTGCCCCCGGGCATCGAACCGGGAACCGTGGCAGGGACAATCCCAACTGCGTTCATCCGGGTTCCACTCCAGCTGGCAGCCCAGGTGCGGACAGCGCAGATCCACCAGATAGAGTGAACCATCCAGGTCCCGATAGCCTCCCAATTTTTTGCCCTGGTAAAACAGAATGCCGCCCTGCCCGGGGGAGAGCTGGGAAGCGGTTTCGCTGGGGATCTGGAAAAAGTACCGGGCCAGATGCACAGCGGCTTGTCCGCTCTGAGATGCCACGCCCCGCAGCGCGGTAGTGCCAAATCGGCCCGGATCAAAGACCTGGGCCCAGGGGGAAGTGCCGCTGCACAAAAGATCCCGCAGGATCAGAGCTGCCGCCATGGAGGAGGTCATCCCCCATTTGTTGAAGCCGGTGGCCACATACCAGTTGAGGCGGCCGGCGGCATAGCGGCCGATATACGGGACGCCGTCGGGAGTCATGCAGTCCTGAGCGGACCAGCAGGCCCGCTCAGGACTCTTTGGGAAAAAGGTTCTGGCTTGGGTCCGGAGCCAGTCATACCGGCTGGGGCCCGGATGGGCACCGGAGCGGTGATGCCCGCCGCCCAGCAGCAAGTATGTGCCCCAGGTGCGCAGGGAACAGCCGCTCCCGTCGGCGCTGATCCACATGCCATCGACAGGAGGCGTGTGCTCCAATGCCAGCACATAGGAACGTTCTTGATACATCCGGGTAAAGTACAGACCCGGAATATTCACAAAAGGAAAATGACAGGCAAAGATAATCCGGTCCGCCCGGACGGTGCCCCAGGGCGTTACCAGATGGTCGCGCTCCACCCGGAGTACGGGCGTTTGTTCGTAAACGGTAAGGCCGTCTGCCAACGCCCCCAAAAATTTCAGCGGATGGAACTGCGCCTGATCGGAAAACCGCACTGCACCGGCAGCAGGAAAGGGCAGGGAGGATGCATCAGTCCGGTCCGCGGGCAGGCCCAGGAGAGCTGCTGCCCGGGCTTCCCGGTCCAGAGCGGCAGGATCGTCCCCATAGACATAGGCGTTTTGCCGCTGCCAGTCACAGTCAATGCCTCGGGTGGTAATCAGGTCATCCAGAGCTTTGCATGCTGCCAGATTGGCCTGGGCATACTGGCGGGCTTTTTGAGCGCCCAATTTCCGGATCAGGCGGTCATAGCACATGCCGTGCTGGGCGGTGACTTTGGCAGTGGTATGTTGGCTCTGGCCGCTGCCGATTCGCCCGGCTTCCAGTACTGCGACCCGCAGTCCCGCTGCCTGCAGTGTATGGGCAATCAGTATTCCTGCCATCCCGCCGCCTATCACGGCTACCTGGGTCTCCCGGTCTCCGGGAAGACGGCTGCGCTCCCGGAGGGAACTGGTTGTGGACCAAATGGAATCCATGCGCACCTCCTGTACCAGTCAGTGTAAGAGTCTGCAATGAGGTTAGCCTTTGCAGGGAACCGCATTTTATGCCGGAAAACACCCGGGAACCCAAGACGGTAGGCAGGCGGCGGAGCATGTGGAATGGGTTGACAGGGAAGGGAAAAATTTGTATAATGAAAAAAACGTTTGTACCAAGCAAACATCGGAAGCCGAAGCTTCCTGCCCCATCCTGCAAGCCCCCGCACAAACCAGTATGTCCAAGGCATACGACCTTTCCACAGGGAAGGCCGTATGCTTTTTTTGTTTGTCAAGGGGGATGCGCTTACTGCGACATGAGAAAGGAATGCTGAAATGAAACGACTTCTGACTTTGCTGACCGCTGCGGCACTGCTGCTTGGCCTCGCCGCCTGCGGTGCCGCGCCCCAATCCCAGGATGCGGAAACCGATTCCAGTGCTGCTGAGACCCGGATTGTCACGGATGTATGGAACCGGGAGGTGGAGATTCCCGCCCAGGTGGAATCCATTGTGTGTTTGGGATCCATGGCCCCCCGCTTTGCCGCCTATCTGGACGTGGTGGATATGATGGTGGGCGCGGAGGATATGGATATTGAAGCCATGTCCGTCCGCTATGACTACAGCCCCGTCTATCACGACCAGCTGGCACAGCTGCCTTCCGTGGGGGCCGGCGGCGGCAGCGGCGAGAACAACGGCTATCCCGAGCAGATTATCCAGGCCAATCCCGACGTCATCCTGGCAGGTTTTTCCGCCGAGGCTGCCGACGAGCTCCAGCGCCAGACCGGTATTCCGGTGGTCAGCGTCCGCTATCGCACCCAGGCCTTCATCGACGAGGGCTTCTATGAGACACTGCGGCTGTTTGCCGATGTGGTGGGTGCCCAGGAGCGCTGTGAGGAGGTGCTCTCCTTCATCGATGCGTGCAAGGCGGATCTGGAGCAGCGCACCGGAGATGTACCCGAGGAAAATAAGCCCGCGGTTTACACCGGCGCCGTCACCTTCAACGGCCGTCACGGCTTCCCCTTTACCTATGTGAACTTCCCGCCGTTTTTGGCGGTCCACGCCAACAATGTGGCCGATGAGTTTTTGGAGAGTGTCACCGGCGAAGCGCTCCAGACCGCTCAGGAGTCCGGCACCGCCTATGTGGGTCAGAACGGCTTTGAAGTAGATCTGGAGCAGATCCTCCAGTGGGACCCCGATATCATCTTCCTGGACCCCAGCAACATGGACTTGGTTAACGACGAGTACCGCAGCAATCCCGGTTTCTTTGACTCCCTCCGAGCCGTTCAGGAGGGACAGGTTTATACCATGCCTTCCTCCAACTCCGCCGGCCCCAACATCACCTATCTGCTCATCAATGCCTATTACGCGGGAATCGTGCTTTATCCCGACCGCTTTGCTGATGTGGATATCCGGGAAAAGGGCGGTGAGATCATGGAGGCCATGCTGGGACAAGATTTCTTTGACCAGATGGAGGATGGAGGCCTTTACTACGGAACCATTACGATAGGGGAATGAATCCATGAAAAAAGACCAGCTGGCGGAGCTTTCCGCACCTTACCGGCAGTATGTCCGGCGAAAATGGGGCTTTGTGGCGATTTGCGCCGCGGTCATGGCCCTGGCCTGCCTGGCATCTCTGGCGGCAGGCTCCGCTGGCCTGAGCTTGGGACAGATTCTGGGGGCTCTGGTTGGATATGGCAGCCGGGAGACCCTGACCATCATCTGGAATGTCCGGATGCCGCGCATTGCCGCTGCTGTGGTGGTGGGTGCGGCTCTGGCCATGTCCGGGTGTGTGATGCAGAATGTCCTGCGCAATCCATTGGCTTCCGCCTCCACTCTGGGCGTCTCCCAAGGAGCGTCCTTCGGCGCCGCTGTGGCGATTATCTGTTTGGGGGCAGGCAGCCAAATCAATTCCGGCGGTTCTTCCGCCGCCCTGACCATTTCCAACCCCTATCTGGTTACCGCCTGTGCGTTTTTAGGCGGTATGGCTACCACGGTGCTGATTCTGGCCCTCTCCCGCGTTCGGGGCGTTACCCCCTCCACCATGGTGCTGGTCGGTGTGGCCATCAGCTCCATGTTTACCGGAGGCACTACCCTGGTACAATACTTCGCCGACGACGTCATGGTGGCCACCGTGGTGTACTGGACCTTCGGCAGCCTGGGGCGGGCCGGCTGGCAGGAGATCGCCCTCATCGGTCTGCTGTGCCTGCTGGCTTTGGCCTTTTTCCTCTTCCACCGCTGGAACTACAATGCCATGGAAAGCGGCATCCACACTGCACGGAGTCTGGGGGTGCCGGTGGAGTTCTTGATTCCGGCCAGCATGGCTGTGTGCGCCCTGATCGCCTCTGTCTCTGTGGCCTTTGTGGGCTGCATCAGCTTCATCGGCCTCATTGCACCCCATATCATGCGGGTGTTTGTGGGCAATGATTACCGTTTTCTCATTCCCTGCTCCGCTATGGCGGGCGCTGTGCTGCTGCTGGCTTCCGACATTGCCTGCCGGGTATTGATCCCGCCGGTGGTGCTGCCCATCGGCGCTCTGACGTCCTTCCTGGGTGCGCCGCTGTTTTTGTATCTCATCATGAAACGGGGGAGTGTCAAATGATCGAAGTACAGAATCTGTCTTTTTCCTATGGGCATCATCCGGTGCTCTCCCATGTGGGATTTACCGCCCAGAGCGGCGAGTGCGTGGGGATTCTGGGCAATAACGGTGCCGGAAAGAGCACCCTCATCACCTGCATCAATCGCATCCGCACCCCGGACAGCGGCAGCGTCCTCATTGACGGCAAGGCCGTGGGGAATATGTCCCGCCGGGAACTGGCGCGGAGCGTGGCATATGTGGCCCAGAAAAACGAGATGAGCCAGACCACCGTCTTTGACTGCGTGCTGCTGGGGCGCAAGCCCTATATCCGCTGGGCCGTGGGGGAAGAGGACCTGCGGCTGTGCACCGCCATGATCCACCGGGTGGGGCTGGAGGCCCTGGAGCTGCGCAGTCTGGATGAGCTCTCCGGCGGTGAGCTGCAAAAGGTGATGCTGGCCCGGGCCCTGGTGCAGAGACCCAAAGTGCTGCTGCTGGATGAGCCCACCAGCAATCTGGACCCCCGGAATCAGTACGAGATGATGGAACTGGTCCGGGAAGTGGCCCGGGAACAGCACATCACGGTGCTGATCGTCATCCACGATCTGAATCTGGCCTTGCGCTACTGCGACCGTTTCTTCTTCCTCAAGGATGGCAGCGGATATCGCTACGGCGGGCTGGAAGTGGTGGATCAACATACCATTGAATCTGTTTACGGCGTGTGCGCCAAAGTCATGGATGTAGGCGGCCGGCGGATTGTGATTATCGAATAACGAAGGAGTAAGTTTATGACGGATTGGGAAAAATGCGTGGCCTTCCACGGCCACGCCTGCGGCGGACTGACCATCGGCTATAAGGCTGCCCAGTATGCCGCGCGGCTGCTGGATCTTCCGGAGTGCACTGATGAGGAGACCGTGTGCATCAGCGAAAACGATGCCTGCGGCGTAGACGCCATTCAGGTGCTGCTGGGATGCAGCATTGGAAAGGGAAATCTCCTGTTCCACATGACCGGCAAGCAGGCATTTTCCTTTTATCATCGCGGCACCGGCAAGTCTGTGCGGCTGGTGCTTCGGGATAAGCCCGGAGAGATGAACCGGGAGGAGTCCTTCCAGTACTATCAGAGCCGGGAGCCGGAGGAGCTCTTTGACGTCAAGCCCACCCGCATCGCCCTGCCGGAACGGGCGCGGCTCTTTGATTCCTACATCTGCGCCGGCTGCGGGGAGCGCACCGGTGCCAACTGGGTTCGGATGCACAATGGGAAACCCCTTTGCCCCGACTGCTATCCGGCCTATGACCGCTTCCGGGTATGAGATCAGCCCGGACCGGCGAGATTCCGGGAGGGGCATTTCAAATCTGCGGAGGAAAACCATGACGCTGGAAACTTTTTTTCATGAGAATCCCCGGGTGGCTCTGGCCTTTTCCGGAGGCGTGGACTCAGCCTACCTGCTCTACGCTGCCCGGGCGTGCGGTGCCCAGGTTCGGGCCTATTACGTTCAGACCGCCTTCCAGCCCGCCTTTGAGCGGGAGGACGCTCTGCGCCTTGTCCGGGAGCTGGGCGCGGAGATGACGGTGCTGCCTCTGGACATTTTGGACCGGGAGGAGGTCTGCGCCAATCTGCCCCAGCGCTGCTACCACTGCAAGCGGGCAATTTTCTCCGCTATTTTGCAGGCTGCCGCCGCGGACGGCTTTGACTTGGTGATAGACGGCACCAACGCCTCCGACGATGCCGGAGACCGTCCCGGTATGCGGGCTCTGCGGGAGCTGTCCGTCCGGTCTCCCCTGCGGGAGTGCGGGTTGACCAAGGCGGAGATCCGCGCCCGGTCCCGGGAGGCGGGGCTGTTTACCTGGGACAAGCCCGCCTATGCGTGTCTGGCAACCCGGATTCCCACCGGTGAGGTGATTACGGCCGAAAAGCTGGCTGCCACCGAAACTGCCGAAGCGGAACTGACTGCTCTGGGCTTTTCCGATTTCCGGGTGCGGCTGCTGGACGGCTGTGCCCGCATTCAGGTCCGGCCGGAGCAGCTGGCACTGGTGCTGGAACGCAGAGAAGAGATTCTCCAAAAACTCAAACCGTACTACCGTGCGATGGTACTGGATCTGGAGGTGCGCGGTGAATAACGAGATTAAGCAGATTCTGGAGGCGGTCAGCGCCGGGAACATGAGTGTGGATGAGGCATTGCTCAAGGTTAAGCGGGCGCCCTTTGAGGACATCGGTTATGCCAAGGTGGACCTGCACCGTAAGATTCGGCAGGGAGCTGCGGAAGTGATCTACGGTGCGGGCAAGACCCCGGAGCAGATCTGCGGGATTGTGCAGGTTATGCGGGACAATGGGCAGGACTCGATCCTCATCACGCGGATGTCCCCGGAGGCGGCACAGGCTGTGGCGGCAGTTCATCCCATGGAGTATCACGCGGAGGCCCGGGTGGGCATACTGGGAGCGCTGCCGCAGCCCAGCGGTCTGGGCAAGATTGTGGTGACTACCGGCGGCACCAGCGATGTGCCGGTGGCGGAGGAGGCGGCCCTCACCGCCCAGGTATTGGGCAATGAGGTGGTACGGCTCTATGATGTGGGGGTGGCAGGTTTGCACCGGACCCTGGCTCATCTGGACGAGATCATGACCGCCAGCGTCATCATCGCCATCGCCGGTATGGAGGGGGCGCTGGCCAGTGTCATCGGCGGACTGGCTGACTGCCCGGTTATCGCTGTGCCCACCAGCGTGGGCTACGGCGCGTCGTTCCACGGCTTGTCCGCGCTGCTCTCCATGCTCAATTCCTGCGCCAGCGGTGTGTCTGTGGTCAACATCGACAACGGCTTCGGCGCCGGGTATCTGGCCAGCATGATCAACCATATGGATGGAAAAAAGGAGCGCTGAGGGATGAAAACACTGTATCTGGACTGCGGAATGGGTGCGGCCGGCGATATGCTGGCTGCCGCATTGCTGGAGCTGCTGCCGGACCCGGATGGGTTTTTGCGGGAGTTCAACGCCCTGGGAATCCCCGGCGTCCGGGCGGAGCGGGAGAGCGCTGTCAAATGCGGAATCACCGGTACGCATCTGCGCATCTGTGTGGACGGCCAAGAAGAGGAAAGCCATGATGTAGCCTGCGGCCGGAGCGAGGGCGCAGAGCTCCATGAGCACAGTCACGAGCATGAGCATGATCACGGCCATACCCACGATCACGAGCATGAGCACGATTACGACCATGAGCATGATCACGACCATACCCACGATCACGAGCATGAGCACGACCATGGCCATGAGCACGATCATGGCCATGACCACGACCACGAGCATGGGCACGATCACAACCACGACCATGATCATGGACATACGCATCACCACGAACACTCCCATGGTCACAGCCACACCAGCCTGGGGGACATTGCCCATCTGGTGCGGGACCATCTGAATCTGCCGGAGCGTGTGCGGGAGGATGTGCTGGCGGTCTATGGTCTCATTGCCCAGGCGGAGAGCCATGCCCATGGTGTGCCGGTGGAGCAGATCCACTTCCATGAGGTGGGGACTATGGACGCTGTGGCGGATATCACGGCGGTGTGCCTGCTGATGCATCGTTTGGGGCCCGATGAGGTGGTGGCTTCCCCGGTGCATGTGGGCAGCGGACAGGTTCGCTGTGCCCACGGGATTTTGCCTGTGCCGGCGCCTGCCACTGCGTATATTCTCCAGGGAGTGCCGGTGTATGGCGGCAGCATTCAGGGTGAGCTGTGCACCCCCACAGGTGCGGCGCTGCTCAAGCATTTTGTGACCCGCTTCGATTCCATGCCCGCTATGCGCACCCGGGCCATTGGCTACGGCATGGGCAAGAAGGACTTCCCCCAGGCCAACTGCGTGCGGGCCATGCTGGGAGATTCCGAGGACCGGACCGATTCCGTGACGGAGCTTTCCTGCAATGTGGACGACATGACCGCTGAGCAGATCGGCTATGCCATGGAGAGCTTGCTCTCCCAGGGAGCCCTGGATGTGTTTACCATCCCGGTGGGAATGAAAAAATCCCGCCCCGGTACGCTGATTCGCGTCCTGTGCCGGGAGCAGGATCGGGAACACATGGTGGAATTGCTGTTCCGTCACACCTCTACCTTGGGGATCCGGGAGACCATGGCCCGGCGCTATGTGCTGGACCGCACTCTGGAAACGCTCTCCACACCCTACGGCACTGTGCGGAGAAAGGTTTCCACAGGCTACGGCGTGACCCGGTCCAAGCTGGAGTATGAAGATCTGGTCCGGATCGCTTCCGAGAAGGGAATGAGCATTGAGACCCTGCGGGCGGCCATCGAGAGTCTCTGATATCCTCATAAAACGAAAAATGGAGCCGGGGAATCCTCCCCGGCTCCATTTTCTCAGGATTCTGTATTGGGTACGTTTGGTTCTGTCATGCCTGCGGCGGCTGCCGCCACATCTTCGGCAGTCAGTTCCATCAGCATCTCACGGGTGGGAGCATCGGCCGATGCCAGCCGGTTGGCCTGCTGCACCAGCACCCGCTCGAAGAGGTTCCGCACACCGCGGGCGTTGCCGAAGGAAATTCCATCCGTGTCGGCTGCTTCCAGGGCGCGGCGCACCTGGTCCCGGGCCTCCGGTGTCAGGGTATAACAGCCCTTACGGCACTGCATATCGAAAATTGCGCACATTTCCTCCACCGTATAGTCTGCAAAGTGCAGAAAACGGTTGAACCGGGATTCCAGCCCTGGGTTGGAGTGGATAAAGGCGTCCATCAGGTCTTCATACCCCGCTACAATGACCACCAGATCATCCCGGTGGTCCTCCATGGCTTTCAAGATGGTGTCGATGGCCTCCTGGCCGAAATCCTGCCCGCCGTTTCCGTTCAGGGCGTAGGCCTCATCGATGAACAGCACGCCGCCCAGCGCCTTTTCCAAGACCTGAGAGGTCTTGAGAGCTGTCTGCCCTACATAGCCCGCCACCAGGCCGCTGCGGTCCACCTCTACCAGCTGTCCCTTGGAGAGAATTCCCAGAGAATGATAGATCCGGGCCATGATCCGGGCTACCGTGGTTTTGCCGGTTCCCGGATTGCCGGAGAACACCATGTGCAGTGACAGCTCCGGCGTGGGGAGATCATGGGCTCGGCGCATCTGATGCACCCGCACCAGATTGATGAGATTATGCACCTCTTCCTTGACGGCGGCAAGGCCGATATAGCCGTCCAGTTCCGCTAAAATTGTTTCCAGCGGTTCCGGTTCCTGAACGGCCTGTTCCTGCGGCTGGGATTTTTCTGCCTGGGCCGGAGCAGCATCCCCGTTCTGCTTAGGGGGTTCCGGTGTGGGGGCCGATGGATCTTTTGCAGAAGTTGGCCCGTCAGAAAGGGGAGCCCCCCAAAAATCCTGACCCATCCGGGCCAGGTTGTGCTCCGTCATCCGGCGAATGACTTCCATTTGCTGAGCCAGAAGCTCCTCTCGTTTTTGGTCATCCATCTCCGTTCATCCTTTCATCAAAGCCGTATGGGCCAGCGCCCGGAACAAACACGCCGCGATCAATCCGGTCAGAGCTCCGGTGAACAAAGAGACACCCAGCAGCACCGGCAGATAGTAAATGGGGGCTGTGTTGCCCAGAGTCAGCACCGCTGCCGCCACCTGGCCGCAGCTATGGGCCGCCGCACCGCCCACAGACACACCGTATATAGAAAGTCGTCCGCAGCGGGAGAGCAGGATCATCACCACCATGGCGGTGACACCGCCCAGCACCGAGAAAATCAGTGCGCTCATATTTCCGGCAAATACCGCCCCCAGCAGGCACCGGGCCAGCAGGATCATCAGCGCCTGCCCCGGGCCCAGGGCATAGAGAGCAAACAGAGTGACAATGTTGGCAAGGCCCAGCTTGATCCCCGGGATGGGGATGGCCAGTGAGAGAGGAAAGAAACTCTCCAGATAGGAAAGCGCCAGAGCCATGGCCGTCAGCACGGCGCACAGGGTTAATTCCCGGGTTGTCAGCTTCATGGCATACCTCCTAACCGATCACCACGTCCGGACCGGACGCCGGTGCGCCGCCCTCCAGAGTGACGATCACCCGGGCCGGCAGGCACACGATGCTCTGTCCGCTCCGGGTAATCTTCCCGGTATGGACACACTCCTGGGTGGGACAATCCGAAGTGGTCATCTCCACCCCGTCGGCACTGAGCACCAGGTGGAGGGTATACCCTCCGCTGTGGAGGACCCGTTCCTCCGGTTCCGTCAGCGAGGAGAGCACGACCCGCTCTTCCGGTTGGCCATCTGCCGAGATGACTGCCGTCAACGGGCCGGATTCCGAGGTGCCCAGCAGTCCGATCCCCACGGATACCGCCAGAATGACGACCGCGATCACCACCAGCAGGTCCCAGCCTACCGGATGGAGCTTAGGAGACGGTTTCAAAGACATATGTGCTTCCCTCCGCCGGAGCGTACCGGTCTGCCAGGCCTTCTGTTACCAGGACCCGGCCATCTTCCGTCACCAGCACCAGTTCAAAATCATACGTCCCGCTGCGCCAGAAGGAGAGCGCGTCCTCTTCCCCCATAACAAACAACGCTGTGGACAGAGCGTCACACATCGTGCCGTTGCCGGGAGCATAATCTGCCACCACAGTCACTGACACCAGTCCGCTTTCCGCCGGCGCGCCGGTTTTGGGATCGAGGATATGATGATAGCGTTTCCCATCCTGCTCAAAATACCGCTGATAACTGCCGGAGGTCACTGCAAAAGCGTCCTGCAAAAACAGCGAGCAGACCAGAGCACTGCTCTCGTCCGGATGGGCGGGGTCCTGAATGCCGACTTCCCAGGGATCACCGTCCGGACGGCTGCCCCAGGCCAGGACATTGCCGCCCAGAGACACCCAGCCCCGCTCCACACCGCTGCGCTGGAACAAGGCCCCCAGCTGATCGGAGGCGTAGCCCTTGGCAATGGCGCCCAGGTCGATCTGAGTGCCGGGGTCCAGCGTGGCGGTATCCTCCGTCAGGTGGATATGCTCCATGCCCACATGTGCAAGCAAGGCATCCAGTTCTTCCTGAGAGGGGACCTGGTAGGAGTCCGTGGTAAAGCCCCAGGCGGTGGATACCGGTGCCAGCGTGATGTCAAAGGCGCCTTCAGTTGCTGCAGAATACTCCTGCGCGGCGGCGATGAGCCCGCAGACCTCTTCACCGACTTGGATTTGATCCCCGGCGTTGAGATGCGTGACCGCACTTTCCGGATTGGTCCGGGAAAGCAAAGCGTCCAGCCGCCGCACTTCCAGACTGGCGTCGGAGAGAACGGTATCGGCGTCGTCACCATAGACGCTGAAGGTCATGGCAGTATCCATGGCGAGGATACTCAGAGTTTCAGGCTGGGAGGAACCGCAGGCACTGAGCATCAGCGCCAGAGACAATGCGGCAAAAGATCTTGCTCTATATTTCATGTGATACCTCGGTATATGGGATTCCGTTGTTTACAATCCATCAGTATAGCACGCCGGGGAGGAGATCACAACCGGAAATCCGGTTTTGCAGGGGAAAAACATGAAAAGTGGACGAGGTTACCCTTGCAAATATCAAGAAAGTCTGTTATACTATCTGGGTGTGTCGGCGGAAGGAACATTTCCTGATGGGACATTTTTGGAGAAAACTCCCTGGAGGTCATCATAAATGGCAAAGAATCCGAACAGCAGACCGCGGCCCGCTAAACGGGAAGAACCCATGAACGGGGCGATGAAATTCTTCCTCGCAGGATGCGTGGCGGAGCTGTATCTTTTAATTATTCGCAGATTCTATATCAACGGAACCGGTAAGCAGGTGGTTGCCTGGGACAGCTATCTCATTGGGTTGGCTTGGGCCGGCGTGGCCGTTGCCGCAATTGGCGCCGTGCTGAGCTTCCTCTGGCGTGCTGATCAGAAAAAACGGAAGATCGGCTGGGTAATCCTGGGGGCCGGCGTGTTCCTGGCTGCCGTAAGCGCTGTGGTGCGGATCAATCTTTCTGTGCTGACGTTGCTGTATGTAGCCGTTCCGGTGGTGATGCTGCTGGGGATCCTTTGGTCACTCTATGACCGGGAGTGTGCGGTGGCCCTGACGATTCTGGGCGTCTCACTTCTGGCGATGTGGGTCCTGCGCCGGGAAGTAACCAGCATTTACACGGGAACCTACTTCAAGGCTTTGACGGTTGTTTATCTTCTGGTGATTGCTGCCGCGGCCTTTGTGGCACATAAGGCTATGGCTGCCGACGGCAAGTTGGGCAAGCTTCAGCTTCTGCCTTCCGGAGCAGATCCCCTGCCGATCTATGTGGCCTGTGGATTGTCTGCCGCTGCAGTTGTGACGGTTTTGATCAATTCCCTGGTTTCCTATTACGCTATGTGGATTCTGGCTGGCGTGATTTTTGCTTTGGCTGTTTATTATACCGTCAAGCAGCTTTAAGACCGTAAAGTTTGCCCCGGGTACCATCGGTACCCGGGGCTTTTTATCGGATTTGGTAGAGACTGTCCAGCACCAGCCAGGTCTGGGAAAAGGGACGCATCAAATTCCAGAATCCTGCGCCCATGAGTCCATACTCCTGAATGAGCCGCAGTTTGGCGTCTAAACTGCGGGCATCCTCAAACCATACCGCATGGGCCGTTCCTGCGTTGTCTGTATAATGGAAGTATGGGGATTGTGCTGTCTCATCATAGAAAATTTCTGCACCTTGCTCTACCGCCAGTGCAATGGCCTGCTGATTGGACAGAGACCGGGCACGGGTGGTGCCGGAGACAAACGGCAGCGGCCAGTCATAGCCGTAATTTGGAATGCCCAGGAGTAGCTTTTCGGGGGGAATTGCCGTTACCGCATAGTCCAGGACAGCCCGGACACTGGGCAGCGGTGCCACTGCCATGGGCGGTCCCTGTGCGTATCCCCATTCGTAGGTCATCAACAGGGCGCCGTCTACCGCTGCGCCGATGGCTGCATAGTCGTGGCCCTCGTAGAGGATTCCCGTCTGGGACGCGGAGGTTTTAGGCGCCAGAGCGGTCCAAAGAAACAATCCCCGGGAGCGGAGCAGCCGGTGCAGCCGATGCAAAAAGGCTGCGTATGGCTGGGCCAGGGATGCAGGCAAATATTCAAAATCCACATCCAATCCCCGGTATCCCTTTGCACGCAGGACCTGAAAGACCTCCAGTATGAGTTCGTCCTGCACTGCGCTGTCTGTCAGGACCAATGCCGCACGTTCGGTGCTGAATTCCCCCTCCTCCGTCAAAGAGGACAGACTCATCACCGGTTGGACTCCATACTGCCGGGCAGCGGCAAGCAGAGCGGCATCTTCCGGGGCGTGCAGGCGTCCGTCCGCAGTCAGTCCATAGGAAAAGGGTGCCAATGTGCTTAGGTACGGCAGTTGGGCATGCAGGAGTCCGCTGTCAATATGCGGATAGGCATATCCATGGGACACTGCTGTGCCCAGCGGCTCGGAGCAGTCCGAAATGACCAGAACCTGTCCCGGATAGATTTGTTCAGAACCGCCCAACGGCCAGTTTTTGCGCCAAAGGGTCCGGACGCTGGTACCGTATGCGGCGGCAATGGAGGTCAGAGTCTCGCCGGAACGCACAACATGCACCTGCCGCGGAAACCGGACCACCAGCGTCTGTCCCACTGCCAGCGCCCCACTGGGTGGAACCTCATTGTCTGCGGCCAGCCGGTCAGGGTCTACCCCGTAGTCCGAGGCAATGGACCACACGCTCTCACCGGCCTGCACCACATGAATCTTCATCTTGAACGTCACCTCCTGTCCAAGCCTATGCGCACCTCAATTTGCTTATGAACAGGATCTGGCGCTTGCCTTTCCAAAAGCTATGAGATATTATAATAGGCGATTGTTCACTTCTTCATCGGCATAGCAAGGAGGCACTGCATGAATATCCGAAAATACGAGGCCTATGTGCGGGCGGTGGAACTGGGAAGTTTGTCCAAAGCGGCTGAACAGCTGGGGTATACCCAGTCTGGTATGAGCCATATGATGCAGTCCCTGGAAGAGGAAGTGGGGTTTCCCCTGATGGTCCGCACCTCCACGGGAATCCTGCCCAACAGCGAGGGGGAGCTGCTGCTGCCCATTATCCGCCAGCTGCTCAATACCAACGAATCCCTGGAGCAGCATATTGCCAAGATCAAAGGCGCTGATACCGGCCGGATCCGCATTGCCGCGTATCCCAGTGTGGCAACCTACTGGCTTCCGGAAATCATCCGCGATTTCCAAAAAGACTATCCCAACGTGGAGATTCAGATCACCGAGATGGGGTCCGGCGCCATCGAGGAGATTATGGCAAACCGCCAGGCGGAGCTTTGCATCTACGCAGGCGGGGAGGGAAAGGACTTTGAATGGCTGCCGCTGTGCCGGGACCGGATGCTGGTGCTGGTGCCGCCGAACCATCCGTTGACACAGCATACCTCTGTTCCGCTGGAGGCGCTGGTGGACGAGGAGTTCATCATGCCGATGCCGGATTATGACGGCGAGGTGCGGTTCATTCTGGACAAGATGCCCCATTGGCCCCACATCCTCTTCTCCGCGTGCAGCGACTATGCCATCATCAATATGGTTACCCAGGGGCTGGGAGTGTCCATTCTCTCGGAACTGCTGCTGCGTCACTACCCCAATGACGCCGTGGCCCTGCCGATGGAGCCCGCTCAGGACCGGATGCTGGGCATGGGAGTTCCCCAGGTGAAGACTGCTTCCCCGGTGACCCGGAACTTCATGCGCTATGTGGAGGCCTTTGTAAAACGCCACAGGGAGGAAGAATCCTCCGCTGAGCTGCAATAAAGAATGCCTGCCGCTCATGGGCGGCAGGCATTCTTTATTATTCTCCTTCGGCCAGGCGGTATCCCACACCCACCTCCGTAAAGAGGTATTTGGGTTCGGCGGGGTTTTCCTCAATCTTGCGGCGGATGTTGGCCATGTTGACCCGGAGAATCTGATTGTTTCCTCCCGCCCGGGGGCCCCACAGCTCCTTGATGATGGAGTCGTAGGTCAGCACTTTGCCGGCGTATTTGCCAAGCAGGGCGACGATCCGAAACTCACTGAGGGTGAGATGGACGTTCTCACCCCGCACCAACACCTGGTGCTTGTTGTAGTCAATGGTCAGCTCACCCACCGTGTACGTGCCTTTCTGGGCGATTTCACTGTTGCCGGAAACCGTACGGGTGTGGCGGATGGCTGTACGCACCCGGGCAAGGAGTTCATCCGTGCCGAAAGGTTTGGTCAGATAGTCATCTGCGCCCAGGTCCAAAGCGGTGACTTTGTCTTTTTCGTGCGACCGGGCCGATACTACCACCACCGGCAGGCTGGACCAGCTGCGCAGATGCCGCAGAATATCCAGTCCATCCATGTCCGGCAATCCCAGATCCAGAATAATGAGATCCGGACAGTGAGAGGAAATCATGGACTGCGCTTCCGCTCCGGAACGGGCCAGCAGAGCCTCGTAACCATTGTTGTTCAGTACCGTGGAGATAAAATGCGCAATGCTTTTTTCGTCTTCCACGATTAAAATCTTTTCCCGAATGTTCATACCTGCTCCTCCTCGCTGCATGGCAGACGGAAGGCAAATTCCACTCCGTCTTCTGTATTCCTTGCTTCAATGTTGCCGCCATGGGCATGTACGATGGCCTGGCATACCGACAGTCCCAGCCCCATGCTCCGCTTGCCGTCACAATCGGTGGATTCGCTGTGTTTCAGCGTCCCTTCAAACAGCGTGGGGAGGTCTTTATCCGGAATGTGGTATCCATCGTTCCACACGGAAAACCGGGCATAAGGTCCATCTTTCTGGACCGACAGCTTCACATGCACCGCCTTACCGTGAAAAATAGCATTTTCCAACAGGTTGGAGAGCACTTGCTCGATCAAAATGGCATCCATAGGGACCAGCAGCAAGTCATCCGGGACCGATACACACACCGATGTGCCGGGAAAGCGCTTGCGGAATTTGCGCACTGCTTCACCCATCACTTCTTCTGCTGCCTCCGGCTCCTTGGTGATCTGCGCCTGGTCTGCGCCGATGCGCGTGATGGAGAGCAGATTCTCCACCACCCGGATCAGCCACTGTGCCTCATCCCGGGCGTCCTCCAGCAGCTCTTGCCGCTCCTCTACGGAAAGACCCGGATTCTCCAGCACGGCTGAGGTGGAGCCCACGATGGAGGTCAGCGGTGTGCGGATATCATGCGATACAGAACGCAACAGATTTGCCCGCATTTTCTCTTTTTCGTTTTCGCTGCGCAGCCGCTCCTGCTGGCGGGCTTGCGTGGTCAGGGTACAGGTGATCACGGAGACCATCAAAAATGTAAAGAAAGTCAGAGGATAGCCGGAAATGGTGAAGTTCACTGCCCAATATGGATATGTAAAAATGAAGTTGACACACACCACGCCCGAGACTGACGCAATCAGCCCGTACAGATATCCGGTGGTCAGGCGGGAGATCAGCAGCACCGCCAGTACAAACACCGGAGAGGCAAATCCGTCACTGGTATTTGCCATTTGCAGCAAAATACACAGCTCTGCTGCGCACAGCAAAATGACACCGGTGATCAGCAGGTCCCGCCAGGAAAAGGGAAACCAGGTGGACAATTTGAATTTCGTCTTTTTGGTATGCACGTGTAAGGGTCCTCCCGCCGACAAAACTGTTTCGTATTCTTTATTATAACATGATGTGCGTTAAATTGTTGCTAAAAAAATTGACAACTCCTTAACAATCTTGCGCGGGGATTTGGCAGCACCTGAGCGGTCCCTTTGGATATAGTGGTTTTAGATTTCCAATTGAACATGACGGAGGGAGACGGCATATGAAAGAGGATCAGCTGGACCCTGAGCTGCGGGAAGGAGAATACATTCGATGGCAGGGACGCACGGGGGCGTTTTCACTGCTGGAACCTCTGGCTCGAAGAACGATTCTCGGAAAATGGCTGTGCACGCTGGTGGCGGGAGGTGTGCTGCTGGCTCTGGCCGGCCGGGAGGATGCCGGGGTCGGACCTGCTGCCGCCATAGCCATTGTACTGGGGACAGCTGCTTTGCTGGCAGCACCGGTTCTGGAATGGTGGGCTTTACGAGGACAGCACTACTGGATCACCAATGAAAGAGCAATTGCAATGACGCGGGAACATCGGATTTGCAGTATGGAGCTCAAAGAGATTGATGATGTCTGCCTGGTGCAGGGAGAGAATGGAATGCATTCTCTCATTTTGGGAGAGGCTCCTGGAGAAACAAGGAGGCAAATGCGCTGGTTTGCGTGTCATCCTCGGGGACAGCTTCGGCCCGGAGAAGCGGAAGGCCAGGCGGTGAGTATGGTATTTTATGGATTGCTGAATGCAAAGGATGCCCTTGTATGGCTTGTGCCAGGACAGGATGCGGCGGGTGTTTAGAAATGCAAACATAAATCCGGGGTGGATTCACGGCACCTTAGCAGGATCCTTTGCCTGATTGTCAGCGGCTGAACGGAAACTCCTGCTATACTGTGAACAGTGAATTTCACCAAAAAGGAGTGCAGAAACAAGATGGAAAAGAAACTGAACGAATACCTGCGGGAGGGCGAAACCATCCGCTGGCAGGGACAGCCCGCTGAGTTTCCGCTGATGGACAATGGGAGCAGAATGCAGATTCTGCGTAAGTGGGCATTGACCGTTATCATTGCAGCCGGCATCCTGATCGCTCATATGCAGTCTCAGATGCCGCCCCGTATGGGATTGGTTGCAGTAGTGGCTGCGTGTGCCCTGGTGGTCGTTCTGACTCCGGTCGTTGAGAAATCCAGCTTGATGAAAAATAGATACTGGATCACCAATCAGCGGATCATCCATATGACCAAAGGCGGAATGTTCTATTACATGGATCTTGCTGACGTGGATCAGTATGAAATCGTAACCGATCTGAGTGATCAGGAGACCCTTGTGCTGGGCAGCGCCATCTTTGCCGATGCAAAGAAGTATGTCCGCTGGCGGGCGAGTCATCCCATGGAGGATCCTGAGGCAATGAAAAACCGGGATCATGTGGATGGCATGATTTTCTACAATATCGGAAGCTCTGCCGCCTCTGCTGCCGCCGTGCTCAAGGATCTGGGCTGCAGACGGGCTGCCTAAGCAGTTCTTCGTCCCGGGCGGAGCCGGGAGCTGCTGAATATACAATTGCATATTCCAAGAAGAGCCCCAGGCGTTTTGCCTGGGGCTCTTTTTTTACGTTAAAAAAATTTTCCCCTTCTTTTGACATAAACGGTGCAAAAAAATCGGGATGCGTCCCGGTATGTGAAGACTGATTCGGGAGGGAACACAACGTGGAACAACAACGAGGCTATGGCACATTCTGCCAGGCTTATCTGCGCACTATGGATCCGGAACGGGCGGCGCGGGCGGCTGGGAGTCAGGATGGATTTTCCATGCTGGGAAACCGATTCATTCAAACCCGCCTGGAGAAAATGCGGGAAAACGCTTCCAGTCAGATCCGCCGGGAAGACGCCGTGCGGCGTTTGGCGCAGTTGGCCTTTGGTCAGGCCAATGATGCGGTAAAGCTGGCTCTGGGAGGCCGGGATACCGATGTGGATACATTGGATTTGTCCGCAGTGACAGAGGTACGGGTAAGCGACAAAGGCGGCGTGGAACTCAAGCTGGTGGACCGTGTCCGGGCCCTGGAGAGCCTTTGCGCCCTGCTGGAGACCGGCGGCGGAACAGATGCACAGGCCTTGTATCAGGCACTGGCAGAAGGAGGCGAGGAAGCGGGGTGGGACCACGAGTGAAGTGATCCGGTTTTCCCCCAAGCAGCGCAAGGTTCTGACCTGGTGGATGCGGGGAGACTGGGAGACTATTATCTGCGATGGTGCTGTGCGAAGCGGAAAGACCTTTTCCATGGGACTTTCTTTCTTCCTTTGGGCGCAGAGTGCCTTTGACGGGCGGCAGTTTGGCCTGTGCGGCAAGACCATCGCCTCCATCCGGCGCAATCTGCTGGGAGAACTGGTGCCCTTTTTGCGGCGGCTGGGCATGACGGTACGGGAAAAACGCTCAGAAAACCTGCTGACCGTGCGTTTCGGCGGGCGGGAGAACACCTTCCTCCTCTTCGGCGGGCGGGATGAGTCCAGTGCCGCTCTCATTCAGGGCAGCACCCTGGCCGGTGTGCTGCTGGACGAGGCGGCCCTGATGCCCCGCAGTTTTGTGGAGCAGGCTTGTGCCCGGTGCTCTGTTCCGGGCAGCCGGCTGTGGCTCAACTGCAACCCGGAGGGACCTCAGCACTGGCTCTACCAGGAATGGATTCGCCGGGCCAAGCAGCGGCGGACGCTGTATCTCCATTTTACCATGGAGGATAATCCGGCCCTCACCCCCAGAATCCGGGCCCGCTACCGGCGGGCTTACTCCGGAGTCTTTTACCGGCGTTTTGTTTTGGGCGAGTGGACCGCCGCGCGGGGGTTGGTTTATGACTTCTTTGACCCCGAGCGGGACGCCCGGTCGGCCCCGGAGGGGCCCTTTGACGAGTGGCGGATTTCCGTGGACTACGGGACGGCAAACCCCGCCTCCTTCGGCCTTTGGGGACGAAAGGGAGCGGTATGGTACCGGGTGGAGGAATATTACTACGATTCCCGCCGGGCAGGACATCAGAAGACCGACGCTGAGTATGTGGAAGATCTGACTGCCCTGTGCGCCGGACGTCCGGTCAGCCGCATCATCGTGGATCCCTCTGCTGCTAGCTTCATTGAGGCCTTACGGCGCCGTGGATTTCCTGTGGTCAAAGCCAATAACGATGTGTCCGACGGAATCCGGGTTACCGCCGATCTGCTGCGGCAGGGCACGCTGGTTTTATGCCGCCCCTGCGGGGACTGCCTGCGGGAGATGGCCCTGTACTGCTGGGAAGAACGGGGGGACCGGGATGCTCCCAAAAAAGAGCACGACCACGCCATGGACGACATGCGCTACTTTGCCATGGACCTTTATGGCGAGAGCAGTGGCTTTGCAGCGGTATGTGTGGAACGGCGGAGTGGTTAAGAAAGAGAGGCGAACGAAACATGAATTGGTTCAAGCGCAGGCACACCCCGGATCCGGTAACGGTCCAGCTCCGGGATGGGGAGTATCATCCCTTTGGCATTTTGGGCAGCTGTGTGCCTTTGAGCAGTGCTGAGACCCGGATTTACCGGGCGGTGCGGGAGGCCGTGCCGGTGGTGGATGCGGCTATTTACAAATTGATCCGCATGACCGGCGGCGTGAATGCGGTATGCACGGACCGGCAGGCACAAAAGGCCCTGTCCGAATTCCTGCGTACGGTTCCTACGGGACGGGGACAGTACGGTATCAACGCATTTTTGGACTGCTATCTGGATTCCCTGCTCACCTGCGGCCGGGCTGTGGGAGAAATCGTCCCCCGGCGGGATGGACGGGATATTGCCGCACTGCTGTGCGGCCGGGTGGAGGACATCGAGATCCGGGAGGGGGAGCATCCTCTGGCCTTCACCATCTGCGGGCCTGACGAGAGCGGACGCATGGAGCCCTTGCCCCATCAGGAGCTGCTGCTCTTTACCCCCCTGAACCCGGAGACTGATCACCCCTACGGTGTGTCGCTGCTGCGGGGACTGCCGTTTCTCAGTGACATCCTGATGAAGATTTACCACACCATCGGCGTCAACTGGGAGCGGTGCGGCAATGTGCGCTTTGCCGTCACCTGCCGCGGCGCCGAGGGTGGTCAGGCTGCCCAGCGCAGCCGTCAGCTGGCCCAGGAGTGGTCCCGGGCCATGCAGCAGACCAAGCACGGCAGCGTCCGGGACTTTGTGGCCGTGGGGGATGTGGGCATCCAGGTCATCGGCGCGGATGCACCCATTCTGGACAGCGAGGTGCCCGTGCGGCAGATTTTGGAACAGGTGGTGGCCAAGACCGGCATTCCGCCCTTCATGCTGGGGCTTAACTGGAGCTCCACTGAACGCATGAGTGCGCAGCAGGCGGATCTGCTCACCACGGAGATTACCGCCATCCGCCGGTCCCTGACCCCGGCGGTGGAGCGGATCTGCCGCCTGTGGCTGCGGATGCACGGCTATCCCGGCTCCGTGGAGGCGCTGTGGGATGAGATCAATCTCCAGGATGAGGTGGAGGAGGCCCGTGCGGCACTCTATCACCAGCAGGCCAGAAAACTGGAAATCGAAAACAACCGAGCGGAGGGATGCAAGTGAACATCACACAAGAGGAACTGGCACAGATCAACCGCTTTGCCAGAACGGAACTGACCGAAGAGCAGGTGTACATCTTCAGTGTGCGCCTTTGCGACAATGAGGTGGACCGGGATTTTGAACGCTTCGACACGGACGCCCTGACCAAGCTGGGCGAGCTGTTTGTGGGCAAAAGCGGGATCTTCGATCACCAGTGGTCCGCCCAGGGGCAGACTGCCCGGATCTACCGCACGGAGGTGATCCGGGAGCCTGCCCGGCGCACCGCCGCCCAGGATTCCTATCAATGGCTCAAGGCCTGGGCATATCTGCTGCGCACCGAGAAAAACGCCGACCTTATCGCCGAGATCGACGGCGGGATCAAAAAAGAAGTCAGCGTGGGGTGCAGCATGGGACGGAGCGTGTGCTCCATCTGCGGCGCCGAAAGCGGCACCTGCACCCATGTCCGGGGTCAGACTTATGACGGAAAGCTCTGCTTCGCCGAGCTCAAGGACCCCACCGACGCCTACGAATGGTCCTTTGTGGCCGTGCCTGCCCAGCGCAATGCCGGTGTGGTCAAGCACTTCGGCCCGGAGCGCGATGAGCTCTCCCAGCTGCGCCGCCAGGCGGAGATGGGCCAGCGCTATCTCCAGGCCCTGCGCCGGGAGGTGGTGCGCCTGGCCATGCTGGCCGACGATGATCTGGACGGCACCATCTTCTCCAAGGCCGCCCAGCGCCTGGAGGAGCCTGAGCTCTTGGAGCTTAAACGGGTCTATGAGGCCCGAACCGCACGGCGCTTCGGCACCGAACCCCAGCTGCGCCGCCTGAATGGGGCCGCCGCCGGGGAAGATGAATCCGCATTCCTCGTCTGATGGACGAATGAAATACAAGGAGGATGACGATGAACATTTCTTATGAGGGAATCGGCCAGTGGGCCGCCACCTTCGCCTGCGACCATCTGGCCGAAGGTGAGTTGGTCAAAATCAGTGCCAACGGCACGGTGAGCACCTGCTCCGACGGAGAGAGCTTCTGCGGCATGGTGCTCTCCACCGCCCGGGACGGCCTTGCCTGCTCTGTGGCTCTGGGCGGCATGATTACCGCCGGATACTCCGGCGAGAGCGCCCCGGCTCTGGGGTGGTCCACTCTGGCCGCCGACGGCGCCGGCGGTGTGAAAACCGCTGCCGAGGGCCGCAGTTTCCTGGTGGTGGACGTGGATGAGAGCGGTAAAACCGTGACCTTTGCACTGTAAGGAGGAGATGAATCATGACCTATCAGTTTGAAAATATCCGCCTGGAAAAGGGCATGTACGGCCGCAGCGGCCATACCTTCACCCAGACCCTGGAGGAGCTGGATCCCAGCGAGCACTACCGCGGCACGCCCCTGGAGGGCCTGGACGCCTTCCAGCGCCAGCTCAAGCGCTTTGACATCAAGGTTAAGGGCGCCGGCAGTGATCTGGTGGAAAAGTTCTTCCACAGCACCGACTCCGCGGTGCTCTTCCCGGAGTTCGTCTCCCGTGTAGTCCGCCAGGGCCTGGAGGAAGAGAGCATTCTGCCCCACATCACCGCCACCGTCACCAACTTCGACGGTATGGACTACCGCACCATCGCCTCCATTCCCACCGGGGACCAGAAGGCACTGCGCCGGGTGGAGGAGGGTGCCGAGATTCCCCAGACCACGGTCCGGACCCAGGAGAACCTGGTGCGCCTGCACAAGCGGGGCCGCATGCTGGTGGCTTCCTATGAGGCCATCCGTTTCCAGCGGCTGGACCTGTTCTCCGTGACTCTGCGCCAGATCGGCGCCTACATCGGCCGCCAGCATCTCCAGGATGCCGTGGAGGTGCTGCTCAACGGTGACGGCAACGACAACGCCGCTGAGAAATTCACCATTGGGACCTCTCCCATCTCCGGGTCCAAGGGGACGCTGAGCTATGAGGCCCTGCTGGACTTCTGGAGCCAGTTTGATCCCTACACCATGAACACCATGCTGGTGAGCACGGACGTGATGCTTGCTATGCTCAAGCTCTCCGAGTTCCAGAATCCCCTGACGGGCCTCAACTTCCAGGGTACCGGCAATCTTACCAGTCCCCTGGGCGCCAAACTCCTGCGCTCCGCCGCCGTTCCCCAGGGAACCCTCATCGGCCTGGACAAGGGTTACGCCCTGGAGCAGATCTGCGGCAGCCAGGTGACCGTGGAGTATGACAAGCTCATTGACCGTCAGCTCGAGCGTGCTGCCATTACGTCCATCTCCGGCTTTGCCAAACTCTTCGGCGAGGCCTCCAAGGTCCTGACGGTATAAGCGCCATGGACCAGGAAATTCTGGACATGACGGTGATCCTCACCGGCGCGGCGGAGGACCGCCAGATGCTGCTGACGGCCCTGTGCACCGCCGCCCGGCAGCGCTGGCAGGCACGGCTGCGGGAGGGTGTGACGGTGGAAGACTGCGGCCAGGCCTTCGTATGCGCTGCGGCGTTCTCCGCGGCGGCGGATTTCCTGACAGGGGAGGGCGGCAGTGCTGCCGCCTCCTCCTTCTCCGCCGGAGAAATCTCCGTCAGTACATCCAGCGCCGCCGACCGCAGTGCCTGCGCCCAGGCCCTGCGGGATACCGCGGAGGAACTTATGGCTCCCTACGCCCAGTCGGGAAGCTTCAGCTTCAGGAGTGTGCGGGGATGAAGGAGGCAATTGAACGTCTGGCCGCCCGGTACGGCCAGGTCCTGACAGTGTATCAGGATGAACAGATCCATACGATCCGGGCGTTTTTACAGCCGGATCCGTCCCGGGATGAGCAAGTGCCCGACGGCATGAGCTCCATCGGTTTTCTGGACGGGCGGCGGTGGATCTACTTGGGGACGCTGCCTCTGTCCCCCGGGGATCGGGTGGAGTGGGAGAACTCCGCTTTTCGGGTGTGCAGCAGCCGGGCCTATGCGGTGGGGACGTCCGTTTTATACTGGTGGGCGTCCCTGGAACAGGAGGAACCACAGTGAAGGAACTGACACAGATCCGGCAGGCCGTCATCGACGCGCTGTGCGATGTCGGGCTGCACGCCCTGGCGGCCTTTCCGGACCGCAGGGCTCCCCGGGATACGGCTTCGACGGTCGTGGCCGTAGGCGCCGCCGAGGGAACCGCCCTGGGATTTTGCAACTACCTGGGCCAGCAGTATGATCCGGAGCAAGGCACCGTGACCGAGTGCTACGGCAAGCTTCTTGACGGGGAGATCTCCGTGGAGATCCGGGCCCCCGGCGCCTCCGACTGTGAGCAGATCTGCGAACAGGCCGCCGAGGTGCTGTTGGGCGGGCTGCCTGCTGGAATCCGGCCCGGAGAGCTGCGCTGGGAGGCCATCTGCTGGGAAAAAGAGACGGGAATGTTTCTGCGCCGGGGCAGCCTGCAGTGCAGGGCGGTCTTTATCGCCCTGGCTCAGGAGGATGGCGAGACATTCCTGGACTTCACGTTGAAAGGAGTTATGAAACAGTGAGCGAATTGATCCATGAACGGCCGGGTGTTTACTCGACCTACGACGCATCCACGGTAGTCTCCGCCGGTCAGGCCAGCCGGGCCATCGGCGTGGCGGCCAAGGCTTCCGCGGGGACCGAGGGGGAGGTGGTGATTCTCACCAGCTATGCTGCCGGCGTAAGCGCCTTCGGTGAGGACGAGACCCCCGGGATGAGCACGATGCTGCGGCTGCTCTTTGCCAATGGTGCATCTACCGTGGCAGCGGTCCGGGTGGCTGAGGCCGGTGAGGTGGCCGACTACCAGGCGGCCTTTGACGCTCTGGGCCGACAGGATGTCCAGATCGTGGTGTGCGACAGCACCGACGAGGCGGTCCATCAGGCCCTGCGCACGGCGGTGGAAACTGCCTCCGCCAGCCGCAAAGAGCGTATCGGCGTGGTGGGCGGCAGCGGGGAGGAGGCATCGGCCCTGGTGGAGCATGCCGCAGCCCTGAACAGTGAGCGCATGGTCTTAGTGGGACCGGATGTGCTGGATGAGGCAGGGGAGACCCTCCCCGGTGCTTTTGCCGCCGCCGCACTGGCAGGCGTGATTGCATCCAATACCGATTCCGCTGTTCCCCTCAACGGTGCTGAGATTCGGGGACTGGGCGGTGTGAGTACCGACTATGGGGACAATGACATCGACCTGCTGGTCCGGGGCGGCGTGACGCCTCTGGAGAGCAGCGGCGGCGTCCTCTCTCCCGTTCGGGGCATTACCACCCGCACCACCACCGGTGATGTCACCGACACCACCTGGCGGGAACTGACTACCATCCTCATTGTGGACGACCTGATTCCCACCATCCGCACAGCTCTGCGCAGTAAGTTTTCCCGGACGAAAAATACGGTCCGCAACCGCAGTGCCATTCGCTCTCAGGTTATTGTGGAGCTGGAGAAAAAGGCGGCAGCTGAGATCATCGACAGCTACGGTGAGGTGACGGTCAGCGCTTCCGCTGATGACCCCACCGTCTGCCTGGTGGAATTCAGCTTTGCTGTGGCACACGGCCTCAATCAGATTTATCTCACCGTCCATATCACGGTGTAAGGGAGGAAGGACATGGATATGAAAGGATTCCCCACCAGCTCCGACATCTATCTGGAGCTGGACGGTAAAAAAGTCGCGGTAGTGCAGAGCTACTCCGTCAAGGCTACCAAGTCGTCCCAGAGCGTGGAGGCCTTCGGTGAAAGTGAGCCGGTGGCCACCATTGAGGGCCAGCGCAAGTACGTTCTGGAGCTCACCCGCCTCTATGCCACCGATGACGCCATCTCCGATGGCATCAACTTCTATGAGCTCAAGGATTTCTCCCTGGTGATCTGCAAGCCGGACCGCAGAATCATTTACAGCGGCTGTGAGTGGAGTGCCATCGAGGAGGACGGCCAGCTCAACGCCATGGTGGCCGAGAAGATCACCGTGGTGGCCTCCAAGCGTATCGAGGCCTCGGCATGATCCCGGTGGATGAGCTGCGGCCGCTGTCCGCGGCCCGTCTGCTGGCGCTGTGGAGGGATTGCCGGGAGGCGGCGGATGACCCCCTGGAGCGGACGCTTTTGTGCAACGCCCGGGTACTGGCGGCGTGCTGCTATCGGGAAGGCGCTCCAGCTTTCGCTGACGAGGAGGAGGTCTTGACCACGCTCACAGGCCGCCAGATGGAACGGCTGCTGGAACGGCTGGCATCCCAGACGGAGCCCGCCGACCCGGCGGCTATGAACCCGGCATTCGACGCGGCGCGGTTTGACGCGCTGCAGAAGGAGGCGCTATGAACTACATTTGGCAGGAGCTGTGCCGCCAGCGCAATGCCCTGGCCCGGCTGATGCTGGGAAGTTTGCCCCGGGAGGAGTCTGCCGTCCAGCCGGCGGTGCGCTCCGAGAGTTTCGCGGAGCAGGGGACAATGCTGGAAGAAATGGATGCGGATTACCCGGAGACAGGGGTAGAGCTGGAGCGTGGCATTCCGGCGGCAGAGGCTGCCTGGATGGCGGGGGCTCCTGCCGGGGAATGGGTTGGAGCGGGAATCCCGCTCCGCCCAACTCCCCGCCGGAGTGCTGCAACCAGGCAAATTGCCGGAAGTGCAGAGACCTTCGCTGATTGGAGAGCGGAGCCTGGGATGACGCGGACGTCGGTACGCCCCAGCATGCAGACAGACTATCGGACAACGGTGACCTGGGACGATGGCCAGTCCGATTCACTGCGGGGGATACAGCCTCGATCCAGGCTGGCGCTGTTAGAAGGAAACTTTCCAGAAGTGGGCTCCTTCCTGCAAGGGAGGGAGAAAACAGAATCCCGGACGAGGCAGCGTACGGATCCGCAGGAGGGGGCGCAGGTTCGGATGGTGACGGAGCTGTCTGGGACAACGCCCCGATCCTCCCATGCCACTCCGGCGGCAATGTCCCGGGCCTTTGAGCGGGACGCCCGCCGCTATGACGGCGGATTTGAACTTTATCCATGAAAGGAGGGACCGGTTTGCGTCTGACACCGATGCGGTTCAAGGACTATACCTGGCCCCATAACCCTGAGATTTACTCGGTGGAGTACCGCCGGAGAATGGCGGTCCACGCGGTGCCGTTTGGACGCTGTGTCCTTCAGGATCTGGGCGGCGCGTACCGGGTTCTGGAGGGAGAAGGCGCCTTTGCCGGAGCCGACGCCTACGCGGAGTTCCTGCGCCTGGCGGAGGTGTTTCGTCAGGAGGGACCTGGGCTGCTGGTCCATCCCGTCTGGCCCGCGGAACGGGCCTATTTTGTAGAGCTTCAGGTGACCCAACAGCCGCTGCCGGACTATGTGAAATACCGCTTTGCCTTCTGGGAGGACTGGGACGGTTATGAAAGTGCCCTGACGGAAAACGATGACGGCGGCACCGCCCCCTGGACCGGCGGTCAGTCTGGTGCCCAGACAACCTCCGGCGGAGGAGTATATACCGTGAAGAAGGGAGACACCCTCTGGGGCATTGCCCAGCGTTGGGGCGTCTCACTGCAAGCCCTCATTGCCGCCAACCCCGGCATCAAAAACCCCAATCTCATCTATCCGGGAGACAAGGTGGTGATCCCATGACGGGCCGAATCTTTACAGCAGACCACCACGTCTACGATTTGCCCCAGCCTCTGGCCTGGACCGTGACCCATACCGGAAGTGTTCCTTGTGACAGCTACTCCATGACCGTGCTCTACGAGGCGGACATGGCGCCGGTATTGCGCCTGGCGGCGGGCTTTGCCGCCATTGAAGCCGGGCAGACGGTATTGCGGGGGATTGTGGATGAGTATACCGTGGATCTGGATGAGGATGGCCTTCGGGCCACCATCATGGGAAGAGGCTATGCCGCCCGGCTGCTGGACAACGAGTCACGGCCTGTGACCTATCAGAGTGCCACACTGGAGGAAATCATCCGCTGCCACGTGACGCCTTACGGCATCACCTGTGACGCTGTGGCCCCGGTATGGGCCAATTCCGTCTATACCGTGGCTTCCGGGTCCAGTCAGTGGAAGGCGCTGGACAATTTCTGCCGGACCTATGGCGGGTTTTCACCCCGCTTTGCCCGGGACGGCAAACTCCTGGCGGTGCCCGAGACCCAGACCAGGCGTCTGGCAGTTGGAGAAGGGGCTCCGGTGCTGTCCTGTTCCTTTCGGGAAAACCACTACGGCGTGCTGACCGAGGTATTGGTCATTGATAAGACCCGGGGCGTGTCGTACAGCGTGGAGAACCCTGACATGATTCAAAAGGGCGGTCAGTGCCGCCGGGTGGTCTATACCCCCGGGCAGAGTACCTGGGCTGCCATGCGCTATACCGGCGAATATCAAATTGAGCAGTCCCGGCAGGATGAGTCTGAGGTGACGATATGCCTGCCCGGCAGCTTCCTGGCGTTTCCCGGGGACCGGTTGGACCTGGATCTGCCCCGGCTGGGTCTGAACGGAACCTTTCGGGTGGCGGAGGCGGAAAATGACTTTTCCCAAGATCGAGGAGCTGTGGTGACGCTCAAAGCAAAGGAGCTGGAGTAACGATGTGGATTTCTCAAAAGATGCGCCCGGCCCCGTCCACTGTGGACGCGGATCTGGGTGTAACCACCATTGCCGGCAGCAATGTGGGTGTGGTTACCCGGGGTGAGGTCCGGGATCTGCCGGTCTATGGACCCGGCGGTTGTGTGTGGATGCCGGAAAACGGATCGGCAGTGCTGGTGATCCGGGGCGGACCCGGCGGTGAGGAGCTGTGTGTGGCCGGGATGCGGCAGGAGGCACCTCCATCCGGTATGCGCCCGGGAGAACTCTATCTGCATGGCCCCGGTGATACTTCCGTCTACCTGCGGTCCGACGGGACCATTGAGCTGCGGGGACGTGTGGAGATTTCCGGGGAAGTCTGGGTGTCCGGCGAGTTTTCCGCTGCCAAGGTGACGGACCGGTCCCTGAGCGGAACACAAGGAGGCGCGTGAGATGGAACTGGAACTGAAAAATGGTGACTATGTGCCCGACGGTATCGGTGGGGTGCACCGGGTATCCGGCAGGGAAGCCCTGGCCCAGAGGGTTCTCTTTCGCCTGACGGCCCGGCGGGGGAGTTTTCCCTTCTGGCCGGAGCTGGGCAGCCGTCTCTATCAGCTGGGCAGTCTCCCTACCTCCCAGCGATCTGCCGCTGCGGTGCAGTATGTTACCGAGGCCCTGGCCCAGGAGCCTGTAGATGTGGAGGAGGTTATTCTGACACCGCAGCCCGGCGGCACCGCGGAGCTGCAGGTACGGCTTTCCTGCCAGGACACCGGGCTGGATGTAATGCTGGAGGTGCAGGTGTGAGAGAGGACAAAAACCATGAAGACTGTGGAAGAAATTTATGAAACACTCAAGGCAGACATGGCCCAGAGGGCAGGATTCGTTCCGGAGGATGGGTGCGATCTGGCTGTGCGGCTGTGGGCTGCTGCGGCTCAGATTCAGGCCCTGGAAATCCAGGCCGACTGGGTACTGGACCAGAGCTTTCCCCAGACAGCAGAAGGCGTTTATCTGGACCGCCACGCCGACATGCGGGGCCTGACACGGCTGCCGGCATCCAAGGCTGTGGGTGTGCTGCGCTTTTATGTGGAGTCTGCCCCGGCCGGGGAGCTCCGGGTTCCGGCGGGGACCGTGTGTATGTCCGCTGACGGCACCCGCTTTCAAACAACGGAGGAAGCGGTGCTCACTCCGGAATTGTTGTACGCCGATGCACCGGCTGAAGCCCTGGAAGGCGGCGCCCAAGGAAATGTGGTGGCTGGTGCGGTGAACATCCTTACCGCCTGTCCGGTGGCAGTGACGGGATGCTCCAATCCGGCAGCCTTCTCCGGCGGCAGCGATGCCGAGGACGACGAGGTCCTGCGGGAGCGCATCCTGGCCAGCTACCGGCGCCTGCCCAATGGCGCCAATGCCGCCTGGTACGAGACGACCGCCATGTCCCATACTGGTGTGGCAGCGGCCAAAGCTGTGGGCAGGGCCCGGGGCATCGGGACTGTGGACGTGTACATTGCTGCTGAGAGCGGTACTCCGGAGGAGGAGCTGATTGCAGCGGTTCAGGCGGACTTGGCGGTCAAACGGGAGATTGCCGTGGATGTCCAGGTCAAGGCTCCCACGGAAAAAACGGTGGATGTGACCGTGGAGCTGGATGTGGGAGACGGGGATTTCGACGCCGTCAAGACTGAAGCCGAGCAGATGCTCCTGGGCTTTTTCTCCGGGCGGCTTTTGGGCATGCCGGTGCGTTTGGCTGAGCTGGGCGACAAGCTTTATCATCTGGAGGGCGTGGAGAATTATCGGATCGTTTCCCCGGCGGAGGATGTGGACGGCGACGCCACGGTGCTGCCGGTGCTGGGGGAGATGACCGTCACGCAGATGGGAGCATAAGATATGTATGAAGTGTTTTTGCGGGAGCTGCTGGAGCCGCTGGGTATTTATGACCTTTCTGAGGAAAGCGTCAGCGGTGCGGAGATCTTCGCACTGGGGGCCGGTCTGGACACGGTAAGCCAGCAGCTGGAGCGGACGGAGCGGGAGGCCCTGACGGCCACGGCTCAGGAAGAGGGACTGACACGCCGGGAGGCACTGTTTGCCCGCCGCCCTGCTGCTGATACCCCCGAGGAACGACGCAAGGCCATTGCGGCCCTGCTGCAGATTGATGCAGACAGCCTCACTCCGGAGACCATCAATCTCACGATTTCCGGCTGCGGCATCCGGGCCCGGGCCCTGGAGGTGGACACTGGACACCTGCGGGTGATCTTTCCGGACGTCGGCGGCGAGCCGCCGGAGTTTGCGCAGATTCGGGATATTGTACTGGATATCCTGCCGTGCCATTTGGAGGTGGAGTTCTACTTCCGGTATCTGACATGGGATGAGTGCGAGCGAGGTATGTACACGTGGGATTCGGTGGAGGCGGAGGGATTTACCTGGGATACCTTCCAGATGTCCCCGCCCGCAGAGGCATGACCGGCCTGCAGACAAGATCCGAAAAGGAGGATTCCATGACAGCTGAGACAATCCTGGCGCTGGCCCGGAAAGAGCTGGGGACAGCGGAGTCCCCGGCGGGCAGCAACCATGTGAAGTATAATACTGCCTATTACGGCAGGGAGGTTTCCGGCGGAGCGTATCCCTGGTGCTGTGTGTTTCTATGGTGGCTGTTTCAGACCGCCGGTGCACCGGAGCTTTTCTACGGAGGCGGCCGTACTGCCTCCTGTTCCGCTCTGATGACGTATGCCAAGAGCCATGGTCAGTTCGTTACGGACTACCAGCCGGGAGATTTGGTATTTTTACGGTTTTCCGGCCAGGGCGGCCCGGAGCACATTGGCTTGGTGGAGTGCCTGGACGGCACTTCTTTGGTGACGATCGAGGGGAACACAGGCGCCTTGAGTGACGCCAATGGCGGCCAGGTCCAAAAGCGCATCCGCAGCCAGGGCCTGGCACTGGGGGCCTATCGGCCCGATTACGAAGAGGAGGACGAAATGGATCAGGCAACCTTCAACCGTATGGCCAACGCCTGGCTGGAAAGCCGGGCCGACCTGGGACCGGCCAACGACTCTCAGGAAGGACGCGATGCCCGGGAATGGGCGGAGCGGAAAAACATCCTGATGGGTGATCTTCAGGGGCGCAAGCAGTACCAGAGCCTGTGCACCCGGGAACAGGCGCTGATGTTTTTGTACCGCGCCGTGGAAAAAGATTAAAAAACGGCGTACAGCCGCCGGAGCAATCTGCTCCGGCGGCTTTTTTCCTTTTCTGGGGAGCGGTGGTAATTTGCGGCGAATTATGCTATAATACTTTCTCTATGCAAGTCCTGCGCCGGGGATGTGTCCGGCGTCCGCCCTCGGAGGAGTTTATGACGTTTTCGCAGTTCCAGGAACAATTTCATATCTCGTTGGACCCGCAGCAGTCTGCTGCTGTCCAGGCCGTGGAAGGGCCGGTATTGCTGCTGGCGGTGCCCGGCAGCGGAAAGACCACCGCGCTGGTCACCCGGATCGGATATCTGTGCTATGCGTTGGGGGTTCTGCCGGAGCAGATCCTTACCATGACCTATACCGTCAGTGCTGCACGGGATATGCGCCAGAGGTTTATGACGGTATTCGGCAGGGAGGAGCCCCTGGCATTTTATACGATCAACGGGGTATGCAGCCGAATCATCCGGTTGTATGAGCGGATGATGGGGCGGCAGGCGTTTGAGCTGTTATCCGACGCTGGCCGCCAGAGTGCTCTCGTTGCCGAGATTGCCCGGCACCAGTCAGGGGAATTTGCCAATGAGGGCACCGTGAAAGCCATTCAAACGGCCATTGCCTATGTGAAAAACCAGATGCTCCGGGATGAGGAAATCCAGGAGGTGGAGGTCGAGGGGGTGGACTTTCCACCCATCTACCGGGCCTACTGCGAGACGCTGCGCCGGGAGAAATGGATGGACTATGACGATCAGATGGTCTATGCCCGGCAGATTCTCCTGCGATATCCGGAGCTGCTCAATCGGCTGCGGACGAAGTATCGCTATATCTGTGTGGATGAAGCCCAGGATACTTCCAAGATTCAGCATGCCGTCATTGAGCTGCTGGCCGGAAAGGGCGGCAATCTCTTCATGGTGGGCGATGAGGATCAGAGCATCTATGGATTCCGGGCTGCCTATCCCCAGGCCCTGCTGGATTTTGAAAGGACCTACGGCGGACGTGTGCTGTATCTGGAGCGCAATTACCGTTCTACCCGGCAGATTGTGGAGGCGGCGGACCGGTTCATTCAGAAAAACCAGCAGCGCCGCCCCAAGCATATGACTGCCGTGCGGGGAGCGGGACCGGATCTTGAGACCATCAGTGTCTACAACCGGCAGGAGCAGTACGCGCTGCTGGCCCGGATGGGAACGCAGTGCCGGGAGGAAACCGCCATCTTGTACCGGGACAACGACAGCGCCCTGCCTCTGATCGATCTGCTGGACCGGGAGGGAATCCCGTACCGATGCCGCCAGATGGACGGGACTTTCTTCACCCACCGCACCATTCGGGATTTGACCGACATCATCCGTCTGGCGCAGCAGCCCCGGGACGGGGAACGGTTTTTACGGGTGTACTACAAGCTGGGCGCTGGGATCAGCCGGGCCGCGGCGGAGGAGGCGGTACGCTTGGCCGGGCCGGAGGAACCCCTGCTTGCCTATATTGCCGGGATGGAGACGGTACCGCCCTGGACGGCCCGGCAGTGCCGGGCGCTGCTTACTCATATGCAGGGATTGCTCAGGGAATCCGGGGACCGGGCAATCTACCGCATCGTCCACTTCATGGGGTACGGCGACTATCTGGAAGAGCGGAAGATGGATGCTGGACGGACGGAGATCCTGGAGGCTTTGGGCGCCCGGGAGGCCACGCCTCTTGCGCTTCTGGAGCGGCTGGAGGTGCTGGAACAGGTGGTTCGTACAGGCGCGGAGGCACCGGAAAGCCCCCTGATTCTCTCCACCATTCACTCCAGCAAGGGATTGGAGTACCGGCATGTCATCTTGATGGATGTGGCCGACGGCATTTTTCCCCGGGCGGTGCCCGGGAAGGATGCCACACCGGAGGAACAGGCTGCGTGGGAGGAAGAGCGGCGCCTTTTTTACGTAGGAATGACCCGGGCCAAGGACCGTCTGAGCCTGGTGCGTTTTCGCAAGGCGGAGCTGCCCTCCGTGTTTGCACAGGAAGTGCTGGGGCCCGTGACGCTGCCCCGGGTGGTAAAGCGGATTCTGCGGCCGTGTCCCAAACCAGCTGCCCCGGCGTCCCGGTCCGTTGAGCGGGAGGCGGAGGGCTATCAGCCCGGCGTGCCGGTGCGTCACCGGCGCTTTGGCAGGGGACAAGTGGTCCAGAGGAACGGAGACGTCATTGTGGTGTCGTTTCAGGATGGGGGACGGCGGAAACTGTCTCTCACGGCCGCCCTCCGGGCCGGACAGCTGCAGATTGAGTGAGATTCGAGAACATCAAATGGTCAGGAAGAAAAGGAGAGGACACGATGCTGGCTTATACATATGTAAAACAAGGAACGTTTGCTCTGATGGAAAAGCCCCGGCCGGCGGTGCAGGACGCCCGGGATGCCGTGGTGCGGGTGAGCCTTGCCAGCATCTGCACCAGTGACCTGCATATCCTGCATGGCTCCGTGCCCCGGGCTGTGCCCGGAATCACTGTGGGCCATGAGATGGTAGGCGTGGTGGAAGAAGTGGGGGATGCCGTCCAGAGGGTGCGGCCAGGAGACCGGGTGACGGTGAATGTGGAGACCTTCTGCGGGTCCTGCTTTTTCTGCCAGCACGGCTGGGTGAATAACTGCACAGATCCCAACGGCGGCTGGGCGTTGGGCTGCCGGATTGACGGCGGACAGGCCCAGTATGTCCGGGTACCCTATGCCGACCAGGGGCTGGACCCCATTCCCGACACCGTTACAGACCGCCAGGCCCTGTTTGTGGGGGATATTCTGGCTACCGGCTACTGGGCATCCCAGATTACGCCCGTGGGCCCGGAGGACACCGTGCTCATTCTGGGGGCGGGTCCCACCGGAATCTGCACGCTGGAGTGCGTGTTGCTCCAGTCGCCCCGGCGGGTGATTGTGTGCGACAAGGACCCGTCCCGGCTGGCGCTGGTCCGGGCCCACTGGCCCCAGGTGATGACCGTGGGACCGGAGCAGGTCCGGGAGCTGACGGCGGCGTACAGCGCCCACGGCGGCGCCGATGCCGTGCTGGAGGTGGCGGGCAGTGCGGAGACCTTCCGCCTGGCCTGGCAGTGCGCCCGGCCCAACGCCGTGGTGACGGTGGTGGCCCTTTACGACGGGCCCCAGACACTGCCCCTGCCGGAGATGTACGGCAAAAATCTCACCTTCAAGACCGGCGGTGTGGACGGCTGCCGCTGCGGCGAGATTCTGGAGCTCATCGCGCAGGGCAAGCTGGATACCACGCCGCTCATTACCCATACCTTCCCCCTGCGGGATATTGAGGAGGCCTACCGCCTCTTTGAAAGCCGGGCTGACGGCGTCATCAAGGTGGCCGTGGACCCCTGGGCGTGAGACGGAGCAAGAAGGGAGCATCCCCATGTTCAAACGGCTCAAGACAAAATTGGATATTGAAAACCAGCTCTATCTCATCCAGATCTTCGGGATTGTGGTGACGGCTGCTCTGTGCCTGGTGGTGATGCTCACGGTAACCTTGAGTCACAGCAATCAGCAGCAGGAAGAGGAGCTGCTGGACGAATGCGTCACCCTGGCCCGGGCAAAAAACGTGGTGTCGGCCCTGCAGGCCGGAGAGGGAGATGAGTACCTGAGCAATTATCTCAACATCTACATCAAGTCCATTCCCAATTTGGACTTTGTGGCGGTGTGCAATACGCTCAATACCTGCTTGTACTATCCCAACACGGCCTTTGTGGGGCGGACCCTGCGTTTTGGCGGCGAGGACCGGGTTCTGGCGGGGGAGGGACCTTACATTGTCACCGTGGAGCGGACCGGATACGGACTGGAGATGGCCTATGCCCCGGTGCGGGGGCAGAACGGCTCTCTGCTGGGATACGTGATTTTGTCGGTATTTCACCAGTCCTCCACGGAGGATGTGCAGCACCTGCTCTATGGGTATATGGTGGTGTCCTTCGTGACGGCATTTGTGGGAATTTTCGTGGCAGTTTCCATCCGCCGGCGGACGCTGCGGGTCCTTCAGGGCCGCCGGGTGGAGGAGTACCGCCGTCTGGCCGATGAGCGCAATGAGGTGCTCGATGCCCTGGATGAGGCCATTGTGGCCATCAACCTCAAGGGCGAGGTCATCATGATGAACAAGGCCTTTTTGAAGATGATGGGCTGGTCTGCGCGGCTGCACCACTATGAGGGCGAGCTCAAGGCCATCTTCCCGGAGACGGCACTGGTGCGGGTGCTGGAGACCGGTACCGCCCAGTATAACCTCAGTGTCCGCATCCGCGGCGAGGAATACGTGGCCAGCCGGATTCCGGTATATGAAAACGGGCGGCTTATCGGCGCAGCCTCTATTTCCCGGAACGTCACGGAGGTACGGCGACTGGGACAGGAGCTCTCGGAAACCCACCACATGGTGGACACGCTGCGTTCGTTCAACCATGAGTTCAACAACAAGCTCCATGTGATTTTGGGGTATCTGGAACAGCAGGATCCCAACGAGGCCAAGAACTTCATTATGCACAATGTGGGGGCAGCCTCCGTCAATATCAGCAAGGTTACCAAGGAGATTGAGTCCACCGGCATCGCTGCCATCATTATCGGAAAAATGGTGGAGGCCGGCAGCTGCGGCATCAAACTGGAGCTCCAGGCCGACAGCTACTGCAAAAACCTCACGGAGGGCGTGTCCTTTGACTGCTATGTGACGGTGCTGGGCAATCTCCTGCAAAACGCCATCGATGAGCTACGCCAGAGCGACACACTGGTGAAAGAGATCAGCCTGGGGCTGTTCATCGACGAGCGATACACCATCCTCACCGTGACGGATACCGGACGCGGCATGTCCGAAGAGGTCCGGGCCCACCTGTTTGAGCGCAACTTCTCCACTAAGGGCGCACAGAGGGGGACGGGATTGTTTTTGGTTAAGGAACTGGTGGACAAATACCGGGGCACTGTGGAGGTGGATACGGAGCGGGGTGAGGGCACGTCCATCACCGTCTCGTTCCGGGCCTGGACGGAGGGGGCGGAAGACGCATGTACCGAGTAATCATTGTAGAGGACGAGCCGGAAATTGCCCGGGGAACCAAGGAGTATGTGGAGAAAAACCCGGAGTTTCAGGTCAAAGCCATCTTCTCCAACGGCCAGGAAGCGCTCAATTATATCTGGCTTAACCCTGTGGATCTGATCGTTCTGGACTTGTTCATGCCTAAAATGAACGGCAAGGAGTTCTTGTACCGCCTGCGCAAAGAGAATTTTCAAGTGGATGTTATTGTGGTCACGGCGGCCAGCGACGCCGGGAATATTCGGGAGGTGCTGCCTTTCGGCGTGGTGGACTATCTGCTCAAGCCCTTTGAGGCTGCCCGCTTTGCCGAGGCTCTGGAGCGTTTCGAGCAGCGCCACCGCATTCTCAATGCCATGAGCGGATTGGACCAAAAGGGCATCGATACCGTCTTTTCCACTCCCGGGGAGGCGGCGGCCGCCTCCCGCCGGGACCGGCTGGAGCGCAAGGGGCTGCGGGAAGAGAAGTACCAGGCCCTTCTGGACTGCCTGGATGCCCAGGGGGAAACGGCCCTTTCCGCCGAGACGCTGGCGGACCGGACGGGCTTGTCCCGGGTGACGGTGCGCCGCTATTTAAGCGAGCTCATTGAAGCCCATGAGGTGGCCAGTTCTGTGGACATTACCACCGGACCCAAACCGGTGATGGTGTACCGGCGGCGGGGAAAGGGGACCAAATGACACTCAAGGAGATCAAATACCTGTTGGTGGTGGCCCGCTGCGCCTCTATCAGTGAGGCGGCCAAGCAGCTCTATGTGGCCCAGCCCAGTCTGACCCATGCCATTCAGTCCGTGGAAAAGGAAGTGGGCTTCCAGATCTTTCAGCGAGGGCGTTCCGGCGTGACAGTGACAGAGCGGGGCGAAGAGTTCCTGGGCGATATCCGAACGGTGTACGAGCAAATGGCCATGGTCCAGGGCAAGTACGTGGAAAAGCGCCCGGAGCGGAAAGTGTTCTCCATCAGTATGCAGCATTACTCCATGGCGGGAGCGGCCTTCGCCCGCTTCCTGCGGGATCTGGAGGAGCCCTATTACAACGCCCAGATCCTGGAAGGCCGCATGGCTGACGTCATTGCCGATGTGGCGGCGGGACGCAGCGAGATCGGCTTTGTCCACTTCGCCGACGACAAGGAGCCTGCCATGATCAAGACACTGCACAATGAGCAGCTGGAGTTCTATGGCATTACCCATACCCAGCCCTGCGTGCTGCTGCGCCGGGATCATCCGCTTTGCAGCCTGGAGCAGGTGGAATCCAAGGATCTGGCGCCCTATCCCCTGGTGGTTTATGAAAGCGGCGGCGGTGCGTCCTATGTCTCCGAGGAGGGGGTGCTGCTGCTTCAGGCGGACCGGCAGATCGTGGTCAATGACAGCCTGATGCTGGTGCGGATGCTGGAATCCACCCAGGCCTGCGCAGTGGGATTGCCCCTGTGGGACCCGGTTTTGGAGGAGCGCCGGGGTATCGTTACCCGCCCGCTGGCCGATGGCAAGCCCCTGTGGGTGGGCTGGATCAAAAAGGCCGACACGGTCCTGCGGCCGTTGGCCAGACGGTATCTCCAGACCCTCAATCAAAGTTGAGTTCGACCCGGAAATCGTGCGTATCCATAGATTCAATCTATGGATACGCATGTTTTTTTGGTATTTGCACAAAAAATTTGAGCGTGTTATAGTTATTTTGTAAATAAAATACAGGCTGTGGCCGGAAAAAGGGGTGAATAGCGTGAGTGAGGTCTTGATTGAGGCCACCAATATGAAAAAAGTGTTCTCCGGCGTAGTGGCCATCGAAGGCATCGACTTTGAGCTGCGGCAGGGAGAGGTCCACGCGCTGATGGGAGAAAACGGCGCGGGCAAGTCCACACTTTCCAAGATCATTGCGGGAATCTATCAGTCCGACGGCGGTGAGCTGAAGGTAAACGGCAAGGTGGAGAACTTTGCCAGCGTCCGGGAGGCAGTGGACCACGGTGTGTCCATCGTGACCCAGGAGTTCAGCCTCCTGCCGGACCTGTCCATTGCGGAGAATATCTTCCTGGCGGACAAAAAGTATTACAAGGGCGGTTTCCTGGCTGATAAGAAGGCCATGGCGGCACAGACGTACTCGCTGCTGGCTCTGTTCGGCATGGAGAAAACCATCGATCCCTATGCCAAGGTCTCCCGGCTGTCGGTGGCCCAGATGCAGGTCATTGAGATTCTCAAGGCCGTCTCCACTCAGGCCCGGGTTATCATCCTGGATGAGCCGACCGCGTCTCTGTCGGTCAAGGAGATTGAGATTCTCTTCGGCATCGTCCGCAAGCTCAAGGCTGAGGGTGTGGGATTCATCATTGTTTCCCACAAGATCAATGAGATCTATGAGATCTCTGACCGCATCACGGTCCTGCGGGACGGACGGCTGATCCTCAAGGGCGTGGAGACTGCCTCCCTGGCCCAGGACGAGCTGATCCGGGCCATGGTGGGCCGGGAAGTAGAAGACCTTTACGGTGCGGGCAGCACAGGGGAAAAGCCTGATTGGACCCATGCGCCGGTGGCCTTTGAGGCCCGGGGCATCACGGACCAGAACAACTATGTCCGGGACATCTCCTTCCAGGTCCGCCAGGGTGAGATTGTCGGATTTTCCGGCCTGGTAGGCGCCGGGCGGACAGAATTGATGCGGGCCATCTTCAATGTGGACCCCCGCAGCGGCGGCCAGGTTCTGATAGATGGCCAGGAGATCACCGGCCGGAGCATCAAGGCCTCCGTGGCTGCGGGACTGGGCTTCGTGCCGGAGGACCGCAAGACTGAGGGATTGATTCAGGAGCTCAGCGTGTTGAAGAACGTGGGCCTTGCCAAGCTGGCAGCCCGGGGCGGCGCCGTGCTGAACCGCCGGGCGGAGGAGGCGGACTGCAACGAGATGGTCCGCCGCATGGAGATCAAGACCGCCAATATCGATCTGCTGGTCAAGAACCTCAGCGGCGGCAACCAGCAAAAGGTCCTGCTGGCCAAGTGGATTTTGCTGGATCCCAAGGTACTGATCATCGATGAGCCCACCCGAGGCGTGGATATCGGCGCCAAGTCGGATATCTACGCAATTTTGCGGTCCCTGGCAGCCCGGGGCATGGCCATCATCCTGGTCTCCTCCGAGATCCCCGAGGTCATGGGTGTGTGCGACACGATCTACGTTATGCGGGAGGGCCGCGTGACCGCCAGATTGACGGCTCAGGAAGCCACCGAAGAAAAGATCGGATATTATTCTACCATAGGAGTTGAGAAGGCATGAACAAAGAACATTCCTTGCAGGGCGGCATGGGCCGGCGGATTGCCGGCGAGTACAAGACGGAGCTTTCCATGCTGGCGATCTTTGCCGTTTTCTTCGTGGTGCTGAGCTTCGCGTCTCCCTACTTCCTCACCACGCAGAACATCATGAACGTGATGAGCCAGGTGTCCTCCACGGCACTGCTGGCCATCGGCATGACCATCGTGATCATCACCTCCGGCATTGACCTGTCCGTGGGTGCGACCCTGGGCCTTTCCGGCATGGTGGGCTGTATGGTGCTGATGAACACCCAGAATGTGATTTTGGGTGTGGCGGTGATCCTGGTCATCGGCATGCTGGTGGGCCTGGTGAACGGTGTGCTCATCGGTTATCTGCAGCTGCCGGCCTTTATCGTGACCCTGGGCACCATGCAGATCTGCCGGAGTCTGGACTATGTCATTTCCAACGCCAATACCGCCTCCAAGTTCCCGGAGGTATACAGCGTGCTGGGCAAGGGCAAGATCGGCGGGTTTTTCCCGGTGTACATCCTCTTCATCTTCGGCATGTTTGCCATTTTCATCTGGATTATGGGCAAGACCAAGTTCGGCCGGTTTTTGTATGCCATCGGCTCCAACGCGGAGTCTGCCCGGCTCACCGGCATCAACGTTAAGTTCAACATCATGATGGCCTATGTGATCTCCGGCCTCATGTGCGGCCTGGCGGCCTGGATCATGACCAGCCGTCTTATGGCCTGCGACGCCACCTACGGCGACGGCATGGAGATGGACGCCATCGCGGCGGCCGTCATCGGCGGAACCAGCATGAGCGGCGGCAAGGGCACCCTCTGGGGCACTGTCATCGGTGTGTTCCTGGTGGGCTTCCTGCGCAACGCCCTCAACATTCTGGGTGTGAATCCCTACTGGCAGGGAACTGCGATCGGCGCGGTGATCGTGGTGGCTGTGCTGGCGGAGAAATTGTCCAAGCTCAAAGTCAGAAAGACCACAAAATAAAAGGAGGAACATGAAATGAAGAAAGCATTGGAACTCTTGCTCTGCGCAACGATGTTGATGGGACTGCTGGCCGGCTGCGGCGGCAGCACGGAACAGTCCACAGGAGACTCCGGAGACGGGGAAGAGAGCGCCGCGTCCGCGAAGGTTGCCTATTTGACCCCCTCCCTGGATGTTCCCTTCTGGCGGTATGTGCGCTATGGTATTGAGGATGAACTGGGCAAGTCCGGCATTGAGTGCGTGACCTACGACTCCAAGGACGACGCCAATACCCAGCTCTCCAACGCCCAGGACGCCCTGACCAAGCAGGTCGACGCCATCATCATCTCCCCCACGGACAGCGCTTCCTGCGTGTCGGTGCTCTCCGCGGCGGAAGAGGCCGGCGTGCCGGTGGTCATCTGCGATATCGGTACCGACTCCGGTGAGTACGTCTCTTACATCAGCACGGATAACCTGGCCGGCGGCAAGGCCATCGGCGAGTACATTGCCTCTCAGCTGGAGCCCGGCACCGAGGTGGCTCAGATCACACTGAACCAGGCCCGCATCAACGGCGTGCTCCGCAAGGACGGCTTCGACGAGGGCATCGCTACCAACAACCTGGTGGACGTGGACTTCAAGCAGATGGAAAAGGTCAACCGCTCTGAGGGCGAGACCTATGCACAGGACCTGATCACGGCTCATCCCAACCTGGGCGCCATCTTCTGCCACTCCGAGGACCCCACCATGGGCGCCGTGTCCGCTCTGGAAGCTGCCGGCAGAACCGACGTTCTGGTCGCCGCATTTGACTGCTCTCCTGAGATCGTGGAAGCCATCCGCGAGGGGAAAGTGGCCGGTACCTCCGCTCAGCAGCCCGTGCTGATGGGTCGTTACTCCGCCCAGGCTGTGACCTCTTACCTGGCTGGTGAGGAAGTGGAAAAGGAGATCACTCTGGATACCCTCCTGGTCACCAAGGACAACATCGACGAGGTGTATGACACCCTGGTGGAAGTGGCTCTGACGGAAGAATAAGAGCGAGGCGAAACAACATGGCACCGTTTACGAAATTTTATGATCTGTCTCAGCCGGTGTACGATCATTGCCCGGGCTGGCCCACCTACGAGCCCACCGTGGTCAAGTATGAGGCCAGTTACGACAAGGACCGCTTCAACGCCGAGCAGATCCGGCTCAACAGCCATACCGGCACCCATCTGGATGCACCGTTCCACTTTTTCCCTGACGGCCAGACCGTCGATCAGCTGGATGTTTCCCTGTTTCAGGGAACTGCGGTGATCGTGGACCTGCGGAGTGTGATTCACCCCAAGGAGGGCATCACCGTTGCGCATCTGGCCCCTTACGCAGACCGGATCGGGAAGGACAGCATTGTCCTCTTTGCCACTGGCTGGGGTCCCAAGCGCAGCTTTGACCAGGAGTATCAGTACGATTGGCCCTATCTCACCGGCGAGGCCGCTCAGTGGCTCCGGGACAAGGGGATCAAGGGTGTGGGCATTGACGCCATGAGTATGGGCGGCTGGTACGAAGGCACAGGCCGACCCTGCCATGAGGCACTGCTTTCCGCCGGTATTTGGATTCTGGAGGAGATCCGGATTCCCAATGAACTGACGGAGCGGGGCGAGTGCTATCTGATGACGTTCCCCCTGAAGCTCCAGGGATTCTCCGGTGCCCCTGCCCGTGCAGTGGCTGCTGTCTGAGATTTGCGATCTTAATCCTGTAAACCACGCCCCCGGAGGACCTGTTGTCCTCCGGGGGCGGTGCTGTGGCGGAGAGAGATCGTGTTTCGGCAGGGGGCGGCGTGTGGGCCTGGGTATGCTGTGCAAAACGGCAGAAGCTTCCCGCTGTTCAGTGGGAAGAAAAGATGCTGTGGAAAAACTGGGGCAGTATTTGGTGCGTAATCTATGAAAAAACTTGGAAAAATTCTGTGAAATATACGAAAAAAACCAGAAACGAGAAAAAAGATATTGCATCTTGCATAAATGCGTGGTAATGTGGGCCTAGAGAGTCGGCAGCGGTTCCGGCAGCAGCAACAATCAAATAAAACGGCGAAGCAGGCTTCGCCAGAGACAAGAAATGGCAGTCCGGGTGAAAAATTAACATCTCCAGCGGGTGCCATATTTTTTACCCGTTTTCGTAAGCGCTTACGGAAACCGCTTACGAAAACGAAGGGGGATTGAACATGAATTCCAATGGCGGAAAACTGACGATATATGACATTGCGCAGAAGATGAATCTATCCATTGCCACGGTCAGCCGGGCGCTCAACGGCAAGGAAGATGTCAACGAGGAGACGCGCAAGCGGATTCTGGAGACAGCCCGGGAGATGGGGTACAAGGCCAGCAAGACAGCGGCCAGTTTGTCCCGGAAGGAAAAACGATTTATTGCATTTTTCCCGGAACTGATCCACGACTACGACAATGAGGTGCGCCGGGGGATTCAGAAAGCCGTGGCGGACCTGCAGGACTATCATGTCAGCGTGGAAATGCGGACCATTCCCCGGGACCCGTCCCAGTTTGCCCAGCGTCTGCAGGAGGCTGCATATAAGGGGTATGACGGTGCGCTGATGGTTCCGCCTGAGGGCGAGCAGGCGCTGTCTGAAATGATTCAGCAGCTGGAGCTGGGGCGCATGAAGGTGGTGACCATGACCACGGATCTGGACCACAGGAGCCGTCTGTTCAGTGTACAAAGCAATGGCCGCGTGGCGGGTGCCATGGCAGGAGAGCTGCTGGGGACGGTACTGGGACCGGGGCGAAATGTGGCGCTGGTAACCGGTCAGCTGACATCCTGGGTTCACAGCCGGACCGCACAGGGATTTATGGAGGAGGTCACCCGTCAGGGGCTGTGCTTTGCGGGCGTATATGAGCATCACGATCTCCCGTCCCGCGCCTATTTACTGGCCGAACAGCTGCTCTCGGAACATCCGGATCTGGAGGGCATCTACCTAGCCACCGCCAACTCCGTGACATTCTGCAATCATCTGGTGGAACTGGGATATGCGGGGAAAATTCGGATTGTGGCATCGGATATTTTCCCGCAGATGATCGAGTTTGTCCGCTCCGGGCTGGTGTTGGCTACGATCTTCCAGAATCCGTTTATGCAGGGACGCTTGGCTACGAGGTACCTGTTCGAATACCTGGTGGAAGGGCGGCGGTTTGAGGAGACAGAAATCTTGCTGGACCCCCAAATCGTACTGCGCAGCAATCTGGAGCTGTATGAGAAAAAGCTGGGGGACGTAATGAATGCGGACATTCTGATTTAAACCGCTTCAAAGAAAATTCCGGAGTGTGCAGGCGAAGATTGATGGAAGAAGGGAGGCAGAGGGGGCGGTGGTCCGATGAAGCACCGCAGTATGGATCCGGCGGCAAAGCACACGCGGCACTACATTTGCCGAACAATCTCTTGCAAAGACCGAGATACAACAATTCCCGAAATGCAGCAACATTGGTGTGCCGGACGGCGGGTGGTTCCGCCGGCGGCGGAAAGGTATGGTCGAGGATATGAAAAAGAATCTGTTCCGGAAAATGATGGCGTTGGGTTTGGCCGTTTTGATGATGGCGGCACTGGTTGGCTGCGGCGGTTCCACGGGGACGGAAGAGTCCCAGGGAGGGGAGCAGCCGGCAGGGGAATTCAATCCCGAGGACTATTATGTGGCGATCTGCATGGACAATATGAACCATCCTGTACACCGAATTGTCCAGCTGGGCTTTTTGAAGGCTGCGGAGGCACTGGGGTATACCAATGCCAAGGTCATTGGAACTGAGGGCGGCGACCTCAGTGAGGCTTTTGCCGCAGCGGAGGCCTTCGCGGCAGAGGGCGGAAACGGCCTGCTGCTGTGGGCGGGCGACTCCAGCTGTTACCAGACCATCGCCAGCCTGGCCAGCCAGGGTGTGGTGGTAGGTATTCCGCATTTCAACCATCAGCAGGAGGATGGAAAGTATCCCGAGGGATTGTCTTTCAACATGGCCTGCGATCCGGTGCTGTATGGCAAGCAGGTGGCGGAGCTGATGGCGAAGAATCTTGACGGCAAGGAGGGCAGCGTGGCCCTGACGCAGAATACCAAAAACGTGACGGAAAACGCGGCGACCGACTCTTTCCGGGAGACCTGGGAGTCCCTCAACGGTACATACGACCTGAGCAAGATCAAGGTCCTGGATGTGCAGCTGGAAGGCGGCGTGGTGGATGCAGCCACCGCGACCAACCTGGCCATTATCCAGTCCAATCCGGATCTCATCGGCGCGTTCGGTACTACCGGCAACTCTCCCATTACCTGGGCAGATGCGGCCACCAAGGCTGGCAAGCAGGATGGCGAGATCTTCATCGTGGGTATGGATGCCACCGAGGCAAACCTGGACTATCTGGAAGCGGGCAAGGTGCAGGCCATCGTGGCGCAGCCGCTGTATGATGAGGCCTACAAGACCATGGAATATCTGGATACGATCTTCCGCGGCGGCACGGTTCCCGAGTGGACCGATCTGGAAGCACCCGTCGTGACGGTGGACGGCGAAGGCAAAAACGGCTTGGCATATCACCGCGACATTGCCAAGCAGGTGGAGGAGTTCTTCCAATAACACACAATGAGGCGGCTGAGCCGCCGGAAGCGGCAGAGGGTGTTACAGGGGCGTTTCCGGGTAACACCCTCTCTGCTTCCCCGGAGGAATGAAGCTGGGCAACAGGCGGAGAGGGGGACCTATGGAGTCGAATTATGTATTGGAGGCAGTGAATATTACCAAACGCTTTCCCGGTGTTTTGGCCAATGACGCAGTGTGCCTGAATGTGCACTATGGGGAAGTGCTGGGGCTGATCGGAGAAAACGGCGCGGGAAAATCCACTCTGCTCAAGATTCTCAACGGGATTTATCCCGCGGGAACGTATGAGGGAACACTGCTGCTGGAAGGCCGGGAGATCCGTCCGACCAGTCCGCTGGATGCAATTGAGCAGGGGATTGGATATGTGCCCCAGGAGATCAATGTCCTGAAGAATTTCAGCGTGGCAGAAAACATCTATATGTCCAATCTCCGCCTGGAGAATCTCCAGACGAAAAAGACGGGAAGCAAAACCCCCTTTGTGGACTTCCGGAGAATGTATGCAGCTTGTGAGGAGCTGCTTCGGATCAATCAGATTGATCTGGACCCGAAAGCGGATGTGCGCAAACTGTCGGTGGGACAGCAGCAGATGCTGATGATTGCCCGGGCGCTTGCCACGGAACCCCGCGTTTTGATTTTGGATGAGCCCACGACTTCGCTTTCTTCCAGTGATGTGGAGCGATTGTTCCAGGTGGTGCGGAGTTTGAAGGAGCGCGGCACCAGCGTGATCTTTGTAACGCATAAGATGGAGGAGATCCTGGAGCTGACCGACCGGGTGACGATCCTGCGGGACGGCAAGAACATCAGCACCTTCCGAAAAGAAGAGTACGATGCGATGCGCATCATTGCGGATATGATCGGACGGCAGATATCGGACCTGTACCCCACGCGGGAGAGCAGGATTGGAGAAGAGGTGCTCCGTGTGGAGGATCTGACTGTGGAGCATCCCTACATTGCCAACCGGGACCTCATTCATCAGGTGTCCTTCTCGGTGCACGCAGGCGAGGTGCTGGGATTGGGCGGTCTGGTAGGTGCCGGACGGTCTGAGGTATGCCTGGCGCTCTATGGCATGATGCCGGTCAAGTCCGGGAAAATCTTTATGAACCAGCAGCGGGTTCACATCCACAGCAGCGCCGACGCTGTGCGCCATGGCATCAGTATGGTCAGCGAGGACCGCAAGCGCTATGGACTGAACTTCAGCTGGGATATTCAAAAAAACATTATCATCTCCAACCTGGAGGCAGTCAGCCGGGGATGCTTTGTGATGGGCAAACGGATCCGCGAACGGGCGGAACCCTATTTCCGGGATCTGAGTATCAAGGCGCCCAGCCTGGGAACCCGGGTGGCCACCCTTTCCGGCGGCAATCAGCAAAAGGTCGTCATTGCCCGGGCGCTGAATGCCGAGCCCAAGGTCATCATACTGGATGAGCCGACCAAAGGCATTGATGTGGGATCCAAGAATGAGATCTATCAGCTCATCAATCAGCTTGCGGCCACCGGTGTGGCAATTATCATTGTATCTTCGGACCTTCCGGAACTGATGGCGATGAGCGACCGTATGGTCATTATGGCGGAAGGCCGTGTGGCAGGAGAGTTGGACAAGAGCGAAGCGCAGGAGATTCGGATTATGGAGCTGGCTACGAAGACGTTCCGAAACGCCCAGCGGCAGCCGGCGGTATGATTCTCGATCCCGAAAGAGAGCAACAATAAATGGCTGGCCGCTGCGCTGCGGCACAGCAGAAAGGTGCGTTTTGCGATGAGGCTGAAAGAACGAAGCGACCGGTCGGGATTGGGACTGAAATTGCTGCTGACGCCGGAAATCGGCATTCTGATTCCCATTTTAATCCTGTGCGTGGTCACAACCATTCTCAAACCCAATTTTCTGACCTGGCGATACATCTCCTCCATTTTGGTGGGCAGCGTCTTCATCGGCGCGGCGACCATGGGAGAATCCCTGGTAATTATGTCCGGCGAGATTGATTTGTCCGTTGGTATGAACGGCTGCCTGGCCGGCGTGATGTGCGGTCTGGCTGCCAGCAGCTGGGGACTGGGGCTGGTGCCCTGCGTCCTGATTTGTCTGCTCAGCGGTGCGGTGGTGGGCGCCATCAACGGATTGTGCGTGTGCTATCTGGGCCTGAGCAGCTGGATCACCACGCTGGCAACGCAATTTATCTGTCAGGGACTGGCGGTTACCATATCAGATGGCGAACCGCAGTCCATCGCCTCCCTGGGGCTTTCGGAATTTACCCGCGCCAAGCCGCTGGGTCTGAGCTGGCTGTTTTTCATCTTTGTGGTCATGATCATCCTGCTGGATGTATTGATTCGCCGGACCCGTTACGGATACAGTCTCCGCTCTGTGGGCGGCAATCAGGAAGCGTCGGTCATGGCTGGAATCAATGCCCGGCATGTTAAGCTGGCCGCCTTCATTCTGGCGGGTGTCTTCGCAGCGGCGGGCGGACTGTTTGATACGCTCAACGCCGGTGCGGCCAATGCAGCCTTCGGCAACGGGCGGGAATTCCGGGCAATCATCTGCTGCGCCATCGGCGGGATTTCCATGAGCGGCGGAGCGGGATCCGCGTTTGGCATTGCGCTGGGTGTGCTGCTGTTCCATACACTGTGGTATTGCCTGCGGATTCTGGACGTCAATACCAATTTGCAGCTGGTGCTGATCGGTGTGATTTTGGTGCTGTCCGTCATCATGGATATTCAGCGCAAGCGGCTGGAAGCGAAGAAGCTGGTCTGACTCGACGGCAGGGGGAAGGATGATGACAATGAACGAGCAGGCAATACAAAAAACAAAGACCGGCGCTTTGCACCGGATGATACGGACAGATGAATTCGGCGTGCTGATTCCGTTGATTGGAATCGTTGTGGTGACCACGGCACTGCGCCCGGCCTTCTTGTCCGTGGGAAACTTCTCCTCGATGTTTACTCAGCTGACCTTCATCGCCCTGACCGCCTTGGGCGCCAGTTTCCCGCTGATGGTGGGACAGGTGGATATCTCCACCGGAAAGGTAGCGGGATTTGCGGGGATCATCATGTCCTCCCTGGTGGTGGACAAGGGGATGGGAATGGGTCCGGCTATTTTGATTGCGTTGCTTTCCTGCCTGCTGGTGGGTGTGCTGAACGGTTTCCTGGTGGTCTATATGAAGATTCCGGATTTTGTAGCCACCATGGGCACGCTGTATATGGTGGGCGGCGCACGGTATCTTTTCGTCAAAGGCTATCAGTTTTCTCTCAGCACGCAGGAAGACTGCACCCTGGTGGAGATTTTTGACGGCCGGTATTTGGGAATGCCCATTTACTTTTGGATCATGGTGATCATCTTCGCAGTGGTGTTTGTCATCATTAAGAAGACGCTGTGGGGCCGCAGACTTCTGGCGGTGGGCGACAATCGGGAGGTGGCCATCCTGGCCGGTATCTATGCCGACCGCATGCGGATGGAGGCGTACATCATCTCGGCGCTGCTCTCGGCAGTGGCGGGACTGCTCCTCACCCTGGATGTGGGTGTGGGCCTTCCGGAGACAGGAGACGGCTGGGAGTTCCGGGCCATTGCCGGCTGCGTTGTAGGCGGCGTGAGTCTGGCCGGCGGCAAAGGTTCCCCCCTGGGGGTGCTCATTGGCGTGACACTGGTGTTTGTGGCGGAGAATGCCATTATTTTCCTGGGATGCCCGGCTACCATGAAGGTGGCGGTGCAGGGATTTTTGATGGCGGCGGCGGTGCTGTGTGATCTGTACCGGCAGAAGAGAAAAATTGCTGCCTGAGAATCAGACAATTTTCATGAAAAAGTCCGGGTCGCGGACCCAATTCATAAGACGGGAGAGAAGGATATGCAGGTTAATCTGAACGACCAAGTTGTCATCGTAACTGGCGCCGGCGGCGCCATCGGACATGCCATGGCGACAGCCTTTGCCCGGAATGGAGCGCGTGTGGTTGCGGCAGGGCGGACGTTATCTACCCTGCAGGCCACTGTGGATGAAATTACCGCGGCGGGCGGAATTGCGACAGCCGTGATTGCGGATGTGGCGGACAAGGACAGTGCCCGGAACATGATTGAGCAGACGGTGGAACGGTTCGGACGGCTGGATGTGCTGGTGAATAACGCCGGGATCAACGGCGGACCGGAGGAACGGAAGCCCATCCATCAGTATTCCGATGAGCTGTGGGAACGGATTATTCAGGTGGATCTCAATGGCGTGTACTACTGTTCCAAACCTGCCATCTTGCAGATGGAGCGGCAGGGCTGGGGCGGCAGCATCATCAATATCGGGTCCATTGTGGGCTTGGCCCCGCTGCGCCTGCAGTGTGCCTTTACCGCAGCCAAGGCCGGCGTGTTTAACCTTACCAAGGCCATGGCTTTGGAGCTGGCGCCGCTGAAAATCCGGGTCAACGCCATTGCGCCGGGCTCCATTATGTTTGAAGGGACCCGGAAGCTGTTCTATGCCGATGCGGTGAAAGCGGAGGCCATGATGTCCCACATTCCCATGCATCGCCCTGGAAATCCGGAGGACATTGCCGGGATGGCCTGCTTCCTGGCCTCAGAGGATTCCGCCTATATGACCGGCACGGTCAACGTGGTGGACGGCGGCTGGATCTGCGGTTATACCCGTGACTTTTAAAAGGAGAGGGCTATGAAAGTTTTAGTTGCGTACCAGCCCGGCGAACTTCGCGTGGTGGAGATGGAGCGTCCCGTGCCCGGCCCCCGGGAGATTCTGGCGCGGGTGGCCCACTGCGGTATCTGCGCAACAGACGTGGCCATTGCAGACGGCACGCTGCATTTGGGAAAGGATATGGACCCGATTTATCCGGTGCGGATCGGGCATGAGTGGTCCGGCGTTGTGGTGGAAACCGGCAGCGAAACCTGGCGGCTCCACCCCGGTGACCGGGTGATCAGCGACACAGGTTATTCGTGCGGAGAGTGCGAGTACTGCCTGCGGGGAGAATACCAGAGCTGTGTCAACGGACGGGCCATCGGTACGACGGGCCATTGCTGGCCCGGTGCGTTTGCCGAGTACATGCTCATGCCGGAGCGGCTGACATTCCGCCTGCCGGAGCGGGTGGAACTGGATGAAGCGGCCCTGGTAGAGCCGGCCAGTATCGGCTTGTACGGACTGGTCCGGGCCGGAATCGGGCCGGGACAAAACCTCCTGGTTGTGGGAACCGGCCCCATTGGCCTGGGCGGCATGGCCTGTGCCAAGGGCATGGGCGTGGGAACCGTAATTCTGGCGGGCCGAAAGGATAAAAAGCTGGAGATCGGCAGGGCTATGGGAGCGGATGTGCTGGTCAACACCCAGCGCGAGAGTCTGATGGAAGCGGTGATGCGCCATACCAACGGACGGGGCATGGATGTCATTCTGGACACGACCGGCGCGCCGGAACTGTTCAATGATCTGCTGGAAATGCTCCGCCCCAGTGGAACCCTGGTGATTCCGGGCTTCTATGAGCAGGAGATTCCCCACGCCAACCTGGACCGGCTGATTTCCAAAAACTGTACGCTCATTGGTGCCGCCGGGACACCCAATATGGGGCGGATGGTACTGGATATGCTGGCCAGCGGCCACATTTCCCTGCGCCCCATGATTACGGACCGGTATCCCTTTGAACAGGTGCGGGAGGCATTTGCGGCGGTGAAGACGCATAACGACAGCCGGGTTAAGATTTTGGTGGATTTTTAATGCTGGCCGGCAGAAAGGCTTGAAACATCAACACGGTCCAGTCCGGGCTTTGCCCGGATGGACCGCGGTGGAAGGGGAGCGGGTATGAACAAACGGATTGTGGTATTCGGCAGCTTTGTGGTGGATCTGACAGCCCGGACACCCCGGCTGCCCACACCGGGAGAAACGGTTCTGGGCAAATCGTTTGCCATGGGGCCGGGCGGAAAAGGGTCCAATCAGGCGGTGGCTGCCCACCGGGCCGGCGGGGATGTCACGTTGGTAACCAAAGTGGGGCGGGATGTCTTCGGGACCGTCGCCATGGACTTCTATCATAAGGAGGGAATGGACACCGCCTACATTCTGGAAGACCCCGACGGAGAGAGCGGCTGTGCGCTGATCACCGTGGATGAGACCACGGCGCAAAATGAGATCGTAGTGGTCAGCGGTGCCTGCGGCCGCATTACCCCGCAGGATGTGGAGCGGGTGCGGCCTCTGATCCAGTCGGCGGGTTTGCTGCTGGTACAGCTGGAAGTGAATTTCGACGCACTGTTTGCGGTGATTTGCATTGCCCACGAGGCCGGGGTGCCGGTGGTACTCAATCCAGCCCCGGCAGCCAAGCTTCCGCCGGAGATTGTGCGCATGGTCACCATCATGACCCCCAATGAGACGGAGGCAGAATTTTTGACCGGCGTGCGGATTACCGGGCCGGAGGACGCTTGCCGGGCCGCGGAAATCCTGATGGAGCAGGGTGTGGAACAGGTGGTTATCACACTGGGAGCCATGGGCGCCTTTGCCATGAACCGGGAACGCTGGGAGCTGCTGGCACCATTGGAAGTGGAAGCGGTGGACACCACCGGCGCCGGAGATGCGTTCAACGGCGGATTTGTGACGGCACTGGCGGAAGGGGCGGATCTGTTTACCGCCCTGCGCTACGGCAATGTAACAGGAGCGCTTTCCGTGACCCGCTGCGGTACGGCTCCGGCCATGCCGGGCCGCGCGGAGATTGAGGCGCTTTACAAAAAGGTATATGGCTGAAGGAGGGACACCATGGAACTGTATCCGCTGGGGGTAAGAAGGGATGGCTCCTACTATACCCGCATCGAGTGGGCTACCCATACAGAGTCGGACCCCACCTTTTGGGTGGTGAATTTGATCCGGGATGACACGGAGCGCAACGGAGGGACCTGGGGCGCCAATACCAAGGGGCCGGCCAGTGTGGTGCTGAGCTTTTTCGGAGAGACCCAGACGATTCGGCGCATCCGGATTTTCCGGAATGTGGGGCTGGATATCAGCGTGCTGGAAGAGCTGGCCAAAACCATTGATCTGTACATCAGCAATACGGATGAGCCCCGGAAGCTGCGCCGGAAGGAGAACCGGATTGACGAGGTTCCCTGGACCTTCTTGAAACGGGTGGAGATGGAAAAGGCCGAAGGCTGGCAGGAGATTGTGCTGGATGAACCGGTGGAAGCCCGGTTTGTGCGGATGGACTTGCTGGAGAATTTCGGAACGCCCATTCCCTGGACCGAGACCAGTGAAATTAAAATTTATCCGTAAAATCTGCGGAAAAGTCTGGAGGAGTTACAATGGAAAAGAAACAATGGACCCTGGTCAACGCGGAAAATGTGGTCCCCTATGTGTGCGATGAAACATACAGCTCCAAACAGCTTACCGGAGATGAAATGGCGGGCTTTCCGGTCATCAACATCAATGAAGGAACGCTGAAGGGCGGCTGCCGTACCAGCGGCGGCGCCCATGAAAACACGGAGATTTACTATATCGTGGAGGGCAGCGGGATTCTTTGGCTGGATGAGGACAGCGTGCCGGTCAAGCCGGGTGATATCATCATTATCCCGCCCCATGTATTCCACTGGATTGACAATACCATGAACAAAGCGCCGTTTAAGCTCTTCACCCTCTGGCCGCAGCAGGAACAAAACGATGTGTATTTCGTGCGGAAGAATGCCTGGGGGACCTCTATGAAGTACGTGGATTCGGAGTATCTGCGCAAGAGAATGGAGAAATGATGTGAAGATTACGGTTTTGGGCGATTTGCTCTACGACTGTTTTATCTGGGCACCTCGTCTGCCCCGCATGGGGGAGACAGTCACCGGAGACCGAAATGGCTTTTATGCCGGAGGAAAAGGCGGCAATCAGGCGGTGCAGTGTGCCCGCCTGGGAGCAGAGGTATCCATGATCGGCAAGGTGGGCGTGGATCCCCGGGGGGATTTCCTGCTGGAAAATCTGCGCCGGGAGGGCATTCGTACGGAGTACGTCTTCCGGGAAGGGGAGACGGGTACTTGTTGTGTCCATGTGGACCACGCGGGGCACAATGCCATCATTGTGGCGCCGCTGGCCAATGAGACCATGCGCGTGGAAGAGGTCCGCCGGGCGGAAGCGCAGATCACTGCATCTGATATTTTGCTCGTTCAGCTGCAGGTCAATGAGGAGGCCGTGACGGAAGCCCTGAAGATTGCTGCGCGGGCAGGGGTACGGACTGTGCTCAATCCCGCGCCCGCCCGGGCTGTGCCGGAGTCGTATTTTGATCTGGTGGAATTTTGGACCCCCAACGAGACGGAGGCGGAATTCTTCACTGGCTGCGCACAAAATGGTCAGGCGCCGGAGGTGTGGTGCCGCACTGCGGCGGAGTGCCTGAGAAGCAAGGGAGCCCGGAACGTGATTATCACCCTGGGAGAGCATGGGTGCTTTTATTCCGGAGCGGAGGGGGAGGCTCTGGTGCCGCCCTATCCGGTCAACGCGGTGGATTCCACCGCTGCGGGCGACTCGTTCAATGCGGCGTTTTGCGTGGCCCTGGCGGAGGGGCGGCCGCTGCCGGAAGCCCTGCTCCGGGGCAATGCTGCCGGAGCCCTGACCGCGTCCCGCCACGGCTCGCAGCCATCGATGCCGGACCGGCAGGCGCTGGAAACCATGATGAGGAGGAAGGAACCATGAATATCAGCCGCTATCTCGATCACGCGGTACTCAAGCCCAATCTCACCGAGCAGGAAGTGCGGGATGCCATTCAGGCGGGCATCGATCATCGGGTATATTCCGTATGTGTGCGCCCCTGCGACATTGACTTGGCCCGGGAAATGTGCGAGGGAACCGACACATTGGTTACCTGCGTGCTGGATTTCCCCCATGGAGACAGTACGGCGGAGGGCAAGGCCGCTCTGGCGGAGCTGTACGCAGCAAAGGGCGTGGCGGAAATCGACATGGTGATGAACTATGGCTATGCCCGTTCCGGAAAATGGGATGCAGTGGCTGCTGATGTGGCTGGAGTGGTGGAAGCGGGATCCCGCCGCGGCGTGGCGGTGAAGGTCATTTTGGAGACCTGCTGCCTGACGCTGGAGCAGATTCGCAAGAGCACCCAGGTTTGCGCCGCTGCGGGGGCGGCTTTTGCCAAAACCTCCACAGGCTTTGCCGCTGCGGGAGCCAGCGAGGAGGCGGTGCGGGCCATGCTGGAAGCCGCCGACGGCCGGATCAAGGTCAAGGCTTCCGGCGGAATCCGGGACTATGCCGCGGCCAAGCGGTATGTGGATCTGGGCGTGGATCGCCTGGGCGTGGGGTTTGGCTCCACAGCGGTGATCTGCCAGGGCGAGGCGGATGCCTGCCAGTAAATCCAAAAGGAGCGAGGCAGTATGGACTTTCTGGAACGGGTGGCACAGTATCCGGTGGCAGATGGAGAGGCCGGGATTTTCTGGCTGGGTCAGGCAGGCTTTCTCATTAAAACCGCCGGCGGCCGCCGGATAGTCATAGATCCCTATTTTTCAGACTGCGTGCGGCGGCTGATCCCGGAAGAGGGAGACGGCTTCAAGCGGCTGATGCCGCCGGTGTGCCGGGCGCAGGATCTCAAGCCGGATGTGCTGCTGATCTCCCATGAGCACAATGACCACTTTGACGTTGATGCGGTGGGAGATCTGGTAGGATCGCATACGCAGGTGTATACCAATGCCCCGGTGGCGGAGCAGATGGCCCGGATGGGGTTTGATATGGGGCAAGTACATGTTCTGCGCAAAGGGGACCGGGTAGAGTTGGAAGAGTGTGGGCTGCTGACCGTGGACTGCGACCATGGGGAACTGGCCCCAGAGGCCCTGGGATTTCTTCTGGACTTTGGATTTTCCCATTTGTATTATGCCGGAGATACCGCCCTGACGCCGCAAAGACTGCAGGTGCCTCTGTCCGTGCATCCGGAGGTGGCGATTTTGCCCATCAACGGGGCATTTGGCAATATGGACGGCGCAGAAGCGGCAGAATATGCCGGCATGCTGGGCTGCCGGGTCTGCATTCCCTGCCATTTCTGGACATTCCCGCTCCATCACGGAGACCCGCAGCAGATTCTGGACCATATCCCAGCTGCGGCGCCGGAATGCCGGCTGGTGCTGTTGTGCCAGGGTGAGGCATACCGGATGACCCGGTGAGAGAATCGGTGAACCAAACAGAGAACCGGCCGGTGACAAAACTGTCACCGGCCGGTTTCATTAGAGCAGACCCTCCAGCGTTTGTGTGAAGGAGTCCAAATCCATGGGGGAGGAAACCCGCAGGGAGCAGGTGTATCCGTCATGGGACCAGACTGCCAGAGACCAATCGGTTCCGCTGCCTCGGAGGGTGACGGTGACCCCGTTGACGCTGATCTCCTGACATGCGGGATAGTCGGTATAATCTCCTGAGGGATCTTCATCACCCGGGGTCATACGGAAGGTCATGTCCTGGGTATCGTTGGAATAGCGGATCTGCGCGGTGTTTCCGGCCAGGGCGGTATATTCGGTCTGGGTGACGGGGAAGGGGAGATAGTCCGGTTCCGGCACGGAAAAGCCCACCAGTTCACAAAGCGCATCTATGGAGGAAGCGGATTGGATTTGCAATCCCCCCGCTGGAGACCGATCCGGTCGGCGGTGCGGGTGTCTGGCGGGGAAGTGCCAAGAAAACACCGGCGGTGAGCATGAGGGCCAGACACGCGGCAGGCAGCACTGTCCGCCAGACCGAGCGGCGGGGTGACCGGGAGGCCTCCGTCCGCAGCCGCTGCCGGATGCGTGCCTGGGCAGAATCACGCAGCGTGATGTGAGACATGATTTCTTTATAGGCCTTCTGATAGGTCATAATCGTCTTGAAGCACCTCCTTGAGCCGAATGCGTGCCCGCCGGAGATCCGAACGGACGGGGGATTCCTTCCGGGAGAGAATCTGGGCAATCTCCGCCGTGGAGTACTCCTCCTGGTAGTATAGGTGCAGGACCTCCCGCCAGCGCACCGGCAGAGCCGATACCGCCTCCCAGACGAAGGCCAGGTCTGGCCGCTCCTGTGCGATGAGTGTTTCCTCCAGGGGGTCTGCGCGGCGCAGGCGGTTGTAGCGCAGGCGGTTTTTGCTCAGGTTGGCTGCCACATGCAGCAGCCAGGCTTTCTCATGTTCCTGCGTCTCAAACTCCGGCGCGCTGCGCAGCAGACGCACCAGGGTTTCCTGCAGAATGTCTTCCGCGTCGGACTGGTTGCGCAGATAGGAGTATGCCAAACGGAGAATGGATTGCCCGTAGGTACACAGTGCATGTTCTGCCAGAGCTGCGGATTGCGCGGAGGCAGGCGTTTCCTTGGCGGGGAAGAGCATCAAAATCCGGGTGTACAGATGTGCTGCCAGACTTTGCGGCAGCGGCCGCACTCCGGGGAGAAATTGGATCAACACGCACAGGCCTCCTTGCTGCGCCGGAGAGCGGGAGGGATCTCCGGCGGGGTATTACGCCACGGATTCCGCCATCGCGGTCATTGCTTCAGGGGTGAGATCCGCGTTGGTGGTGATGGAAAAAGTATACCCGTCCCGGGTCCAAATGGCAACCCGGGCATAGTCGCCGTTACCGCGCAGCTCCAGAGTGATGCCGTCGGCATCCACGGTTTGCGTCCATTCATAAACGGTGAAGTCTCCGCTGATGTCGCTGTCGCCGGGTGCTTTGCGGATGCACAGCTCCTGATCTCCGCCCTGAATCAGGACCTCAATCATGGTATCGTCTGCCACGCGGAAGCGCATGGAATCCATCCAGTTGGGAACCCGGTCCGGCATCTGCAGGGAAAAACCGGCGGCCTCTTCCGCCTGTGCCAGTGTGTCGTATTCCGTGAAGGGGTTGGCCAGGGAAGTGCTGCTGGAGGAGGGGGCCTGAATGGAGACGGTGCCCGAATCCGTTACGGTGACAGCCCCGTCTCCCAGCAGAGCGTCAAAGAGCGCCACGGGGACGTATGTGACGCCGTTTGCCACGTACGGCGGGGCACCCAGGGAGAAGGGAGCGCTCATACCGACCAGACCGTCGATGCTGGTGGTAAGGGTATAGCGGTCCTGCCCGATTACCACCCGGGTATGCAGGGTGCCGTTATCCACCAGAACGCCGCCGTCATCCCAGGTGACGGTAAAGCCCAGAGGCTCCGCCACAGCCCGCAGGGGAACCATAAGACAGGCTTGGACGCCGGTAGACTGTCCGTCTGCCTCCACGGGGAAGGTACCGGTGTAGGCACCGGCAGACGCGCAGAGGATTCCAGTCAGGGCCAGAGCCATCAGCAGGGAACGAAAGCATTTCATAAAAACCATCCTTTCTGTTTGAAAACCTGAGGGAAAGCGGCGGTGGACCGCTTCACCTTCCATACACTTGGCGAAGAGGATTTGTTGCAGGCGAAAAAACTTTTTTTCAGGCGGAACTTTTTCCAGCCTCCCCCGTCTAATTCCTCAAACAGCCGGGTTGATCCGGCCAGGAGGAGGAACACCATGAAAAAGTTATTTGCCCTGCTGACGGCGTTGGCCCTGATGCTGAGCTTGGCGTCCTGCGGCGGTCAGAAGTCTGATTCGAAGAATGATGCGGAGAACATTCAAAACGAACAGACGGATTCCAGCGAACAGGAAGAGACCGCGCCCGAGGAGACAACCCCGGAGGAGACTGCTCCGGAGGAGACGGAACCGGGGACGGACGGAGAGGAACAGATGCCGGAGGAACAGCCCGACGAGCAGCCCGCTCCGGAAGAGGAGACGCCCCAGGCGCAGGAGGGAATCACGCTCAGCCGGACGGATTTCACCCTGTTTTCACAGGGCAGTACCTACCGTCTTGAGGTCACCGGCGCGAAGGACTCGCCCGTGTTTGTTAGCAGCAATCCTGCCGTCGCTACCGTAGCGAAGGACGGCACAGTGACGGCTGTGGCGCCCGGCGCTGCCCAGATCACTGTTACCGCCGGAGATCATACTGCCACTTGCGTCGTGCGGTGCCGCTGGGAGAAACCCGCTGCCGAGAAGCCGGAGCAAAAGCCGGAAGAGCCCGCCGATAATGCCTCCAGTGATTCTGTGGATCTGCAGGCCTTTTATGACGATATGACCAGCACCTATGAATTCCAGACGCTTCAGGCCTTCAGCGGGGAGATCCTGGACAGCTACTACCCCGGGATGAGCGAAGTGGATACCAAGCAGTGTCTGATCATGGGCACCATGATGAGTATGAACAATGGTGAGTTCTGCCTGGTGGAGGTGTCCAACAGCAGCGACGTGGAGACGGTCAAGGCGATTCTCCAGAGCCGGGTGGACTATATGGCCGAGAGTGGTGCCTGGTATCCCGGTCCCACGGAGCTGTGGACCAACAGCAGCCGCGTGGTTTCCAACGGAAACTATGTGATGATGGTGGTGCATGAGAGCTGCGACGACATCGTCGATGCTTTTAATGAGTATTGCAGCTGAGAGGAAACTGGAAAACACCGCGCCGCGGATACCGGATGGTCCGGCATCCGCGGCGCGGTGCATGATGTTTCAGATGAGTGCGCCTTCGCTGTGATCCCGCAGGGGAAGCTGAGCGAAGATAGCGGCTTCCAGAGCCTCGTAGGCTGCTGGGCCGCGGGACCGGCGCAGCTGTTTATCCAGTTTTTCGCCGCCTTCAAACAGGTGGATGAGGTAGAACCAGACTTCCTTCATCCGCTGGGAGGCTGTGGCAGCCTGACCGTAGAATTCCTGATAGGCCTGATAGAGGTCCTTGGTAAAGGCCATGAGTTCCTCCCGGGTGGCAGGAGCGCCGCCGCGGAGCTTACGCAGCAGGGCGGGGTCTGCCACCGCACCCCGGCCGATCATGAGAGCCTCCAGGTCGGGGATCTCGCGGCGCAGAGACTCCACTTCCTCTACGGTTCGCAGGTCGCCGTTGTAACAGACGGGGTTGCGGCTTTGACAAAAGGCTTGATGGAACACGTCCCGGTGGACGGTGCCCCGGTATTTTTCCTTTTGCACCCGAGGATGAATCGTCAGACAGGCGATGGGATAGCGATTGTAGATTTCCATCAGACGGGAGAATTCCGCCGGGTCCTGGATTCCCAGCCGGGTCTTGACGGATACGGGCAGATGAACCTGGGAGAATACTTCGTCAAAAAAGCGGTCCAGCCCGTCGGGGTCTGCCAGAAATCCGGAGCCCTTGCCCTTGGCGGTGACGGTGCCGGAGGGGCAGCCCAGGTTCAGATTGACCTCTCGATAGCCCATCTGTTCCACTAATTCTGCTGCCCAGAGAAAATCCGGTGCCCGGCGGGTCATCACCTGGGGCACCAGAGGCAGTCCGCCGTTGGCTTCCGGATCCAGCTCCCGCCGGTCTCTTTGCGTAAGAATGTGCTGGTCGGTGGGGGAAAAGAAGGGAATAAAATACCGGTCTGCACCGCCGAAGTGCCGGTGCCATACCCGCCGGAAGACCACTTTGGTGATACCATCCAGGGGGGCAAAATCCAGCCGCGACATCATAACAGAGCCTGCTCCCACTCTGCCTGGCGGAATCCCACCAGGACAGTAGACTCGCCCACCAGCAGGGGGCGGCGGACCAGCATGCCGTCGCTGGCAAGCAGTTCCAGCTGGGCGGACTCATCCATGTCCGGGAGCTTGTCTTTCAGGCCCAGGGACTTATAAAGAAGTCCGCTGGTGTTGAAAAACCGCCGCAGAGGCAGACCGGAACGGGTCTGCCAGGTTCGCAGTTCTTCGGCTGAGGGGCGGTCGGTCTTGATGTCCCGCAGGGTATAGGCGATGCCGTGGGCATCCAGCCAGTCCTGTGCCTTGCGGCAGGTGGAGCATTTGGGATAGCAGATAAACAGCATGGTGAAAAACCTCCTTGTCCGGCGCGTGTGCCGGCGGTATCGTGGGCGTATCAGTAAGCGCTGATGTCCAGCGATGCGTCATCCTCACCTTTTTCAATGGATCGGATTTCCATAAAATAGTGTGTGTCGGGGCCGACATCCACCCGCACCCGATCACCCGCCCGGTGTCCCATCAAAGCCTTGCCTACCGGAGACTCCTTGCTGATAAGGCCCTTGAGGGCATCCTGGCGCAGCGTGGTGACGATCCGCAGGACCATTTCTTTGTTTACCATCTCATTGAACACCGTGACCTTGTCAAACAGCCCCACAGTGTTCTCCTGAGTTTGAGGCACCTGAATCACCTTGGCGGTGCGGATCATCCGCTCTAAATAGCGGATTCGGCTTTCATTGCGATTTTTCGCCTGCTTGGCGCACTTATATTCAAAGTTTTCGCTCAGGTCACCGAAGGCCCGGGCGGTCTGGACTTCTTCAATGAGCTGGGGGCGCAGGACCCGTACCCGGTGGTCAATTTCGGCCTGCATTTTCTGAATATCCACTTCTGTCAATTCGTCATACATGCACTCGTTCCTCCGATCTGATTTGCTGGGACGGCAGGATTGGCTGGGCCCCGGCAGAAGCATACCACGCATAGCCCATAAACGCAAGAGGGGTAATTTGATCCGGAACCATGAAGACCCCCGTTAGAACGTTAGAAAATGGGGAAGGACCTGCGGAGCCGATATATGAAATCAGAAGCGGCAGAATCGTTCAGGCATGGTTCGCGGGAGGAAAGCGGGTAGCTGTATTTCGTGCGCAGGCATAAAAAATATCGGAGCAAGCGTCATGTTGCTTGCTCCGACGTGGAATATCGAAACAGTATAGATGCCGCTGACATTCTAATCTAATATTCATAAGGGATTTGTAGAATTTAAAAAATC
>CALXDJ010000001.1 GCA_944387035.1 uncultured Oscillospiraceae bacterium | reverse complement strand
CAGGCCATCGCAGCGGCCATCAGCGCACTGTCCAGCGATCCTCTGGTGGTCATGTGCCTGATCAACGTGTTCGTGCTGATCGTCGGCCTCTTTATGGACGTGACGCCGGCACTGACGATCCTGACGCCGATCTTCCTGCCCATCGTGACCAATATCGGCATGGATCCCATCGTGTTCGGTGTTACCATGGTGTACGGCCTGTGCATCGGCCTGATTACCCCGCCGGTTGGCAACGTGCTGTACATCGGCATCGGAATCTCCAAGATTACCTTGCTGGATCTGCTCAAGAAGATCTGGCCGATGGTACTCCTATATGTTGTGGTGCTGTTCCTGATGACATTGGTGCCGGGACTCATCACGTTCCTGCCCAACTTGTTTGCAGGCGGCTGATTGTTTCCAATAGTATGAAGAACCCCGGCGGTGGAGGCACGCTTCTGCCGCCGGGGTTCCGCGCAAGAAAAATATACATGGTACACCAGGAAAAATCTTGCACTTGCGTGCAGGGTGTGATTTACTAGAAGTACCAAATATTATGAAAGGGTGATAAAAATGGGCGTTGTAAAGGAACTGCTCCAGGACGTTGAGATCCCTAAGTTTTACAAAGTCGCAAACAAGATGGACGATACCCATATTGAGGATGTTGCCCAGGCTGTGCGGGACGCGCTTAAGCGCGAGGGCACCCTGGACCGCATTAAGCCCGGCAGCACGGTTTGCTTCACCGCAGCCAGCCGTGAAATTGCCAACAGCGTGCTGATTCTGCGGACATTTGCCGAGGAACTCAAGCGGATTGGCGCCACGCCGTATATTGTGCCTGCCATGGGCAGCCATGGCGGTGCCACTGCCGAGGGTCAGCGTGCCATTCTGGAACACTATGGCATTACGGAAGAGGCCTGCGGCTGTGAGATCCATGCCACCATGGAAACCAAGAAGGTGGGTGTGTCTGCCGAGGGACTGGATGTGCGGCTGGATGCCTTTGCACTCTCCTGCGACTACATCGTGCCTGTGGCCCGGATCAAGCCCCATACCGACTTCCACGGCCCCTTTGAAAGCGGCATCATGAAGATGCTGGCCATCGGCCTGGGCAAGCAGTACGGCGCCAGCATTTGCCATATGCGCGGCTTCGATCTGATGCACATCAACGTGCCCTCTTTCGGCCGTACGGCACTGAAGAACTGCAACATTCCCTTTGCCATCGGCCTGGTGGAAAACGCATTCCATCAGACTCATACGATCCGTGCCATTCCCAACGAGTGCATCGAGACGGAAGAGCCGGAGCTGCTGCTGCTGGCCAAGAAGCTGATGGCGACCATCCCCTTCGAGAAGGTGGACGTGCTGATGCTCGAGCAGATCGGCAAGGAAATCAGCGGCGACGGTATGGACCCCAACGTGGTGGGCCGTGCCTACAATTATCGTGAAAAGCCCTTCATTCACCGCATCGGCGTGCTGGATCTGTCTCCCAAGACCGGCGCCAACTTCAACGGTATCGGCAATGCTGACGCCACGACCCGCCGGATTCTGGAGAAGGGTTCCTTCGAAGAGACGTATCCCAACGGCATTACCTCCATCACCGTGGAGTATATGCGGATTCCTGCCATGCTGGACAACGATAAGCTGTGCGTGCAGTTCTGCATCCGGACCTGCCCCTATCTGGGCGAGCCCCTGAAGGTGATGTGGACCAAGGATACTCTGCACATGGGCGAGTTCTATGTGTCTGAGAGCCTGCTCAAGGATGTGGAAGCCAATCCCGCTCTGTCCACCGACGGCACGCTGTATCAGCCTGCTTTCGATGAAAACGACAACTTCACCGGTTTCCAGGCGGTCTAATCCCGCTGAGAATACAACAATGCCGCACGCATAAGCGTGCGGCATTGTTGCTTTGCAGTTCCATTAAGAAGGGGCATACCCCAGCATCCGGCTGATTTCTTCCACAGTGGCCAGCAGCTTGGGAAGCAGTCGGTCCATGGTTGCTTCATCCATCCGGGTGACCGGAGCGGAAATGCTGACGGCAGCCACCGGCGCCCCGGCCCAGTTGCGGATAGCAGCGGCGATGCATCGGACCCCGGGTTCATGCTCCTCATCGTCAATGGCGTATCCGCGGGTGCGAATGCGTTCCATTTCCTTGATCATGTCGGGGAAGGTGGTAATGGTGCTGGGAGAGAAGGCCTGAATCTCTTCGCTGTTCCAGATTTCCTCTGCTTCCTTCTGAGGCAGCAGGGCCAAGATGCTTTTGCCCACACCGGTACAATACATGGGGTTGCGCAGGCCTACGTGGGAGGCCATGCGCACCAACTGCTGGAAAGGCTCTGCCTTATACAGGTACACAATCCCGTTGCCATCCCGTTCCACCAGGTGTACGGCTTCCTGGGAGGTGGCGGCCAACTCATCCAGGTGGGGTTTTGCCGCCGAAAGCAGGTTCCACACACTGGAAACCCGGCTGCCGATCTCAAAAGTCCGCAGAGTCAGGCGATATTTGCCGCTGGAGGAATCCTTCAGCGCATATCCGTGTTCGGTCAGAACGTTGACCAGACGGTGCGTGGTGCTGATATGCAGTCCTGTGGCCGCGGAGAGGTCGGACAGAGACATGCCAAGCGGTGCGGTGGAAAGGGTCTCCAGGATCTCCAGAACACGGTCTATGGATTGTACAGAACCGGGGGTGGAACGCATAAGCAGACTCTCCTTTTTCACGATGTGATATTTTGGCTAGGATAGCATAGATTTAATGTTCCTGCAATCATCAAATTGCCCAGAAGATATGGATAAAATTTGGAAAGGTCCAAAATTGACAGTGGATGCAAAACGCTGTATAAATAGAGTATGATATCATAATTTGATATATATTTTCAGATTATGAAAAAGGAGGAGCGTTATGCGCGAAGAGGTCATTGCGAAGATTCTGGAGGAAAAGATCATCGCCATTGTGCGCGGCGTGGGTGCTGAAGAGTGCATGAAGGTAGCACAGGCCCTGTATGAAGGCGGCATTCGGCTGATGGAGATTACTTTTGATCAGAAGAATCCCGCATCTTTCCAGGCGACGGCAGGGGCCATCCGGGCCATCGGTGAGGCCTATGCGGGAAAGATGATGGTGGGTGCCGGAACGGTCACTACGACGGAGCTGGTGGAGCTGGCGGCATCTGCCGGTGCACAGTACATCATCTCTCCGGATGTCAATGTGGACGTGATCCATCGGACCCGGGAGCTGGGCTTGGTGTCCCTGCCCGGTGCCATGACTCCTACGGAGGTTATGACGGCCCATCTGGCCGGAGCGGACTTTGTGAAGCTGTTCCCGGCGGGCAATCTGGGAACCTCCTATGTCAAGGCCATCCGTGCGCCCATCAGCCATGTGAAGCTGCTGGCTGTGGGCGGAGTCAATGAGGATAATGTGGCGGACTTCCTGCATGCGGGTATGGTTGGCGCCGGTGTGGGCGGCAATCTGGCCAACAAGAAGTGGATTGAAGCCGGGGAGTACGACAAGATTACGCAGACGGCCCGCAAACTGCTGGACGCCGTAAAAAATGCCTGAATCAGAAAGGATTGGAACCATGAAACGAATCATTACCTTTGGTGAGATTATGATGCGCCTGAATCCGGAGGGCTATCTCCGGTTTGTCCAGGCGGAAAAGTTTGAGGCAACTTATGCCGGCGGTGAGGCCAACGTGGCGGTGTCCCTGGCCAACTATGGCATGGACGCGGCATTCGTTACCAAACTTCCCGCCCATGAGATCGGCCAGTGCGCCGTTAATGAGCTGCGCCGCTTTGGCGTGGATACCCGTTCCATCGTGCGGGGCGGGGAGCGCCTGGGCCTGTATTTTGTGGAGAAGGGCGCTTCTCAGAGAGCTTCCAAGGTGATCTACGACCGGGCAGGTTCCGCCATTGCCAAGGCCGTGCCCGAAGACTTCGACTGGGCCAAGATCTTTGAGGGTGCCGACTGGTTCCACTTCACCGGCATCACCCCCGCTCTGGGTGGTGCCCTTCCCGAGATCTGCCTGGAGGCCTGCAAGCAGGCCAAGGCCATGGGTCTGCAGGTGAGCTGCGACCTCAACTACCGCAAGAAGCTGTGGAGCCGGGAAGAGGCCGGCCGGGTCATGGCAGGTCTGATGCCTTACGTAGACGTGTGCATCGCCAACGAAGAGGATGCCAAGGACGTCTTCGGCATTGCTGCCGAGAATACGGACCTCAACGCCGGCAAGGTCGATCAGCAGGGCTACATCAGCGTGGCCCGGCAGCTGACGGAGCGCTTTGGCTTCAAGAAAGTGGCCATCACCCTCCGGGGCAGCATTTCCGCCTCCGACAACGATTGGGCCGGTATGCTCTACAGCGACGGCAAGGCCTGCTTCTCTCCCACCTACCGGGTGCACATTGTGGACCGCGTGGGCGGCGGCGACAGCTTCGGCGGCGGCCTGATTTATGCCCTGCTCTCCGACTACGACGATCAGAAGGCCATCAATTTCGCTGTGGCGGCATCCTGCCTCAAGCACAGCGTGGAGCATGACTTCAACCTCATGTCTGTGGCGGAAGTGGAGTCCCTGGCCGGCGGAAATGCCTCCGGCCGTGTCCAGAGATAATTCTCAAAAAACCGATGCGCGCCGCTCCGAAAGGAGCGGCGCGCTTTGCTGTATCGGCGAACGTTTCCCCGGAGGGTCATTCCAGCACAATCCAGTTGTCCTCCCGTGCGGTGACATAGCCGATGCAGGCAGCGGAGGGAATGGTATCCTGCAGCTGGGCAAGACACGCCCGGGCTGCCGCCTCCGGCAGGGCAATCAGCAGGCCGCCGCTGGTCTGGGGATCAAAAAACAGGTCCATCAGAGGGCGGGGGATGTCTCGGCGGCAGGTAACGCCTGTTTCGGCGTAGGAGCGGTTGCGGTAGGCTCCGGCGGGCAGGAATCCCATATCCGCCAGCTCCAGCGCTTCCGGATGATAGGGGACCTGATCTGCCGTCAAATGGATGGTGCAGCCGCTGCCCTGGGCCATCTCAAAGCTGTGGCCCAGCAGGCCGAAACCGGTAACATCCGTGCAGCTGTGCACCGGATAGCGGACCATGATGTCCCGCGCGGCTTTGTTCAATGCGGCCATCTGGCGATAGATCCGGCTTAGAACCTCCTCCGGGACCAGATCCGCCTTGGCAGCGGTGGTCAAGACGCCGATGCCCAAAGGCTTGGTGAGCAGCAACGCATCTCCCGGCTGGGCACCGCTGTTGGTGAGCACTTTGTCCGGATGGACAAAGCCGGTGACGGCCAGGCCGTAAATGGGTTCGGCGCCGTGGATGGTGTGTCCGCCTGCAATGATGGCCCCCGCCTCATAGACCTTCTCGTAACCACCCCGCAGCAGCTCCTGAACGGTGCTGGCGTCCATTTTTTCCGGCAGACAGAGAATGTTCAGCGCCAGCTTGGGTTCACCGCCCATGGCATACACGTCGCTCAGGGCGTTGGCAGCGGCAATCTGTCCATATAAGAAGGGATCGTCCACAATGGGCGGGAAGAAGTCTGTGGTCTGGACCAGAGCGGTCTGCGGGTCTACCACATAGACGCAGGCGTCATCGCTTTTGTCGTATCCCACGATCAGACGGGGATCCGTATGAGTGTGAAAGCCTTCCAGCATGGCGGCCAGGGTGCCGGCACCGACTTTTGCACCGCATCCGGCGCAGCTGGCCAGCTTGGTGAGTTTTACCTGGGTTTCCATTTGTGTGCCTCCTTTGCCTTCAGCTGTCCTCCGCCTGATAGACCGTCTCATAGCCCGAGGGGGTCACGCGGACGATCTGCTCCGTCTCTTCTGTGGGCATGGCGGCGGGAATGTCCCCTTCCCAGCGCACACAGGTGCCGCAGCTGCTGCTCAGATTCCGGGGTACCGGCATAGCCCGGGCGGAAAGGCCCTGGGCTTCACAGAGCTTCTTGCAGCGGATGGCGCCAAAGTGGGAGTAAAACGTTGCAATGTATGTCATTTGGTAAAGGTGAGCGTGTACTCGCCATCCTGCTCTTCCACCTGGACGTGATAGCCCTGGTGCTCGGCATAGCGGGCGGTATTTTCCTTGGAGGCGTGGTTATCCACCAGGATCTGATAGGCGTGTTCACCGGAGGCCATCTCCTGACGCAGGAGAATGACCGGTTCCGGACAGGACAGGCCCCGGGCATCGATGATCTTCATGCTGTGTTCCTCCTTACTTCCGTTTCGTTCCAAAGGTTCCCAGGCAGGCGATGGCGGTCACGACCACCAGGCCGATGACCACGGCAATCTTGCCGTTGGCGGTGGGGCCTTCGCCGCTGGAGGCCAGGCCGAAGTTGTGGGCCATGGCGGCACCGGCCATCAGTCCCAGCACGGTGATGGCGCTGTCTGTGTTGCCCTCACCGGAGAGCACCAGCTGCCGCAGGGGGCAGCCGCCCAGCAGCACGCAGCCGTAGCCTGCCAGCAGCATGCCCAGGAAGTTCCATATGCCGTCGGTATGGGCCACGGCCTGGCCGGTGAAGCCCGGATTGAAGTATGTACCCGCGGTCACGGCGGTGAGAATCAGGTTGCACACCAGAGCGCTGGCAAAGACGGCCGCAAAGCCCAGCAGCAGTTTGGATTCCCGGAACAGGATCATGTCCCGGATGCCGCCTACCATGCAAAGGCGGGTGTACTGAGCCAGAGCGCCTACGGCCAAACCGGCCGCCAGACTTACGATCACGGCGGCATGCTGGGCCCCCGGGCCGCCGCCGGCTTCCGTAAAGCGCAGCAGGGCGGGAGCGCCCAACAGCAGTACCAGCAGCGCAGCCATCAGTGCGGGGAAGAGCACGCCCTCCGTCCGGGGCAAACGGTAGCTGCGGTGGAGGGAGTAGCCGCGGTTGAGGAAGAACACGCCCACCAGAATGCCGCATACAAACCCGGCCAGACCAAAGAGGGCATTCCAATCACCGCCGGCCAGCCGCAGGATCATCCGGAAGGGGCAACCTAAAAACATCAGGCAGCCGACCATGACGAACATGCCCAGGACAAACCGTGTCAGCGGGGAACTGCCGCCCTTGGCGCCAAACTCCTTCCGAAACACGGCCAGAAGGAAGCTGCCCAGCACCAGGCCGATGATCTCCGGCCGGATATACTGGACATTGGCAGCCGAATGCAGTCCCAGAGCGCCGGAGATGTCCCGCAGGAAGCAGGCGATACAAAAGCCCATGTTGGAAGGGTTCCCCAAGTAGACCAACAGGGAGGCCAGGGCGCCGATGATGCACCCTGCTGCGATAATTATCGCTTTCTCGTGTCGAAGAGTCACTTCAAATCCGCTCCTTTCCATTTCATTCTCAGCATACCATGACGGGAAAATCCTGTCCAATTGCAATTATTTATCAGCCCTCTTAACTTATTTGAAATTCCAATAAATTTGGCGTATAATCAATCTGAGTATATAGGATTCCATTCCAAAGGAGGGCAAAAAGTGGAGCGGATCTATTTTGACAATGCCAGCACCACGTTTCCCAAACCGCCTGCGGTAGCGGAGGCGGTATACCGCTATTTGACGGAGGGCGGCTGCAATATCAACCGGGGAAGCTACCAGAAGGCCTATGAAACGGAAGAGCAGGTCTATGAGACCCGTCAGGCGCTCAGTGACCTCTTTGGGGGGCCGGGTGTCAAGGATGTGATTTTTACCCGGAATGTGACGGAGAGCCTCAATGTGCTGCTCAAGGGCTTTTTGCACCCGGGAGACCATGTGCTGGTTTCCTCCATGGAACACAACGCGGTGATGCGCCCCCTGCGGCAGCTGGAGGCCCACGGCGTCCGGTTTACCCGGGTGCCCTGCCGCCGGGACGGAACGTTGGATCCGGCGGCCCTGGAGACCTGTTTGGAGGAAACGACCCGGGCGGTGGTGATGACCCATGCCAGCAATGTCTGCGGGACGCTGCTGCCCATTGCGGAGGTGGGGGCCTTTTGCCGGACCCACGGATTGCGGTTTTTTGTGGACAGTGCCCAGACTGCGGGGGTGTGGCCCATCGATATGGAGACCATGGGCATTGACGCTGTGGCCTTCACAGGACATAAGGGGCTGCTGGGTCCCCAGGGCATCGGCGGATTTGTACTGGGACCGGATCTGGCGTCCCAGATTGAGCCGCTGATTGCCGGCGGGACCGGCAGTCTCAGTCATACGGAACAGATGCCGTCGTTCCTGCCGGACCGCTTCGAGGCAGGAACACTGAATCTGCCGGGAATCCTGGGACTGAGGGCTGGCCTTGCCTGGCTGCAGGAGACGGGGATGGACCGGATTCGTGCCCATGAGCTGGCCCTGACGGAGCGGTTTTTGACGGGCCTGGCGGAGCTGGACCCGACGGGAGAGCGCCTCCCTGTGGCAGGGCGGCGAGAGATCAGCGGACGGACCGGGGTGGTGTCCATTCAGACTGCCTTTGCCGATCCGGCTCAGGTGGCCGATGCATTGGACACAGACTACGGCATCATGACCCGGGTGGGACTGCACTGCGCGCCGTCGGCCCACCAGACCCTGGGGACGTACCCTACAGGGACCATCCGGTTTTCCTTTGGTTGGTGGAATACGGAAGGGGAAGTGGAACGGGCCTTGGAGGCTCTGCGGGAGCTGGAGGGCAGAGCGTCATGGAATTGAAACAGCTGGAGTCCTTTGCGGCGGTGGTGGAGTGCGAGAGCTTTACCCGGGCGGCGGAGAAGCTGTTCATCTCCCAGCCTACGGTCAGCGCCCATGTCCGGGCGCTGGAAGAAGAGCTGCATTCCCAACTGATTATCCGGACTACAAAAAGCATCCAGGTGACGCCCCGCGGCCGGGAGCTGTATGAGTGTGCCTGCGGGATGCTGACGCTGCGCAACCGCCTGACAGAGCGGTGGGCCAAGCAGGAGGAGCAGGTGGTGCATCTGGGGGCGTCCACAATTCCCTCCGCCTACATTTTGCCGGAGCTTTTGCCGGCGTATCGCCGCCGTCAGCCGGAGATTCGCTTTGACATCCATCAAAGTGACAGCCAGGGCGTCATTGACGGGCTGCTCCGAGGCAGCTTTGAAGTGGGACTGGTGGGATTCCAGGGACAGGAGCCATCCGTGGAATATATCCCCTTTTACCGGGATTCCATGGTGCTCATCACGCCGGTGACCCCGCATTTTTGCCGGATACGGGATCGGGGCGGCATCACGCTGGAGGAAATTGTGGCCGAATCCATTCTTCTGCGGGAGCAGGGGAGCGGCAGCAAGAAATGTGCCCAGGCATATTTTGAGGAGATGGGCGTCCGGGAAGAGGATCTGCATGTCACGGCCCGGCTCAATGACCAAGAATCGATTAAAAATCTGGTGGCAGGCGGCTTGGGTATCTCCGTGATTTCTGCCAAGGCAGCGGAAAATTTCCGGCGGGACGGACGGCTGCTGACCTTTCCGCTTCCTGGCGCGCAGGTGGACCGGCTGCTCTATCTGGCAGTGCGGAAAAACGATTTCCTGTCGGATTCCGTTCGCCAGTTTCTGGAGTTTGCCCAAACCTTCTATGTTTCTGATGGAGAGACAAAAGCTGCACAAGAAAGACATATGCGGGGAAATCTGTGCGATGGTTGCAGATAGGCACGAAAAATGGGGTTAAAATCGATAAAATGAACACGGGAGATTTGTGCAAAAAGCATAAATATGAACGTTTTTTGTCCATACCCTTTCTTTTAACGTTAAAAACTGATAAAATATGCACGCTGTTTGACAAAAATACGTCAAAAAGCAGAAAAAAGAGAAAGGGATTTATTGGAATGTCCAAAAAGAACAGCGACTTTAAGCCGTACATTCCCGCAGACCGTGTGGTTCCGGAATTTACGGTGACGTCCGTCCTGATCGGCATCATTCTGGCCATCGTGTTCGGTGCGGCCAATGCCTATCTGGGACTGAAGGTGGGTATGACCATCTCTGCATCCATCCCCGCGGCCGTGATTTCCATGGCAATCATCCGTATTATTCTGCGCCGGGACTCCATTTTGGAGAACAACCTGGTGCAGACCATCGGCTCCGCCGGTGAATCTGTGGCGGCAGGCGCCATCTTCACCCTGCCGGCTCTGTTCCTGTGGGCCAAGGAAGGCGTCATCAGCATGCCCAGCGTGGTGACTCTGGGCCTGGTGGCCCTGGTGGGCGGCGTTCTGGGTGTCATCTTCATGGTGCCCCTGCGTCAGGCTCTGATCGTGGAGGAGCACGGCGTGCTGCCCTTCCCCGAGGGCACTGCTTGCGCTGAGGTGCTGCTGGCCGGCGAAGAAGGCGGCAGCAAGGCCGGCGTGGTGTTCTCCGGCCTGGGCCTGGCAGCGTTCTATAAGTTTGTCAGCGATGGCCTCAAGATTTTCCCCAGCGAGATCGGCCACGACATTGCTTTCTACAAGGGTTCCTCCATCGGCATCCAGGTGCTGCCCGCTCTGGCGGGTGTGGGCTATATCTGCGGCCCCAAGATCTCCAGCTTCATGTTTGCCGGCGGTACCCTGAGCTGGTTTGTGATTATGCCCCTGATCGCGCTCTTCGGCGGCGACGCCGTTGTGTTCCCGGGCACGGATCCCATCAGCACCCTGGCACCCTCCGATCTGTGGGGCACCTATGTCAAGTACATCGGCGCCGGTGCTGTGGCGACGGGCGGTATCATCAGCCTGATCAAGAGCTTCCCCCTGATCGTGCGGACCTTCAAGCAGGCCATGCAGGGCATGAAGAGCGCCGGTAAGGCTTCCGCGCTGCGGACTGAGCAGGATATCCCCATGCCGGTGCTGCTGGTGGCCATGGTGGTCATCGCGGTGGCCATCTGGCTGCTGCCCGCTTTCCCGGTGAACCTGCTGGGTGCCGTGATTGTGGTGGTCTTCGGCTTCTTCTTTGCCACCGTGTCCTCCCGGATGGTGGGCCTGATCGGCTCCTCCAATAACCCGGTGTCCGGTATGGCCATTGCCACCATCATCATCACCACGATTCTCCTGAAGGTTACTGGAACCACCGGTACGGTGGGCATGACCGGTGCCATCTGCATCGGCGGTATCATCTGCGTCATCGCAGCTATCGCCGGCGACTGCTCTCAGGACCTCAAGACCGGCTTCATTCTGGGTGCAACCCCCAAGAAGCAGCAGATCGGCGAGATCATCGGTGTGGTGGCCTCCGCTGCCGTCATCGGCTTCGTGCTTTATCTGATGAATGCCGCCTGGGAGTTCGGCGGCAGTGAGATCCCCGCTCCCCAGGCTACCATGATGAAGATGCTGGTGGAAGGCATCATGAATGCCCAGCTGCCCTGGGCTCTGATCCTCACCGGTGTAGGTGTTGCCATCGTGGCGGAGATTGTGGGCATTCAGGTGATGCCCTTTGCCGTGGGTATGTACCTGCCCTTCAGCCTCAGCGCCGGCATCATGGCCGGCGGTGTGGTCCGCTGGTTCATGGAGCGGCGCAAGAACGTCTCCGAGGAGGAGCGTCGGGCTGGTGTGGACCGCGGCGTGCTGTACACTTCCGGCCTGATTGCAGGCGAAGGCCTGATGGGCGTGATTCTGGCGGGCGTTGCCGCAGCCAAGCTCAACATCGACTGCTCCGGGATTGTGAACCTGGGCAGCATCGGCAGCATTGTGCTGTTCCTGGCTCTGCTGGGCTCTCTGGCCTATGTCTGCATGGGCGGCAAGAAGAAGGCCTAAGTCATTCGTGTATCACCAACGGCCCGGTCCCTGGAATGGGGGCCGGGCCCCGGTTTACTCTTGAAAGAGCTCTTTTCTGACGCGTATGAAGGAGGAATCTGACGTGAAAAAGAAGCAGGCGGCAAATTATCTCGAGTATATTCCTGTCCGTAATCCCGCTACGGAATTTACCCAGGATTCGGCAGGGATCATTACGCTGAAAAAGGAGTGGACCGGATTTTACAGCCGGATTGCCCAGAAGTTTTTCCATAAGCCTCGGTTCAGCAAGATTGCATTGGATGGATACGGCAGCTTTATTTGGAAGAGCATCGATGGCTGCAAGGATGTCTATGCCCTTTCCAAGGAGCTGGATGAGGCATTTCCCGATATGGAGAAGTCTCTGCCCAGGCTCATTAAGTTCCTGGAAATTCTCCGTGACCACCAGTTCATTATGTGGAAAGATCAAACCCATTGACAGCGGGCCTCCGGATAAATGCCGGAGGCCTCTTGACATTTTGAGAGAAGCGTGCTATCCTCATCACATCAAATATTTTTGATTTGAGGCTGGAATGGAACAGATACACCAAGAACATGCAAAGGTATTTCGGGCACTGTGTGATCCCAAGCGGCTGGCGATTTTGGAGCTGCTGCGGGAGGGGGAGCAGTGTGCCTGTATGTTGATGGATCGACTGGGTATGGGGCAGTCTGCGGTTTCCTACCACATGAAGATCCTCTGCGAATCCGGTATTGTGGCCAGCCGTCAGGAAGGCAAATGGACCTATTACTGGCTGGATTCGTCAGGCAGCCGGGCTGCAGCGGAATTGTTGGTGCGCTTGACTACGCCTCAAGCAGAGGTGCGAACCTAAAAAGCCATCGAAGGATGGCTTTTTTTCGGGAAAAACACATCAAAAAATTTTGATGTGATAATAGAAGGAGGCAACGAGATGACAGGATTGGCATCGGTATGGGAATGGATTCAGACGCAGTTGTTGGGAATGCAGTGGCTCAGCGATCTGGTGGGAGCGATTTTGGAACGCATGGGACTGGATCTGACGACCCGGGTAGGGGGAAGCTTGCAGTTTTTCATTTATGATGTTGCAAAGATTACTCTGCTGCTGTGGACATTGATTTTTGTGGTTTCCTATGTGCAAAGCTATTTTCCGCCGCAGCGCAGCCGTCGGATTTTGGGGCGGTTCCGGGGCGTGCAGGCCAATATGTTCGGAGCTTTGCTTGGAACGGTAACCCCGTTTTGTTCCTGCTCTTCCATTCCGCTTTTCATGGGGTTTACCGGAGCAGGTATCCCGCTGGGGGTGACATTTTCCTTTCTGATTTCCTCGCCTATGGTGGACTTGGGCAGTCTGGTGCTGCTGATGAGTATTTTTGGTGCCCGCGTGGCGGTGATCTATGTGATGGCGGGACTGGTCATTGCGGTATGCGGTGGTACCCTGATTCAAAACCTGCATCTGGATGATCAGGTGGAGTCATTCGTGCGGACCGGAAGCGGAGCAGATGGTGAGGAAGAGCGGGTGCCGACCCGGAAGGAGCGGCTGCATGGGGCAGCCGAGCAGGCGGCCTCCACGTTCCGCAAAGTGCTGCCCTATATTTTGGTAGGCGTCGGGATCGGAGCGATCATTCACAACTGGATCCCGCAGGATTGGATTCTGGGTCTGCTGGGGAACGGAAACCCCTTGGGGGTGGTTGTAGCAGTGGTTGTGGGCATCCCCATGTATGCGGATATTTTCGGAACCATTCCGGTGGCGGAGGCACTGTTGGCCCGGGGAGCGGATCTGGGGACGGTGCTGGCCTTTATGATGGCGGTGACCACATTGAGTCTGCCATCGTTGATCCTGCTGCGCAAAGCGATCAAGCCGAAACTTCTGGCAATCTTTATCGGCGTATGTGCATTGGGAATTTTGTTGGTAGGATATGGGTTCAATGCCGGGCAGGTATTGCTTGGCCTCTGATAAGACAAGGAGGAATTATAAGATGAAATGGTTTGGAAAACAGACGGCTCCCCAGAAGGAAGGGGATGCAAACGCCCCGGTGAAGGTGCTGGGGATGGGCTGTGCGGCTTGCCGGGAGTTGGAGAAAGTCACCCGGCAGGCTATGGCGGAATTGGGGCAAACGGATGGTATGGAGTATGTGACCGATCCTGCCCGGATTGCCGCTCTGGGTGTGATGTCCACCCCGGCTTTGATGGTAGACGGAAAGATTGTGTCCAGCGGGCGGCGGCTGAGCAAGGAAGACGTGAAAGACCTGCTGCGGGGAAGAGACCAATGAGCAAACCGGTTGTGGCATTTGTCTGCGTGCATAACGCCTGCCGCAGTCAGATCGCGGAGGCATTGTGCAGGCTGCTGGCAGGAGATGTGCTGGAAAGCTGCTCCGCAGGAACGGAGCCGAAAGACCGGATAGATCCCAACGCGGTGCGTCTGATGCGGACGCAATATGGTGTGGAGATGGAGCGCAGTCAGCACCCCAAATCATTGGAAGCGCTGAAACCGGTGGATATCCTCATTACCATGGGCTGCGGCGTGTCTTGCCCCACCTTGCCCTGCCGTCTGCGGGAGGATTGGGGACTGGAGGACCCTACTGGCTGTGGAGATGCGGCCTATGAGAATGTGATCCAGCAGATTCGGCAGAACGTGCTGGAGCTGCGGCGGCGTCTGGAAAAAGGCCTGATCCTGCAATAAAGCACGTCCCCCAACGGCATTGTTGCCGTTGGGGGACGATTTATGTCCATGCGCACAGCATGCTGCGCACATGGGAGGGCAGTGCAGCAGCCAGCACGCAGGCCAGCTCCGCTGTTTCAGAATCTGTCAGCGAAAACTCCAATCGGGGCAGACGGCGCTGGACCATCTCCACACAGACGGCGTATTCCTGCGCCAGCAGGGCGCCCCGCTCCGTTAGACGGACTTTGCCATAGGGTTCCTTGACCAGAAGTCCCCGCTTGGCCAGGACCCCCAGCATCCGGGTTACAGAGGGCTTGGAGACACCCATCCGCCGGGATACTTCCACGGCCGCCACACCGGCATTGCTGCCCATCAGCTCATATACGGCCAGCAGATAACGCAAATTCGTCTGGGTGATTTCCATGAGATACGCCTTCCTCCTTGAAAAACCAGGGCGCGGACATTGTCCGCGCCCTATGAGATTATTTGTGATGGCAGTGTTTGCAGTTGGAGCAATCGCCGGAGCAGGATCCTCCGGATTTGTGGGAGCGCCACAAGGATCGAATGGCCAGCCCCACCACCGCTGCCAGAATCAAGCCCACAATGGCATTGCCGAGAACACCAGGCATGGAATCCACCTCCTGCTTCTTAGCTGCGCGCAGCCGCGGCATTGGCCAGAGGATGGGAAGCTTCCTCGGGGCGGTATCCCCGGCGAACCAGCAGATAGACAATGCCTGCCAGCAGCACCACAGCCGCAATGGTGCCGATGCCGAAGACGGCTTCGCCGGTAATCAGTCCGCCCAACTGGAAGACAATCATGCTGGAAATATAGGCGAACAGGCACATATAGCCGATGGCGGCCAGGGTCCACTTGGGATTGTTCATCTCCCGCTTGATGGCGCCCATGGCGGCAAAGCAGGGGGCGCAGAGGAGGTTGAAGATCATGAAGCTGTATGCGCTCATGGCACCGAAGTCCGCGCCGATAGCGGCCCAGATATCATGGCTGTCCTCCAGCAGGTCGGCGCTGCCGGCATAGTGGTAAAGAACGCCGAAGGTATTGACGACCTCTTCCTTGGCGATCAGACCGGTGATGGTGGCAACAGTAGCCTTCCAGGCCATGTCGCCCACCCAGCCCAGAGGAGCGAAGATCCAGGCTACCGCGTTGCCGATGACAGCCAGCAGGGAATCGTTGTTATCCTCCACGGCCTGCAGTGCGCCGTCCACCACACCGTAGCCCTGCAGGAACCAAAGCACAATGGAGGACAGGAGGATGATGGTGCCGGCACGCTTGATGAAGCTGAAGCCCCGTTCCCATGTGGCCCGCAGCACGTTGCCCATGGAAGGAGTGTGGTAAGCGGGCAGCTCCATGACGAAGGGAGCCGGCTCACCGGCAAAGGCGCGGAACTTTTTGAGCATGATGCCGGAAAGCACCACGGCCGCAATGCCGATGAAAAACGCGGAAGTGGCCACCCAGGGAGATTCGCCGAACACCGCACCGGCAAACAGACCGATGATGGGCATTTTGGCACCGCAGGGAATGAAGCCGGTAGTCATAATGGTCATCTTGCGGTCCCGGTCCTGCTCAATGGTACGGGAAGCCATAATTCCCGGTACGCCGCAGCCAGTGGCCACCAGCATGGGGATAAAGCTCTTGCCGGACAGGCCGAAGCGGCGGAAAATCCGGTCCATGATGAACGCCACACGCGCCATATAGCCGATATCTTCCAAAATGGCCAGCAGGAAGAACAAAACCAGCATTTGGGGAACAAAACCCAGCACTGCGCCCACGCCGGCCACGATGCCGTCCTGAATCAGGCCGTAGAGCCAACCGCTGACGCCCAGGGCGCCCAGAGCGCTGTCCACCAGTCCGGGGACCCATTCGCCGAACAGAATGTCATTGGCCCAATCGGTTCCCATGGTGCCGATGGAGAAGGGGAAGCCGCCCATGGCAATGGCGTAGATGCAAAACATCACACAGGCGAAGATGGGCAGGGCCAGGATCCGGTTGGTCACGATCCGGTCGATCTGATCGGAGACGGAAAGGCTTCCGGCAACGGCTTTCTTTTTCACCGCCTTGGCCACAACCCGGCTGATGTAGGCATAGCGCTGGTTGGTAATAATGCTTTCGGCGTCATCGTCCAGCTCCTGCTCACAGTCCAGGATGTGCTGTTCCAGATGCTGCGCAAGGGTGTCATCCAGCTGGAGGGATTCCAGGACTTTTTCGTCCCGCTCAAAGACTTTGATGGCATACCAGCGCAGGTACCCGTCGTCCACTTTCCCGGCAAGAGATTCCTCGATATGGGCCAGGGCGTGTTCCACGCTGCCGGTAAAGACGTGGGGCAGCTCCCGGGACCGCTTGACCGTGGCGGCGGAGACGGCTTTCTGGGCTGCATCGGCGGCACCTTCCCCTTTGAGGGCACTCATTTCCACCACTTCACAGCCCAGGGCCTCGCCCAGCTTGGCAAGGTCGATCTGGTCTCCGTTTTTCCGGACCAGGTCAATCATATTGACTGCAACCACCACGGGGATCCCCAGCTCGATAAGCTGCGTGGTGAGGTAGAGGTTTCGCTCGATGTTGGTGCCGTCTACAATGTTTAAGATGGCGTTGGGCCGCTCACCGACCAGATAGTTCCGGGCGACCACCTCTTCCAGTGTGTAAGGGGACAGGGAGTAAATACCGGGCAGATCCTGAATGACCACATCCTTGCGCCCCTTCAGACGGCCCTCCTTCTTTTCCACCGTGACGCCGGGCCAGTTGCCGACGTACTGGTTGGAGCCCGTCAAAGCGTTGAATAACGTGGTTTTTCCGCAGTTGGGATTTCCTGCCAGAGCAATTTTGATGTCCATGTGTTTCTCCTCTCTGAAGTTAGCAAAAACTAACTTTTGGCGATTTGATGAGGCGGCTGCCGCCGCCTGCCTTAACCCAGAATTTCGATCATTTCAGCGTCACCCTTGCGCACGCTGAGTTCATATCCCCGGACATTGAGCTCCATGGGATCTCCCAGGGGAGCCACTTTGCGGATGAAGATCTCGACACCCTTCGTAATCCCCATGTCCATGATCCGCCGCTTGACAGGTCCTTCGCCATGCAGGCGCTTGACGGTAACAGTTTCGCCTACCTTTGCGTCTTTGAGTGTTTTCATCGTTTTTCGTCTCCTCCTTAAAACATAATCCGGGTTGCCATTGCCTTATTCAGGGCAATCCGGCTGTCTTTCACTTGCAGAATCAGGTTTCCGGCAGCTTCGCTGACCACCGTCACCTGGCTGTCCACGACGAAGCCCAGCTCCGCCAGATGCTGGCGGACATCGTCGCGCCCAGTGATTTTCCGGATCGTGACGGTTTCCCCGATTTTTGCCATCGCCAAAGGCATCATGATGACACGCCCTCCTTGAATTAGATAAAACTAACTGATGGTCAAACAAAAAGGTTAGTTAAACCTAACCTCAAATTCGGTTAGACTATACCACACATGGCAGGGGCTGTCAAGTGGCTGTAATGAAATTTTTGGAAAGCACGTGCTGGCACCCAAATGGAGCGTGCCCCCATGCGGTATGGCGTCCGCATGGGGGCACATGAGGGAGAAAGAAGAAGTGAGGAAAGAGTGAGGATAGAACCTTACCAGCGGGCCAGACCGCGGCCCAACTCCCGGCAGGTTTCCTGTCCGTCTGCATCAGGGGATTCGTTGAGGATCAAGCCATCTTCGTCATAGAGCTGGGCGGCGCTGCAGCGCTGGCACCACTCCCGCATCCACTGGCCGTCTCCCCAGCCGTAAGAGCCGAACAGAGCGATTTTCTTGCCGGAGAGGGTGCCCTCCAGAGCGGAGAACATGGGTTCAAATTCGCCCTCTTCCAGCTGCTCGGCACCCATGGCCGGACAACCAAAGGCCACAGCCTGATAGTCATTCCAGTTGTCTGCGGAAAAGTCTCCCGGTCCCAGCAAAGCCGCGGTGCCGCCGGCATCCTGCACGCCTTCGGCGATGCATTGCGCCATTTTCTCCGTGTTTCCGGTTCCGCTCCAGTAGACGATTGCAACGTGGTTCATAGTTCATTTCCTTTCTGAATATTTATGGCTCAGGCGGCCACAACCAGTGCCATCACAGGAACACCGCGTTCATACATCCGCTTATATGCGGAAGTACAGGCCCGGTATCGGGCAAAGCGGGCCTGGGCAGTACTGGGGTCGCCATAGCACTTCCAAAGGCCGCAGCAGGTGAAATTCCGCCCCCGGTGCTCCATAAAGCCCAGAACGTCTTCCAGGGGGTACCCCAGGAAGATCCCGATTTCATGGGGATACTCCTGTTCCAGACAGAACCGCCGGGACAGCTGCGCCAGCAGGGAGGAGGTGTTCCCGGGCTGATAACCCATCTTGTGGAAAAATGCCCGAATTGCCGGCTGCTCCATAAGCTGGTCCACCCAGCCGCTGCGGTATACATAGATCATGCAGGCCTGGGCGGCGGGACATTCCTTGAGGATCCGTACCCGAATCCCGCGGGGTGACAAACGCTGATCCCAAAGGTCCACGGTCTGCCGCATCGCTGCGGGGTCACCGCCGATCCGAAACAGACTGCCGGGCTTCAGCCCTGCCAGGGTGGGAGCGCATTGGGCAGCCAACGCCCGTTCAAAACAAGATTCCATGACACCTCCTGCTGACACACAGTTAGATACAACTAACTTCAAGGGGAAAGGGAAGACGGCTAGAGCCGTCCAGGGAATTTCACAAGGTTAGTTAGAACTAACCTTCACAAGCCATACCTTACACGACAACCGTGGATTTGTCAAGGAAAATTTTCGGATGGTGTAAAAAAGACTCCCCCGGCGGCTGCCGGGGGAGCGGATCAACGTTTGATATCGTAATTCATGTTCATAAGGTTGTGGATGCTGGAGGCATCGTCGGTAATATTGGCGTCACCCCGGATGGTGTGCTTGAGCACACTGCTGGCCACGGCAAAGTTGATCATATCCATGGGCTTGTAGTCATGGATCATGGCATAGATCAGCCCGCTGGCAAAGGCGTCGCCGCCGCCGACCCGGTCCAGAATGTTGAATGTGAAGAGCTTGCTTTCGAAGGTGTGCCCCTCATACCACATGAAGGCCTTGAGGCTGTTCTCACTGCCGCTGTGGGCATACCGGACATGCCGGGCAATGCATTTGATGTTGGGGTAGCGGCGGATAAAGGCTTGGAAGACATCATCCTGCTGTTCGTAGCTGGGGCGATAGGGGATGTCGTCCTTGATGTCGCCCTTGGTGGGGTCCAGTTCATCCTTCCAGAGGTGATAAGGCTCAATCCCCAGCAGAACATCCACATAGGGCAGGCACTCGGTGCAGAAGTCCCGCGCTTCCTCCCAGCTCCACAGAGTGCTGCGGAAATTGCCGTCAAAGCTGACGGTCAGCCCCTTTTCCCTGGCTACCCGCAGGCAGTCCATGACCAGGCGGCGGCAATTGGGCCCCAGGGCAGGGGTAATGCCGCTCAGATGCAGCCAAGTGAACCCGTCCAGCAGGGCGTTGATATCCACTGTGGAGAAGTCGAACTCCGTAATGGCACTGTGACGGCGGTCGTAGATCACTTTGCTGGCCCGGATACCGTAGCCGGTTTCCAGATAGTAGCTGCCCAGCCGATGGGTGGGGGTCTGCTCCGGGGTGCTGAGGATCACCGGAGTGCAGTGCACATCATTGCTGCGCAGCATGCGGATAGCGCTTTTTCCCAGACTGTTGTTGGGGACCACACTGAAAAACGTACTGTCTACGCCCAGATTGGCCAGAGCCAGGGCAATATTGGCCTCACTGCCGCCGTAACTGGCCTCAAAGCTGGTGGTCATGCGGATTTTCTCGTAGTTTGGCGGGGTCAGGCGCAGCATAATTTCGCCGATGGTAATGAATTTGCTGTCGCTTTCACCGTGCAGAAGGGGATTTCGGTGTTCCATGTGGAGTCCTCCTTTCACATTCCGGGCGCAGTCGGATATGTTTCATTATATCCTGCGCATCCAGATTTTTCAATAGAAGAGCCCCTGCCGGACCGTGCCGTTTTCCAATTTTGGCGGATGGCGTTGAAAAATGGGACTGGCTGTACTACAATAAAAAGAAGTGCTTTCGGATGGAAGCGAGCCGCGCGGCCGCTGAGACAGCTGCACGAGTTTTGGGAGGCGATTTTGTGCGGGAGACGTTTTTCTATACCCTTCATGCCATCCTGCCCATCCTGCTTACAATTCTGTTGGGATATTGTGTGCGGCGTGTGGGTACGTGGTCTGATGAATTTTACCGGCAGCTCAACAGTCTTTGCTTCCGGTTGTTTCTTCCGATTCAGCTGTTTTGCAATGTGTATGCCATCGAGGATCTGTCTTCCATGAACTGGAAGATGATCGGCTACCTGTTCGGCAGCGTGTTTTTCTGCCTGCTGGTGGGACTGGTTGCAGCGCGTCTGCTGGTACCGGACCGGCGCCAGCAGGGCGTCATTATACAGGTGTCCTTTCGGTCTAACCAGGCCATTTTGGGCCTGCCCCTGGCCAATGCATTGGGCGGTGCGGCTGCCATGGGATTTGCCTCTATGGCCACGTCTGTCTGTGTCCCGCTGTTCAATGTGCTGGCGGTGATTGTGCTGACGGTTTTCGGAGGAGACGGTGCCCACAAACCCACTGTCCGGACATTGGCGTGGCGCGTGCTGACCAATCCGTTGATTCTGGGGGCTCTGTCCGGCCTGGCGGTGGTGATCATCCGGCAGTTTTTGCCGGTGGTGGACGGAGAGGCGATCTTTACCATTGAAAACCAGATGCCCTCCGTATTTCAGGTGGTAACCAACCTTTCGCAGGTGGCCTCTCCGGTGATGCTGTTTGTTCTGGGAACCCGGCTGAATTTCGGCGCGGTACGGGATCTGCTGCCGCGCCTGGTTTTGGGCACGGCCCTGCGTCTTGTGATCTGCCCGGTGGCGGTGATTGCCATTGCGGTGGCGCTGGGAGGACCGCTGGGGCTGACGTCTTTGGAGATGCCTACACTGGTGGCAATCAGCTCAACGCCGGTGGCGGTATCCAGTGCCGTCATGGCCCAGGAGATAGGCTGCGACGATCAGCTGGCCAACCAGCTGGTGGTGTGGACCAGTGTACTGTCCATGGTGTCGCTTTTTTGCATCATCTATGTCCTGCGGTCGCTGGCATTGCTGTAAGAGCAGGAAGCCAAAACAAAACCCGCCGTGGAGCAGCTGCTCCACGGCGGGTTTCTTATACCAGGGTTACGGTCAGCCACACCAAGCCGATTCCGGCGGCTCCCATGATGGTGTAGAGTGCGGGATTGAGATCCCGCATTGCCCGGCTGAGCCGGCTGCGGTCTCCGGCGGCGTAGTTGCGGGCGACCCGCCGTGCCTCTTCCACCAGTTCTCCGGCGGTGACTCCGCCGCCGACCGCGTCGTTGCGCACAATGAAGATTGCCTGCTCAAAAAATCTTTGGTCCGGGGAGTCTACGACCACCACTCTTCTGGAAATACCTTTCACCATCCGAATTGCGCCTCCTTCGTTGATAGTTCCAGTTTGCCGCAGCAAAGGAGGATTTATACCGCTGTGCTGGATTTTTCCGGGGCACGGCACAAGACCTGAATCCCGCAGTCATCCTGAAGCTGTTCGCGCTGGATGCTTTCCGTGAGAATGAGACCGGCCAGTTCCTGGGGATCGGTGCCATCCCAGCCGGCCAGCAGATTCTGCAGCCATTCATCGCGGGCCGGGTCTGCCACGCCGTCACTGATCATCACGGCAAAGCCGCCCGGTTCCAGACATGCCCGGGTTACATCCGGCGCAGCGGCTCCGGCCCGCAATCCGGCCGGCAGGCTGCCTCCCGTGATCCGGCGTACCGTGCCGCCCTTTTTCAGATAGCTGGGAGCAGCACCGAACTTATAGAATACCAGTTCGCCGGTGGCGGGGGAGCAGGTGCAAAGATCAATGGTGGTGAAACTTCCGGTCTCCGCACCCCGCAGGGACATGGCGGAGTTGAGGGTTTTCAGTGCCGCTTCCGGCGCAATGCCGGCCTCCAGAAACTGCCGCAGCAGCCGGCAGGTGAGGGAGGACTCCTTCCTGGCCCCCTCGCCGCTGCCCATGCCGTCGCACAACAGCAGGCACCATGTTCCGTCCTCGGTCTGAAACGACATGAGGGTGTCGCCGCACACCCGCTCTCCCTGTTTGGGACGCAGAACCGCGCCCACCCGGCAGGAAAAGGGCTCCGAAGCGCTGACGGCGGCAGTCTCGCCCAACCCGGCCGCTGTGGCGGTGAGCAGTTCGGAGAGCTGGGCGTACTGGCCCCGGGCACTGCGGCGGGCTTCCTCCAGCTGCCGCCGGTACTGCCGCCGGAGCAAAAAGGCGGACAGCTCCCCGTTGATGGCGGTGAGAAAGTCCGGCAGGTGGATGCACCGGTCAGCAAAATAGGGGGGAAAATCCTTGGCCATGGCCCGGCCGCGTTCCAGCAGCGTGGGAGTGGCATCGTTGAGGGCGTTGAATGTACTGGTATACTCCCGCTGCCAGCAGAGATTGCACAGAGCGCACTCCCGGCATACCCGCTCCGCCGCCCGGTCAAAGACGACAGCGGGATTTTCCTCCGAGGAGCGGCCGGGGGTTCGGTTCATGCTGTCATAGAGTTCCCGCAGGGCGGTGGCCGCCCGATTGAGCTGCTCTTTGAGGTGGGGGGCAATGACGGCCGGCGCGGCGGATTCCTGGCGGCGAATCCGCTTGCCGCCGAACAGCCGTCCGGGCAGCAGCAAAAAGCCGCCTGCACCTGCCAGACTTTCAAACAGCAGTGGCTGTGCCAGGGGATCCCGGGCGGGCAGCAGTGCTGCCATGGCAGCGGCCACAAAGGCCAGCGCCGCGCTGCTGCGTCCCCGGCCTGCCCGGCTGCCCGTCAGCAGACCCGCAAGCCCCAATCCCGCGGTAAAGATACCGCTGCCTGTACCGGCACACAGGTCCGCGGTCAGGCCCAGTCCCAGCCCGACAGAGGCTCCGGCCACCGGACCCCGCTCGTAGGCGGTGTAGGCCAGCAGGACACACAGCAGTGTCCGCCCAATGGACAGCCCCAAAATTTCCAGGTCCTCCAGCGCCAGCAGCAATGCCGCGGTCAGAAACAGTATCCCTTCGGCATCGGGGTGGGCCTCCCGGGGCTGGAACAAGGGAATGAAGAACCAGGCGGCTGCACCAGTCAGACCGGCAGCCGCCAGGCAGGGGGTCAGGCGGTCCCAGGGGGAGAGAGATTGAAGTACATAGATTCCGCTTACAACCAAGAATAGCACCGCGGCCGTCAGGGCCATAACCCGCCGTCCGGACAGGAAGCGGGTTCCCTGAAAGGCCGTTGCGGCGGTGAGAATCAAAATTCCGGCGGCCAGAAAGGGAAGCGCATCGGCGAAGTCCACAAACAGGACCGCGCCCACCAGTCCGCCCAACAGCGCAGCGCCGCCGTCTGCTCCGGGGCCCGCCGCCGCAATACAGCCCAGAGCAAAGGGGGCGTATCCGCCGGGGGTACGGCTGGCGGTCAGCGCCGCCGTAAGAAAAAACCGAATTCCCCAGCCCAGCAGCCGTGCCGACTGCTCCTTTTCCAACGTGATCTGCCCGTATCGCACAGCTTGTCCCTCCAAAATCCAAGAGTTTCCCCCATTTTACCCTGACGCATCGGAAAAGCCCGTCGGGAAATGGAGGCGTGCCATTTCCCGGCGAGAGTGGACTTTTCTCTGGCGGCATGGTATGATAGACAAAACTTTTTTCCTATGAAAGGATATACGATATGCGGATCGGAACTGTTGAAATTGACTCCCGGCTGGCTCTGGCCCCCATGGCAGGGGTGACGGATGTGGCATTCCGGCAGATCTGCTCCGAGTTGGGAGCCGGACTGACATGTACGGAGCTGATTTCCTCCAAGGCGCTTTGCTATCATGACAAAAAGACTTTCTCCCTGCTCCAGCAGTTTCCGGGAGAACATCCTGCCGCGGTGCAAATCTTCGGCAGCGATCCGGTGTGCATGGCAGAGGCGGCTCAGATTGCCATTGAGCATACAGGAGCGGACATCGTGGATCTGAATATGGGCTGCCCCATGGGGAAGATCGTCAACAATGGGGACGGCGCGGCACTGATGAAGGACCCGGAAAAGGCCGGACGGATCGCGGAAGCGGTGGTGCGGGCGGTCTCCGTTCCGGTGACAGCCAAATTCCGCAGAGGCTGGGATATGGGAAACTGCAACTGTGTGGAATTTGCTCAGGTACTGGAGCAGGCCGGGGTCAGCGCTGTGGCGGTCCATGGCCGGACCCGGGCCCAGGTGTACAGCGGCGAGGCCAACTGGAACTGCATCCGTCAGGTCAAAGAGGCGGTTTCCATTCCGGTCATTGCCAACGGCGACATCTGGAAACCGGAGGATGCGGTCCGCATCTTGCAGCACACAAAAGCGGACATGGCGATGATTGGCCGGGGATGCTTTGGGAATCCCTGGATTTTTGAGCAGGCCAAGGCGGCGCTGGAGGGCCGGCCCATTCCGCCCCTGCCGGATCTGGCGGCACGGTGTGACACGGCGGTACGCCAGTTCGAGCTGGCAGCCCAGGCCAAGGGAGAACGGGTGGCGGTGCTGGAGGCACGGCGGCATTACTGCTGGTACCTCAAGGGGGTGCCGCACTCGGGATACTACAAAGAGCAGATTGTACAGATGAATACCCTGGAGGATGTCTATCGGGTGACGAGGGGGATCAAAAGGGATTTGGTATGATGCGGGAAGAAGAATGGATTGAAGCTGCCCGGCAGGGGGATCAGGATGCCTTTGCCGAGCTGGTGCGGCTGTATGAAAAGCGGGTGTTTGCCCTGACAAGCCGGATGTGCCGCAATCCGGAAGATGCTGCAGAGGCGGCACAGGAGGCATTTCTTTCAGCCTGGCAGGGGCTGCGGTTTTTCCGGGGGGAGGCCAGTTTTTCCACCTGGCTCTACCGTCTGGCCTCCAATGCCTGTGTGGATCTGCTGCGCCGGGAGGGGCGCCACCGGGCTGCGGCCGGAGCCTCTCTGGATGATGAGGAGATGAAGATTGACGCGGTGGATCCGGCGCCGTCTCCGCAGGATGTGGCGGAGCGCCGGGAGCTGCGTGAGCAGGTGGAAGCAGGCCTGGCGGCGTTGTCGCCGGAGCACCGGCAGGTTTTGGTGCTGCGGGAAATACATCAGCTCAGTTATGATGAGATTTCACAGGTGCTTTCTCTGGATGTGGGAACAGTGAAATCCCGAATCAGCCGGGGGCGCCGGCAGCTGCGTAAATTTCTTTTGGAAAGCGGGAACTTTTCCGGCGCAGCTGCGTCCAAAGAAACAGAAAAGGAGGGCTGCAAATGAAATATTGTGAAGAATACGCGGCCCTGCTGGACCTGTATGTAGATGGCGAGCTTTCTCCGGAGGAGATGGCCGCTGTGCAGGAACATCTGGACCAGTGCCCGGATTGCCGGCGTTATGTGGATGAGATCCTGGAGATTCGGGCGGCGTTCCCGGATGTGGAGGAGACTCCCGTACCCGCGGGATTTGCCGACGGGGTGATGGAGGCCATTCGGGCAGCATCTCCCGCACCCGGAAAAACTGCGCGCCGGAAAACCGGACGCCGCTGGATCAAGGTTTTGGCGCCCTTGGCGGCGTGTATTGCAGTGGCGGTATTGGTAGCGCCTCTGCAGCCCTGGGAGCATTCCCGGCAGGAGGCGGCGCAGGTGGCCCAGGATGTGGCGGCAGAGGAGTCCGTTCAGGCAGAGCCGCAGACGGAACCTGCTTCGGGAGATTCCGCGTCCGGTGAAATTTCTCCCAAACAGTTTGGGGCTGCGGCAACGGAGACGGAGCCCGAGATTGCAGCGGACATCATTCCGGAAGAAGCACCTGCCAACACCCGGCAAAACCCTGTGGCCGAGCAGGCGTCGGAACCGGCACCTGAACAGAATCCGGCATCTGCCGGAACACAGGCGGCAGATTCGGCGGAGAATGGTGCAGCTGCGAACAAAGACGAGACTGCGCAGGAGCAGGAGCCCAACACACCGGGCAGCGTGACGGCGGCCACGACCGGGGAGCCAATATCCCAGGACGCTTCGGAAGAGGGCGGCAGCCAGCAAGAGCAGGCCGTTGGGCCTTCGGCATCTGTTTATATCGGTGAAGAAGGAACGGACGCGTGGGTGGCATACGACAATGTGGTGTTTGCCCAGGTGGCCTTTTTGACCCGGGAAGAAGTGGGCGAGGCCCTGGAAGGATATACGGGCAAGCCGTATTCCGACGCACAGCGTCCGGAGGAAGGTGTGCTGGGCACAGGCTATGCCATGGAGCTGGAGGAGTATCAACGGATCCTGGAGACGGCAGGGAAATCGTCCTTGGAGACCCAGGCAAATCCGGACCGCACAACTGAGCAGTGCTGCATCGTGGTGCTGTCTGCTGAAGGATAAATCCGCGTGGATACAAGCCTGAACAGGCGCCGAAACCGGCGCCTGTTTTTTTCTGCTTGCGTTTTGAAAAACAGTGTGCTATACTACCTCCCGACAGGTGCCATCTCCCTGTCCAAGCGTCTCAAATTGGGGCGTTCGTTCGGGACCGTGTATACGGCCGCCGTTCTCTAAACAAAAAAATGGAGGCTGCGTAGGACCTTTTCCTGCGTATTTTACTGCTGTCGGTATGCCTCCAAACAGGAGGTCTTTTTTTATGTCTCAATCCCGTTTTACGACCCGTCAGATGGCCACAGCCGGTATCATTGCCGCTGTGTATGCCGCGCTGACCCTGCTGCTGCCCATTCCGCAGTACGGCGGAATCCAGTTCCGGGTGGCAGAGGCCATGACCGTGCTGCCCTTCTTTTTCCCGGAGGCGATTCCCGGCCTGGCAGTGGGGTGCTTCCTGGCAAACCTGCTGGGTTCCCCCTTTGTGCTGGACTGGGTGTTCGGCACCTTGGCCACCCTGCTGGCGGCGCTGTGGACGTCCCGGCTGAAGAATCGCTATCTGGCGCCGGTGCCGCCGGTGGTCTGCAACGCTGTCATTGTGGGCGCGGAGATTGCCTGGTTTTCCGTGCAGGACGGTGCCGCCTTCTGGCCGGCCTTCGGTCTGAACTTTGTGACGGTGGGCCTGGGAGAGGCCGGTGTATGCTTCGTGCTGGGGCTGCCGCTGCTGCACTGGGTGTCCCAGAACAAGGCGCTGTGCCGCCGGGCGGTCAAGTCATAACAAGCAAAAAAGAGGACGCGCTCATAGAGCACGTCCTCTTTTAAATTACAGAGCCTCAAACTCTTCCTTGCCTGCACCGCACAGGGGGCAGACCCAATCGGCGGGGAGATCTTCCCACTTGGTGCCGGGAGCAATGCCGTTGTCGGGATCACCGGCGGCCTCATCATAGATATAGCCGCAGGGCTTGCACTCATACTGCTTCATTTGCGTTTCCTCCTTTCAGCCTCGTATTGGCTTTTACGTGTCCGAGTATATCAGATATGATAGCCGGTGTCTGTTGTTTCTACAACTGTTTAGCGAATTTTTTTGCGCAGCTGCGCTTTGATTTCCGGAGAGAGTACCCGGGCGGCAATCCGAACCGGCAGGGCCGGCAATGCGAAAAACCGCTTGCGGACAGCATCGAAGGGTTCCAGGGCATACGCTGCAAAAAAGGCGGATCGCTCCGGAGATGCGGGGATGGGGGAGGCCAGCCGGGGATTGCCTGCAATGGCCCGCTCCGGCGGAAAGGCTTTGCGTGCCACGGGAAGCTGATCAAAAATGTGGCTGGCGTGGGGCGTATTGACGATCAGAAGGCTGACTCCCAACTGCTGCTGTTCCGGCAGTTCGTCCGGATGCAGGCCCCAGAAATCACCCAGTGTGAAATCACCCGGGCGGGTCATGGAGGTGTAGGGACAGCGGTGGCAGCTGGGCCGCAGGAACAGTGCCCGGCCAAAGGCCCGGCCATATTCTGTGCGGAACAGGGGGGCCGTATCCACACTGCCGTCATCGTAAACGGTGGTGAAATGGCCGTCTTTCCAGCCGGTGACCTTGTTGCGGAACCGCACGGCCTGCACACCCTTGCCCTTCCGGGTTTCAATGGAATGGACCATATCCTCCCACACGCCGGGAGAGGGGACACCGTGACAGACCAAATCGCAGGTGAGCAGATTTTCCGGCCGCTGTCCAAGAAAGCGATAAAGACCATCCACCTGGCAGGGCGTGCCGGTAAAGAGCACCGGCCGGTTTTTCAATACCTCCCGAATTTCCCGGAAGGTATTGCCCAGGTCGCTTTGGACATACTTGCTGCCCCGCAGCCGCCACAGATCTTCCTTGCGGAACACCGCGATGTGGCTCAGGTGCTGGTGGCCGTCCATGGCTGCACCATAGACGACTCCGCCGTCTTCCAGCACATACTCGGCCAAGGCGGTAAAGACACCGCCGGAGGTGGAGTCCTTACGGACGGCATCGTCCCGGTTCCAGGCGGCATAGACTGCCGGCAGCGGTCCCTGGGGCCGGGGATGAAGCGGAGGGCATACAGCAGTGCAGCGTCCGCAATGGATACAGGTATCGGCATTGACAGCCGGATAGGCAAAGCCCTCCTGATCCCGCTTCATGGTGATGGCATCCCGGGGGCAGACGCTGAAGCATGCTCCGCAGCCGGTGCAGTGGTTGTGGTCTGCCAGCTGGGGGAGGGCGGACGCCTCAGCCGCTGCCTCGGAAAGCGGCGCAGGGGATGCGTTGGTCAGGGCGTCACGCAGATAGGCGAGGGAGGATTGCCGTGCCTGCTGCAGCCGCACATCCACATCGGACCAGTCCACGGCATCAAAGAGCTTGGCGGTATCGCCCTTGCCCACGATCCGATTGGTCAGACCCAGGCGGCTGAGAATGCTGAAGGTGCGGGAATGCTCCGGCTCAGCCAGTTCACTGGGGGCTACAGACGTAAAGAAGGGACGGTGGAACTGCACAGAAAATACCGTGCCGTGGAAGGAATTGGTGCAGACATAGGAGGCATTCTGAAACAGGGATAAAAACTCGGCCGGTCCGGCATCCAGTACGCACCGGGCACCCGGGACGATCCGCTGCCGGATGCCGCACAGCTGCACCACCGGCAGGCCCGTTTTTTCGGCCAGCATCCGAATATAGGGGATCAGAGCACCGGGCTTGCTGATACAGTAGCAGAGAATATATCCGCCTTCCGGGCCTGCTCCGGCCGGATTGGCCATGGTGGACCATCCCTGTCCCGTGAGAAGCAGTGTGGGATCCAGCACCACAGGGACCGTCTGCCCGGTCAGGTCCCGGATGATGGTCTGGCCTTGCCGTTCCCGGACCGAGAGATGGGAAAAGCTCTTCAGATAGGATTGGAGCTCCTCTTCCATCCGCTCGGGAATATGGGAAATGCCGAAAGACGGTGCATAGGCAATTTTGCGCAGGGAAGAAAAGGCTCCGAAAAAGACGGGATCAAATCGCCCATCCGGGAAAATGGTGGGGTTCCAGATCTGATCGCTGCCGGAGAGCAGTACGTCATAGGGAAGGGATGCACCTGCCAGAGCCCAGCGGTTTTCATAGTGCTGGGCGGAAATGTGCAGATGGTCTGCGGAAAATTGCTCGAAGCGGTCATAGCGGCGCTTGAGCGCAGAATAATGCAGTGCCGTGTGGGCATCCGCTGCTGCGGAGCCGACCCCAGTGGGGCGGCGGAAGAGCGCGTTGTTTTGATTGACGTAATAGTCAATGATTTCGCATTCTCCGCCCAGGGATTCCACCGCGCGCTCCGTCGCGGCGGCCTGCAGCAATGCGCCGTAGTGATGAATATGGTAAAAGGTGACAAGTCCTGCTTTCAAACCAGAGTCTTCCTTTCTTTAAGGCTTGTCCAGCGGAGGAGCAAGGAGATCATCTTCGGCAATCCAGTCGGCAACCTCTACGACGTCAAACTCGGTCTGGGTCCGCCGGATGACGACCTTTTCCAGGCCCGCGTTGATGACCAGGCGGCGGCACATGGAGCAGGAAGTGGCATCCGGCAGCAGAGCGCCGGTACGGCCATCCCGGCCCACCAGATAAAGCGTGCCGCCCACCATGTCTCTCCGGGAAGCGGAGATGATGGCATTGGCCTCAGCGTGTACGCTGCGGCACAGTTCGTACCGCTCGCCGCGGGGAACCTGCATGGCCTCCCGGGAGCAATACCCCAGATCCACGCAGTTGGCCCGGCCCCGGGGGGCGCCGTTATAACCGGTGGAAATAATCTCGTCATTTTTCACAATGATCGCGCCGTACACCCGCCGCAGGCAGGTGGCCCGTTCCAAGACGGTTTCGGCGATATCAAGATAGTAGTTTTCTTTGCTGATCCGGTCCATAGGCAGCCCCTCACTTTGTGTATAGGATGACATGATTGTAGCACGGAAACCCTAGTGTTTGCAAGTGCAACAGCGGCTGCGGGAGACGGTGGGAAAATTTACGATTTTCTGAAGAAAAGCAGCCTGCTGCATCGTATCATAGACAGTGAATGCACAAAGGAGGCGGCGGACGGCTTGAAAAGCAAAGAGCAGTTTTCCCAGCTGGTAATCCAGTACGAGCGGCTGGTCTATACGATCTGTTTTCAGCTGGTCCGCAGTGCTCCGGCCGCAGAGGATCTGACGCAGGAGACGTTCCTGGCGGCGTACCTCCACCGGGATACCATGCCGGAGGGATATGAGCGGCAATGGCTGGGCCGGATCGCCGCCAATAAGGCCAAGGACTATCTGCAAAGTGCCTGGAACCGCCATACGGTACTGCCGGGAGATGAGGCGCTGCCGCCGGGACTTGCCCCACCGGCGGAGGAAGAAGTGCTGGGGCGTGCCGGGGCGGCGGAAATCGCCGACGCCATCGGACGGCTTTCCGAGCCCTATCGGCCGGTGTGCCGCATGTGTCTGCTGGAGGAGCGGTCCGTGGAGGAGACGGCCCTGGCATTGGGCAGACCTGTCAAAACCGTTCATACGCAGCTGCGCCGGGGAAAAGCCTTCCTGCGCCAGCAGCTGGAAAGGAGTGAAAGCCATGAAGTTGTTCCGTGATGATGGACATTTGACCGATGAAGCATTGACCGCCCTGGCCGGCGAGTCATTGGACGATCTTTCCCGCCTGGAGATTGCGGAACATCTGGCATTTTGCGATTTGTGCCTGCAGCGCTATACATTGGCACTGGAGCCGCAGCCTCTGCTGACTCCCAGCCGCTCGTGCCGGGAGAGCCTCATGCGGCGGATTCGGGAGCGGACTTTGCACCTCATTACCAGCCGATACGCCACAGCGGCGGCTGCCGTGGCTTTGGCGCTGACGGTGGTATGGGGCAGCGGATCGCTGATCCCGCCGGAGGTTCAAACCCATGAAGCTCCGGCAGCCCAGACGGCTTCAGATCCTTCCTGGGCGCAGCGCTGGAGTGATGCGCTGAATCAGGTGGTTTCCGGATGGAATACATGGCTGAGCGGGCGGGGGGCCCGTCAATCGAATCTCACCCAACAAGGAGGACAACATTCATGAGACGCAAACACGGACTGCTGCTGTTTATCGCATCCTGTATTCCCGGATGCGGGGAGATGTATCAGGGATATATGAAGCGGGGAATTTCCATTCTTACGGTATTCTATGGCCTTCTGACCATAGCAATTTTTCTGGAAGTGGGCGCTTTGGCGGTACTGCTGCTGCCGATCTGGATGTTCTCCTTCTTCGACAGCTATAATCTGCGGGGACAGACGGATGAGGAGGCGGCGGCCAATCCGGATGCTTACCTCTTCGGCCTTTTCGATATGGATGAAGAAAAGTTGGGGCGGCTGTGCAAGAAGCGCTCCAGCATCATTGGATGGCTGCTGGTGATTCTGGGCGTCTGGGGACTGTACAGCATTGTATCGGCGTGGCTGGTGGATGTCTTGGGGGTGTTCTTCCAGGATACGTGGTGGCTGTATCGGATCCTGACCTATGACGTACCCCGTCTGGTGGCAACGGTGGGGATCATTGCGCTGGGGCTTTGGTTTATCCGGGGACCCAAAAACCGCAAAGAGGAAATTCCGCCCTTTGCCCCGCCGGAAGAGCCGCCCGTTGGACAGCGGGTATCCGGGGAGCCGGTAGAAAACCAGGCGGAACCTGCGGAAGAGGAGGCGGACCATGCAGGATGAAAACCGTCCCAGCGGACGCCGGGTAGGCACCTTTACGCTGGGCGTGGTGCTGGTGGTGACAGGCATTTTGATGGCGGTGTCACTCTTTTGGCCGCAGCTGGATCTGCGCTGGGCCATCAAAGGCGCTCCATTCATCCTCATCAGCCTGGGGGTGGAAACCCTGCTGGCGGCCCGGGGAGATCAGCGGGTCCGCTATGACTGGGCGGGTATGCTGCTGTGCTTCCTGGTGGGACTGGGAGGTCTGGCGCTGGCCGCGGCTGCGTGGTACTGGACCCATTGTCCCTGGGAACTGTACGGATGGTAACGTGTTAAGATGCAACCAAGCCGGGCACGAAAGTGCCCGGCTTGGTTGCACTGTTGGAAAAAAGAACGGGATTTACAGGAATTCCACAGGAAATGAGAGAAAAGGGGACGGCAGGAGGGGCATTTTATCAAGTATTGCTTGCGTAAGCCCTGTCAGCATGATAGAATAATGCCGCCAATTGACAAGTATATGAACAGGAAAGAGAGGGCGATCAAATGCATACCATCGATCCACAGTCCTGGAAACAGGATTTGCCCGCGTTTCGGGAAAAGACGGCGGAGTTTTACGCCGGTACGTTGGACAAGGCTTCCTATAAGGGATTTTCCGGACTTTATGGCAGCTATGCTCAGAAGGACGGAAAGGCCAGCATGCTGCGCCTGCGGATGACGGCAGGCCGGATGAGCAAGGAGAAAATGGCGTTCATTGCGGATGTGCTGGTTCGCTACCCCGTGCCCCGGGTCCATCTGACCACTTGCCAGACCGTTCAGCTCCATGATCTGGATCAGGACACCGTGTGTGATGTGATGGAGGAAGCACTGGACCATGGGATTGTCACCATGGGCGGCGGCGGAGATTTCCCCCGCAATGTCACCTGCTCTCCCCTGTCCGGTGTAGAGAAGGGGGAGTATTTTGATGTGCTGCCCTGGGCGGAAGCGGCCGGCGCCTATCTCATGAACTTCATCAAGGCCGAGAAGATGCCCCGCAAGCTGAAAGTGGGCTTCTCCAATTCTCCCGCCAATGTCACTCACGCCACCTATCGGGATCTGGGCTTTGTGGCCCGGCCGGATGGCTGCTTTGACGTGTACAGTGCCGGCGGCCTGGGCAATAATCCCCGCTTCGGCGTAAAAGTGGCCGAGGCAGTGGCACCCGAAAAGATTCTGTATTATATCAAGGCCATGTGGCTGACCTTCCGGGCCTATGGCAACTACGAAAACCGGGGCAAGGCCCGCAGCCGCTACATGCAGGAGACGCTGGGCGGCCCGGAGGCCTACGCCAAGGCATTCCGGGAGAAGTTGGCGGAAGTGGAAGCTTCCGGTGAAAATCTGGATCTGACGGTGGAGATTCCCGCTGTTTCCAAGGAAGGCGACGGTGTGGTGGTGGATGGCCCCCGGGTCATTGCGCAAAAGCAGCCGGGCCTGTATGCGGTAGCCTGGCATCCCATCGGCGGCCAGGTGGACAAGCAGGCGTTTTGTGACCTGAGTGCTGCCCTGGCTCAGATTCCGGGAACGGAACTGCGCCTGTCTCCGGACCAGACGGTTTATATCATCAACCTCAACGGGGAAGAAGCGCAGCGGGTGCTGGCGCTGACCGCAGACGGCGCCCGGAGTGCATTTGAGTGCTCCGTCAGCTGCATTGGCGGCAAGACCTGCCAGGTGGGCGTGCGGGATTCTCAGGGACTGCTGAGCGCCTGTGTGGAAGCAGTGCGGGCTGCGGGCGTGCCCGATGGCGCGCTGCCCCAGATGTATATTTCCGGCTGCATGTCCTCCTGCGGAACCCATCAGACCGGCGTGATCGGCCTGCGGGGTGCATCCAAGCTGGTAGACGGCAAGCCGCAGTCTGCCTTTGCACTCTTTGTTCACGGAGAAAGCCGCCAGGGCGGTGAGACCATGGGCCGGGAGCTGGGAACCATTCTGGAAAGCCGGGTGCCGGAGTTCGTGGTGGAACTGGGCAAGACCGTGGCTGCCGGCGGCTTGAGCTTTGCGGACTGGAATGCGCAGAATCCGGATGGCCTGGAGGGAATCGCAGCGCCGTATCTGGCGTGATGCCTCCCAAGATGCTGTTATAAAACCAACACCCCCGAAGGGCTATGCCCTTCGGGGGTGTGCTTTTTATCTTATCGGATATTCATTAGGCCTGTTCTGCCTCAAAGTAACGCCGGGTGGCATCGGCATCCGAGGCGATCTGGGCTTTGAGAGCATCCAGAGAGTCAAACCGGACTTCGTCCCGCAGGTGGCGGAAGAACTCCAGCCGCAGCGTGCGGCCGTAGAGATCGCCCTGGAAGTCCAGCAGACAGGCCTCCACCGTCACATCCGTGCCGTTGTTGACAGTGGGGCGGGTGCCTACATTGGTGACAGCAGGGTAGGATGTCCCGTCTTCCAGAGTGACCCGGGTGACGTATACGCCGTGGCTGGGGATCAGAACGTGAGGCGGGATGGGCAGGTTGGCAGTGGGAAAGAGCCGGGAAGAACCGATGCCTCTTCCGTGGCGCACGACTCCCGTCAGCACGTGGGGGTGGCCCAGAAAGGAGTTGGCCCGCTCGATCTGTCCCAGCTCCACCAGACGGCGGATGTAAGTGGAGCTGACGATGGTACCGCAGATTTCCACCTTGGGAATGATGTCGCAGCCCAGACCCAGCTCCTTGCATTTTTCCTGCAGCCGTTCCGGAGAGCCCTCGTTTTTATGGCCGAAGTGGTGGTCGTGCCCGGCCACCAAATGGACGGCATGGTAGCGGCGAACCAGAATGTTGGTGACGAAGTCATCCCAGGGGGTGGTCATCATCTCGTGGTCGAAAGGAACCATGATGACCTCCCGGATGCCGAAGAGGCGGCGAACCAGATCCCGCCGGTCCTCGGGAGAATTGATCAGCGGGCAGGGCTTTCCAGTGATGACTTCCTTGGGAGGACGGTCAAAGGTAAAGACCGCCGGGGTTGCACCCCGGGCCTTGGCCTCCTCCACAGTCCGCCGCAGCAGGGCGGCATGGCCCAGATGGACTCCGTCAAAGAAGCCCAGGGCAATCACTTTTTCCTTGATGGACATAACGTTACGCTCCAAAGAAATTCTTGATGGATGTCAGAGTTCCGTTTTCGGCCCGGGAGAGGCAGAGAAACGTCCGGTCCTGACCGTAGACCCGGTAGGTGCCGTCTGGAATTCCGGGCATCGTGATGGGGTTGCCGCAGCGGACGCGCTTTTCTTCCCGGTCCGTCTTCAGCAGCAGAATGGGAGAGTCTGCAAACAGACTGTCGGTGGGAAGCAGCAGGGCTTCTCCCTGCGCTTGCACATCCTCCAGGGTGACGGCGTCCTCCAGGGTAAAGCCCGCGGCCATGGTGCGGCGCAGGGAAGCCAGGGTGCCGCCGCAGCCCAGTGCTTGACCAAGATCATGACAGAGGGTGCGGATATACGTTCCCTTGGAACAGCGGCAGCGCAGAAGAAAGTCCGCCGGACCGGTCTGGTCCAGAAGTTCCAGCTCCCAGATGGTGATGTTCCGGGGCTTCCGGGCAACTTCCTGCCCTTTTCGGGCCAGCTCGTAGAGCTTTTTTCCGCCGATCTTTACCGCGGAGTACATGGGGGGAATTTGCTCCTGGGGGCCCAGAAAGCGGCTGAGCACCATTGCGACATCCTCCCGGGAGACCTGAACCGGATGGGTTTCCAGCACTTCGCCGGTAACATCCTGGGTGTTGGTCACAATACCCAGCCGCAGACCCGCCACGTATTCCTTTTCCCCGTTTTCCGCAAACTCCACCGCCCGGGTGGCCTGTCCCACAAACACGGGCAGGACACCGGTCGCCATGGGATCCAGCGTGCCGCCATGCCCGATCCGACGTTCCTGCAAAATGCCCCGGAGCTTGGCACACACGTCCATGCTGGTCCAATCCTGGGGCTTATCAATGATGAGGATTCCGTTGGCCATGGGCAGTTACACCTGACAATCCGGCACCACCTGCCGGATGGCGGCCAGCACCCGGTCCCGGGCCTGGGACCAGGGGGCCTCTACCGTGCAGCCCGCAGCGGCGGCATGGCCGCCGCCGCCCAGCAGGGAGCAAACCTCAGTGGCATTGACCCGGCTGCCGGTGCGCAGGGAGATCTTCCAGACATCCGACCGCAGTTCCCGCATGGTAACGGCGCAGTCGACCCCCTCGATCTGTCCGCCCAGGGAGGAGAGCTCCTCGGCGTCACTCTCTGTGGCCTGCAGCTGCTCCATCAGGGAAAGGGGGACGGAGAGCACGGCAATGCGGTCGCAGTCGTAAAATTCCGCCTGGGCCAGCATGGCGCCTTCCAGCTGCATGCGCTTGCGGGTTTTGGTGCGGAAAAAGACCTTGTTGACGGTCTTATAGTCGATCCCGGTGCGCAGCAAAGCGGCTGCCACGGCGTGGGTATGGGCGGTGGTGTTGGCATAGGCGAAGCAGCCGGTATCGGTGGACACGGCCACATAGAGGGGCAGGGCCATTTCGGCTGTGATGGGGCCCAGAGCGGCCAGCAGGTCATAGATCAGCTCACCGCAGGCAGCAGCCTCCGGCCGGACGATGTTGGCTTTGCCGAAATGCGTAAAGGAGGGGTGGTGGTCAATGGCCAGATCCACCCGGTCGGCATAGGGCAGGGCATTGTCCGGAAAGAGTCCCACGGTGGCAATGTCCGTGGAGACTACATGATCCGGCACGAACTCTTCCGGGGCGGCATAGGGGGCGAAATAGGGGGCGGTGGTGTCGGTAAGACCGGGATTGGGCAGCAGGTACGCCGTCTTGCCCAGGGACCGCAGACCGGCACACAGCGCCGCCGCGCAGCCGACCGTATCACCGTCGGGCCGGACGTGGGTGAGAATCAGAACCCGGTCCAGGGAACGCAGCAGGTTTGCCGCTTCCAAAACACTCAGCATGAACCTTCCTCCGTTTCCGCTTGACCGCGGGACTCGTCCTCCCGTTCCACCTTCCGCAGTACCTCCAGAATATGAGCGCCGTGGGCGATGGAGTCGTCGGCGATGAACTGCAGCTCCGGCGTGTAGCGCAGCTGCAGGGCACGGCCCAGTTCCCGGCGCAGGAACCCGGCGGCGGATTTGAGACCCTTGAGGACCTCGGTTTCCCGTGTCTTGTCCAACGTGCTGATATAGATCCGGGCATAGCGCAGATCACCGGTGGTATCTACCCGGGTAATGGAGACCATGCCGGTGGCAGACACCCGGGGATCCTTCAGGCGGCGGAGCTGGTCACTGAGCTCCCGCTGAATTTCTTCGTTGATGCGGCCAATTCGATTGCTGGACATGAATGGGCCTCCTTTCACTTGAAAAATGGGGTGGGTTCCGCACCCGGCACCGGGGCGGAAAAGAACACGCGGGCGGGCGAAGCCGCCCGCCCGGTGCGATAGATAAAACGTTCTGTGCGACGAAGAGAGGGTTAACGAGGAATCTCTTCCATGGTGAAGGCTTCGATGATGTCGCCTTCCTTGATGTCGTTGAACTTCTCCACGGTCATGCCGCACTCATAGTTTTCCGCGACCTCCTTGGCGTCATCCTTGAAGCGCTTCAGGGAGGCCAGCTGGCCCTCGTGAATCACGATGCCGTCGCGAACCACCCGCACGGAGCAGGCGCGGACGATCTTGCCGTCCTGCACGTAGCAGCCGGCCACGGTGCCGATGCCGGAGACCTTGTAGGTCTGCCGGACTTCGGCGTGGCCCAGCACCACTTCGCGGTACTTGGGAGCCAGCATGCCCTTCATAGCGGCTTCGATTTCGTCAATGCAGTCGTAGATGACCCGGTACATCCGCATATCCACGTTCTGGCGGATGGCGCCGTCCCGGGCGGCAGCATCGGGGCGGACATTGAAGCCCACGATGATGGCGTTGGAAGACGCAGCCAGCATGATATCAGACTCGCTGATAGCGCCGACACCGCCGTGGATGACCCGGACGTTGACCTCGTCGTTGGAGAGCTTCTCCAGAGAGGCTTTCACGGCTTCCACGCTGCCCTGTACGTCGGCCTTGACGATCAGGGCCAGTTCCTTGCGCTCGCCGGCCTGGATCTGATCGAAAAGGTTCTCCAGGGAGACCTTCTGCACCGGCGCGGCGGCCTTGGCCTTCTCCTCGGCCTTGCGCTGCTCCACCAGTTCCCGGGCCATACGCTCGTCGGCCACGGCGAAGAAGGGACTGCCTGCGGTGGGAGCCTCGGAAAGACCGGCAATCTCCACGGGGACGGAGGGACCGGCCTCGGTGAGACGGGCGCCCTTGTAGTTCATCATAGTCCGTACGCGGCCCACAGCAGTACCGGCGATGATGATATCGCCCTGCTTGAGGGTGCCGTTTTGGACCAGCAGCGTTGCCACGGGGCCGCGGCCCTTGTCCAGCCGGGCCTCGATGACAGTGCCCTGACCGGCCCGGTTGGGGTTGGCCTTGAGCTCTTCCATCTCGGCGGTGAGGGTCACCATCTCCAGCAGGTTTTCAATGCCGATATGCTTCTTGGCGGAGATCTTGCAGCAGATGGTCTGGCCGCCCCACTCTTCGGGCACCAGGCCGTATTCCGTCAGCTGCTGCATGACACGGTCGGGGTTGGCGTTCTCCCGGTCAATTTTGTTGATGGCCACAATGATGGGGATCTCTGCGGCCTTGGCATGGTTGATGGATTCGATGGTCTGGGGCATGATGCCGTCATCCGCCGCCACCACCAGAATGGCAATATCCGTAATCATGGCGCCGCGGGCCCGCATGGAGGTAAATGCCTCGTGGCCCGGGGTATCCAGGAAGGTAATGGGCTTGCCGTTGACCTGCACCTGATAGGCGCCGATGTGCTGGGTGATGCCGCCGGCCTCACCGGCTGCCACGGAGGTATTGCGGATGGTATCCAGCAGGGAGGTCTTGCCGTGGTCGACGTGGCCCATGACCACCACCACGGGAGCCCGGGGAACCAGGTCCTCCGGCTTATCCTCATGGACATCGATGAGCTTTTCCTCGATGGTGACGACGACTTCCTTTTCCACCTTGCAGCCCATTTCCTCAGCGATGATGGCAGCGGTGTCAAAGTCGATCAGCTGGCTCAGAGAGGCCATGACGCCGTTTTTCATCAGGCATTTGACCACCTCGGCGCCGGTTTTCTTCATCCGGCTGGCCAGCTCACCCACAGAGATCTCATCGGGGATCTGGACCTTGACGGGCGCTTTTTTGGCAATCTCCAGCTGCAGGCGGCGCATCCGTTCGGCCTCGTCCTGCTTGCGCTTGTTGGAGAAGGTCATGTTGCCCCGGCGCTGATTGCTGTTGCGGAACTTTTCCTTGCCGCCCTTTTGCTGCATCCGCTCGGCACGCTCGCCGCCCAGAGTCTCCAGGCGCTCGTCGTACTTGGCCAGGTTCACGTCGCCGCCCTTGCGGGTGTCCACGATCTTCTTCTGGGGAACCCGGGTGGAGGGCTGCTGCACGGGAGCGGCGGCCTTCTGCGTGTCAGCGGGCTGCTTGGCCGGCGTATCAGCATTCTTGCGGACTTCCGCAGCCTGAGCGGGCTGCTTTTCCGCCGGCGCAGCGCTCTTGTGAGCGTCGGCCGGAGCGTCCGCCTGGGCGGGAGCAGACTTCGCCTGATACGTGTCTGCAAAGATGGCTTGAATGCTGGAAACCTGATTGTGCTGTGTCAGGTAATCAAAGATCACAGACAGCTCGTGATCGTCCAGGACCTGCATGTGGTTTTTCGGAGCCGCCACATATTTGGTCAGAATTTCTGTAATGGTCTTGGTGGGCAGACCGAAGTCTTTGGCCACCTCATGGACTCTATATTTTTCCATACCCAATAAAAACACCTCGTTATGCTCCAACCCGGGGGCTGGGGAGAATTTGTTCGATCGGTCCGCTTACGTCGCCTTCTTGCGGAAGGAACCCTTGCCCTTTTTGACAGGGCGGCTGTGGGCGTAAGGGGAAGCCCCCGGTCTGGGGCGGTGATCCCTGGAAGGGTGAGACTTTGTGCGGGACTGAGTGCCCCGCTTGGGCGCCGGAGCCGCTTCAGACGGCACGGCCGAGGGGGCCGCGTCGGCATGCTGAGCGGGTTTGCGCCGACCCCGGCGGAGATTTTTCTCATGGGCCAGCTGCTCAGCCCGGCGCTGAGCGGCCCGGGCGGCCTTGCGGTCCAGCCGGCGGGCGCTTTCTTCATAACGGGCGGGATCCTCCTCCGCCAGCCGGTGCGCAATGGTTGAGGCCAGCCCGATGTCGGTCAGCGCCGCGATGGCGACGCTGGTGCGGCCGGTGGCCTGCCCCAGCTGCTCTTTCGTGTAGGGAATCTGGAACCAGAGACATTGTCCGGCATCGGCAAAGTGCCGTACCCGGCGGCGGGTATTGTCCGCCGCGTCACAGGCCAGCAGGATCAGCCGGGCGTCCCGGGCCCGGGCCACGGACTCCACCGGTTCCTCGCCCAATACCAGACGTCCGCCCCGCAGGGCGAGCCCCAGAAGCGAGAGTATCCGGTCATTGCTCACGGCTCTCACCTCCCAGCTCCTTCTCCATGGCGTCATAGACCTCTGGAGGGATGGCGGTTTCAAATGCCCGCTCCAAGGCCCGGCTTTTCCGGGCCTTGCGCAGGCACGCCACATCGTGGCATACATAGGCGCCCCGGCCGGGCTTTTTGCCGCCGAAATCCAGGCTCACGGAGCCGTCGGGAGCTTTGACCACACGCAAAAGCGCCTTTTTGTCTTTCATTTCCCGGCAGCCGACACACTGCCGCTGGGGAATTTTTTTCACTTTTGGCATTTGTCAGGCCGCCTTTCTCTTAGGATTCCGCCGGAGTCTCGCCGGTCTCCTCCGCAAGAACTTCCTCTTCTTCAGAAGAAGCTTCGGGAGCGGCGTCCGCGTCGGAGTCCTGATAGCTCTGGGGTTTGATATCAATTTTATAACCGGTGAGGCGGGCTGCCAAACGGGCATTCTGACCCTCCTTGCCGATGGCCAGGGACAGCTGATCGTCCGGCACCAGCACGCGGCAGGCCTTGCCCTCGTCCGCCATCCACACGTCCACCACGTCGGCGGGAGCCAGAGCGGCGGCAATGAACTGGGCGGGATCCTCACTGTACTTGATGATGTCGATCTTCTCGCCCCGGAGCTCTTCGACAATGGCGGCTACACGGGCACCCTTGGGACCCACGCACGCACCGATGGGATCCACGTTTTCATCGTTGGACCACACAGCCATCTTGGTGCGGCTGCCGGCTTCCCGGGCGATGGACTTGACCTCGACGGTGCCGTCGTAGATTTCGGGCACTTCCAGCTCGAACAGACGCTTGACCAGGCCCGGATGAGTCCGGGAGATCAGGACCTGCGGGCCCCGGGTCAGACGGCGGACGTCCACCACGTAGACCTTGATGTGCATGCCCTCTTCCAGCTCTTCGCCGGGAACCTGCTCGCCGGCCATGAGCAGAGCCTCGGTGGACTCGGTGCCGGTGCCGATGCGCAGGGAAGCATTGCCGGTGCGGGGATCGATCCGGGTCACCACGCCGGTGAGAATCTCGTGCTGCTTGGAGTTGAACTCGTCATACACCATGCCGCGCTCGGCTTCCCGCAGACCCTGGATGATGACCTGCTTGCCGTTGCCGGCAGCAATGCGGCCGAATTCCACGTTGTCCACGGGGATGTTGACGATGTCGCCGATTTCATACTTGGCGGAAAGATGCTTGGCTTCAGCCAGGGTCATTTCGTTGGCAGGATCCACATAGTCCTCTTCATCCACCACGGTCTTCTGGACGAACATCTTGAGCGTCTGATGCTCTTCGTCGGCCTCCACGATCACGTTTTCCACGCCCTCATGGTCCCGCTTGTAAGCGGTGGTGACTGCCTGAATGATTTTGCCCATCATGAAGGACTGAGGGATCCCCCGCTCTTTTTCCAGCATTGCCACAGCGGCGAAGATCTCCGCAGGATTCATGCCCACGGGCTCCTTCTGCTTCTTGCCTTTCATCTGTTGTGATTCTCCTTATTTTAAATAATACGTTACGTTGTCGGGATTTGCGGCGCTGCCGCATTCCATGTGCTTAAAACTCCACCCGCAGGCGGACCAGAGCCACATCTTTTTTCTCAAATGTGAGTTCCTGGTTCCCCACTGTGACTGTAACGGCACCGGTGGCCTCGTCATAAGCTTTGAGGTAGCCGGCAAACTCCTTCCGGCCGTCCCGGTTGCGGTAAAGCTTTACCAAAACGGGGCTGCCCAGATAGCGCTGGAAGTCTCCAGGCCGCTTAAGCGCCCGTTCGGCGCCGGCTGAGCCAACCTCCAGCGTATAGCTGCCCTCAATGGGGTCCGCCTCATCCAGAAGATCGCTGAGCTTGCGGGAGACGGCCTCGCAGTCCAGAATGTCCACGCCGCCTTCCTTGTCCAGAAGGACCCGCAGGTACCAGGTGCCGGCCTCCCGAACATACTCCACGTCCCAGAGGGTGCAGCCGGCCTCGGCAATGGCGGGGGCGGCCAGTTCGGCGGTCAGTTCCGTGATTTTCTTCATGGAAAGATCCCTCCCTTCTTTTGACAGCATTTTCAAATTTTGACCAGGGAAAAAAGGCCAATAAAAAGAGCGGACCCAGGGTCCACTCCGCTGCTTACATACTCTAACATATGCAAATATACCACAGACTATGAGAAAGTGCAAGCCTTTTGCAGGAGAAAAGAGAAGTTTTTTCCGCCTTTGTCCCACTTTTTTCCCCAGTTCCGGGGGCGGACGGTACCAAATGGATTCCGTCCGCCCCCGGGGTTATCTCCGGCGTACAGAAGCAGCAGCGCAGGAGAGCAAAAATAGCACCAGGTCCGCTGCCACCACCGTGGCACCTACCGGGGTGGACCAGGCGAAAGAAATCAGCAGTCCCACACAAAAGCACACCACCGCTGTCACTGCGGCGCAGAGAATGACGCCCCGGAAACTTTTGAATAGGCGCATGGCTGTCAGGGCGGGGAAAATGACCAAAGAGGAGATCAGCATGGCGCCCATCATCCGCATGCCCAACACAATGGTCAGTGCAGTCAGGACAGCCAGAAGGGTATTGTAGCGGTCTACGTGCAACCCTGTGGCACGGGAGAAGCTTTCGTCAAAGGTGACGGCAAAGAGCTGGTGATAGAACCGCACAAACAGCACCAGCACCGCTACGCTCAGAATGACGGACAATATCACATCCTGATCGGACATGGCCAGAACACTGCCGAACATGTAATTGTCCACGTCGGTGGTCATGCCGGTGGTCAGGGAGATGACCAGAATGCCGATGGCCAGGGCGGATGCGCTGGTGGCGGCGATGGCGGCGTCACTGTTGAACCGCGGATGGCTGGCCATGCGCAGCAGCAAAAACGCCGCCAGAATGACCACCGGAATGGAGAAGTACAGCGGCGTGATCCCCAGGGCCACGGCAATGGCCAGGGCGCCGAAGGAGACATGGCTGAGGCCGTCGCCGATCATGGAGTAGCGCTTGAGCACCAGAGAGACGCCCAGCAGTGCAGCGCACAGGCTGACCAGCACGCCGGCAATGAGGGCCCGCTGCATGAAGGGATAGGAAAGCATTTGCAGGATGATCATGACTCCGCCTCCCGGAAGCGCCGTCCCTGGGGGGAGGCGAGATAGTCGGCCACAGTGCCGAGGAATACGCTGCTGCGTCCAATGTGCAGCACGGTGCGGGCGCTGCGCAAAGCGGCCTTGAGATCATGGGTCACCATGACCACGGCCATGCCTTCCTTTTCATTGAGGTAAGAAAGGGTCTTGTAGAGATCCTGGGCCGCCGCCGGATCCAGGCCGGTAATGGGTTCGTCCAGAATCAGCAGCTTTCCGGCGGCGCATAGGGCACGGGCCAGCAGCACCCGCTGCTGCTGACCGCCGGAGAGCTCCCGGTAGCACTGGTCCTTGAGTTCCAGGATACCCAGCTTTCCCATGTTCATCAGCGCCTGGGATTTTTGGGCCGGGGAGTAGAAAAACCGGACACCCCGGTTGAGGCAGCCGGAGAGCACTACCTCAAATACCGTGGCGGGGAAGTCCCGCTGGGCCCGGGTCTGCTGGGGAAGATACCCGATGGCGCCCCGGCGCAGCTCCTCCGCCCGCTCGATCCGGCCGCTTTGCGGTGTCAGCAATCCCAGAAGGCCCCGCAGCAAGGTGGACTTTCCGGAGCCGTTGTCTCCTACAATACAAAGATAATCTCCCGCCCGGATGGTCAGGTCCAGGTGGGTCAGGACGCTCTGTCCCTCGTATCCCAGGGACACGTCCCGACAGACAATCAGTTCATTGGGTTCCATGGGGATCCTCCTTTCCGGCGCAGGCCTGACATAACCCTGTCAGGATCGTGCGGCGGGGATCAATCCGGAAGTGATGCTCCGCCTCCAGATGTTCGTAGAGTGCGTGAAGATGGCCGCAGTCCAGATGGACCACATGGCCGCACCGCTCACAGCGGAGCAGAAAGCACTCCCGCCCCTGGGCGGCCCGATGGGGGCAGATCTGATAAAAAGCCCCCTCCTCAGTGCGGATTTTATGAATCTGTCCAGCCTGTTCCAGCTTTTCCAATTGCCGGTATACCGTGGCCAATCCCACGGGATTTCCGCTGTGCCGCAGCTGTTCTGCCAGGGCCGCTGCGCTGATGGGCTCTTCACTGCACTGTTCCAGACACTGCAGCACGGCTTGCTGTTGTTTGGTACTATATGACACGGCCGAGCCTCCCTATGTGAATTTGAAATTGAAAATCATTTTCGTATTATAGGCTGGTGGAGAAAAAAGTCAAGAGTAGTTGCAAAAAAAGCGGGGATAGAGTATGGTATAGAAAGGCCAAAACGTTGCGCAAGGATACGCAAGATTGGATTACAAACAAGGAGAGAGACAATGAACGCTTCATTGGTCATTATGGCGGCGGGACTGGGTTCCCGCTACGGCGGCAGCAAGCAGGTGGATGGAGTCGGCCCCAACGGGGAAATTTTAATGGAGTACTCCATTTATGATGCGCTGCGGGCCGGATTCAATAAAGTAGTGTTTATCATCAAGCCGGAGATGGAGGAAATGGTGCGCCAGCTGTGCGGCGATACGGTGGCCCGGCGGACGGCGTTGGACGGTCGTCCGGTGGAAGTGGCGTACGCCTTTCAGGATTTTTCCTCCGTGCCGTCGTTTTACCACATCCCGGCGGAGCGGACGAAGCCCTTTGGTACGGTTCACGCCCTGCTGTGCGCGGCGGATGTGGTGCATGAGCCCAGCTGCGTCATCAATGCCGATGACTATTACGGCATTGATGCGTACCGGACGATCTACCAGGAGCTGACGCAGCTGCCGCCGGAGGGCAAGGCCACCATGGTGGGATATCTTCTGAAAAACACGGCCAGTCTGCATGGTACGGTTTCCCGCGGCGTGTGCACGGTGGAGGATGGAAAGCTGCGTTCGGTGCGGGAAGCGCTCAAGGTGCAGCTGTACGCCGACGGCACTCTGCGGGATCTGGCTGAGGACCGGAATCTGGACCCGGATACGGTGGTCTCCATGAACTTCTGGGGCTTTACCCCCAGTATTTTCCCGGCTCTGCGGACGTATTTTGAGGAGTTTTTGCAAAACGAGGCAGGGGAGAATCTCAAGGCCGAGTGCTTGCTGCCGGTGATGGTGGACCAGCAGATGAAAGCGGGGGCCCTGGAGGTTTCCGTGCTGCATTCGGCAGACAAGTGGTTTGGCATGACCTACCGGGAGGACCGGGAGCTGGTGCGTCAGGAATTGCTGCGCCTGCATGAGCAGGGAGTCTATCCTCCGTCCTTGCGGGAGTGAGGCTTCCAAAAGCGCTGGAGCGGGAAAGCTTCTGCGCGGAAACTGGGAATTGATTCCGCCCCCTGCGGCCCAAATGGCTGCAGGGGGCGGCTGCATAAAAACGTGTGACAATTTGATACTCTTTTTTCATCAATTTGTTTCGACTTTTCCCGACCTGAACCGTCTATAATAGTAGAAAAGAAAATTCCAGCGCAGGAGGCGGGAGCTATGGCGGGCAGACGGGAAAAGAAGAAAAGATGGGGAATCCGGATTCCGGGAATCCTGGGATTAATGGCAATCATGGCGGTCCTTTTTTCTCCGGTAGGACCGGGAAAGGCAATCGAGTCTCCGGTCAGTGAGCCGGAACCTCCGGAAGTCACGGTACCGCAGACGCCTAAGCGGCCGGTTCAGAAGCGGCAGCCGGGAAAGATGCCGGAGCAGGCCGTGTCGGATCCGCCTGCGGAAGAGCCGGATGCGGTACAGTCCCAAGAGGCGGTTGTGCAGGAGGCTCCCTGGGCCCCTGTGCCGGAATCGGAGGCAGTGGAAGATACATACTTTCAGGATGTGATCTTTTTGGGAGACTCCCGTACGGAAGGATTTTCCCTGTACAGCGGCCTGAAGGAAGGAACCTATTTCTATTCCGTGGGCGCGACGGTGGAGTCGGTTTTTTCCAAAAATGCGTGGACCATGGAAGATGGAAGCAAAGTTCCCTTGCTGGACGCCATGGCGGAGGAACCGTGCGGAAAGATCTATGTGATGCTGGGCGTCAATGAACTGGGCTGGGTCAAAGTCGAGACGTTCCAGAATCAATATGCCAAGGTCATTGACCGTCTCCGGGAGGATCACCCCGACGCACAGATTGTACTTCAGTCCATCCTGCCGGTCAGTGCCAAGCAGGACGCGAAAAAGACCTATGTGAACAATCAGAGAATCCAGACCTACAACGAAGCCATTATGGCCCTGGCAGAGGAGAAGGATTGCGCCTATGTCAATGTGGCGGAGGCGGTGACGGGAGAGGATGGCTGCCTGCGCCCGGAGCTGACGTTTGACGGCGTGCATTTGAATACGCAGGGCTGCCGGATCTGGCTGGATTATCTGCGCACACACTCGGTATAACGCTTCGTTCCCTGCACCGGAGATTCCGGCTGCTGGTTTTCGAAATTTCATGGGGATGCACAGCTCCTCCGCTTCCAGAAACAGGATGCGGAGGAGCTGTGTGCGAAATGCCGGAAATGAAACGGGAACTTAGCAGGGTTTTTATCAGAATTGGACCATAAACGCTTGACAAGCGGGGGCAGGGTTCGTAAACTAAGGGAGGAGAGCGACAGACCGGAAGGAAATCATCCACCGCCGGACAGCCGTAAGGAGGAAAGTTATGGAGACGATTACTGACCTGATCCGAGACGTTCCGATTCCGAAAATGGTGAAGATTCGCCAGAATTTTGACCGGACCCATATCCCGGAGACCGAGCTGGCAGGTGTAGTAACCAGAGAGCTGGACCGGGAAGAGATCGGGGGAAAGATTCTGCCTGGGCAGAAAATCGCCATCACTTGCGGCAGCCGGGGCATCACCCATTATGCCGTGATGGCCCGGGCAATGGTGGATTTTGTCAAATCCAAAGGTGCTGAGCCGTACATTGTCGCTTCCATGGGCAGCCATGGCGGCGCAACGGCTGAGGGCCAGCTGCAGATTCTGCGGGATTACGGCATCACCGAGGAGGCCATGGGATGCCCGGTAAAGAGTTCCATGGAAACGGTGGAGATCGGTCTTTCCGCGGTGCGCAAGCAGCCGGTGCGAATTGACAAATATGCCTCTGAGGCAGATGGCATTTTGCTGTTCAACCGGGTCAAGCCGCATACGTCTTTCCGGGGCCGGTATGAAAGCGGCCTGATGAAGATGATGGCCATTGGCCTGGGCAAGCAGCACGGCGCGGAGAACATTCACCACCAAAGCCCGGGTATCATGCACGAGCTGGTGGAGGAGTACGGCCGGGCCGTGATGGAAAACTGCCCCATTTTGGGCGGCATTGCCATTGTGGAAAACGCCTACGATGAGACCTATTTGGTCAAGGGCCTCAGCCCGGAGGAGATCATCACCGAAGAGCCGAAGCTCCGGGATCTGTCCTATGAGACCATTGCCCATCTGCTTTTTGATGAGTGTGATGTGCTGGTAGTGGACAAGATCGGAAAGAACTTCTCCGGTGACGGGATGGATCCCAACATCTCCGGACGCTTCGTTCAGCCTCAATACTGCTCCGGCGGCATTGACGCTGAGAAGGTGGTCATTCTGGATCTGAGCGATGAGACCCACGGCAATGCCCAGGGCATTGGCTTGGCGGAGGTTACCACCCGGCGCCTGTTCAACAAAATGAAGCTGGAGATGACGTATCCCACCGGTGTCACCAACACCTTCCTGCATCTGATGAAAATTCCGATGATTATGGACAATGACCGTGAGGCTCTGCAGCTGGCGCTTTGCTGCTGCCCGGATGCCGAGGATCAGACCAACATGAAGATGATCCGCATCCCCAATACGGCCCATATCGATGTCATCGAGATTTCCGAAGGCATGCTGCCGCTGGCCAAGGCCAACCCCAATATCGAGATCCTCTCAGAACCCTACGAGCTGGCCTTCGACGAGAACGGAAACCTGTTCTGAACGCTGCGAATGCCTGCCGGAGAAAATATCCAAGAAAAAAGGAGTGTACATCATGCGCAATGCCATGATCATTGACGGCAAGGACAATGTTGCCGTCGCCATCGAGCCCATCGCCAAGGGCGATACCGTTACGTATGCTGCAAACGGCCAGGATGTCAGCCTGACTGCGGCACAGGACATCATCATTTATCATAAGATTGCGATCCGGGATATCCCCAAGGGAGAACCGGTGGTCAAGTACGGTGAGCATATCGGCATTGCCTCCCAGGACATTCGGACCGGAGAACACGTCCATGTCCACAATGTGGAGGGACACCGGGAAAATCTGGAAGAGAAAGTCTGAAAGCGAGGGGAACATATGGAATTTTATGGTTATCGCCGCCCGGATGGGCGTGTAGGCGTCCGCAATAAGGTGCTGATTCTGCCTGCCAGCGTCTGCGCTTCGGATACCACTCGGATTATTGCCCAGCAGGTGACGGGCTCTGTTACTTTCAACAACCAGCAGGGCTGCGCCCAGGTGGCGCCGGACCAGCAGCTGACCATGGACGTCATGGCCGGTTATGCGGCCAACCCCAATATTTACGGCACGGTGGTGGTGTCTCTGGGCTGTGAGAACTGCCAGATGGATCTGGTGGTGGACGCCATTCGCCAGCGCACCAACAAGCCGCTCAAGCAGGTGATCATTCAGGAGTCCGGCGGCACCCTCAAGGCCATCGACAAGGCTGTGCGCTATGCCAAGGAAATGGTGGAGGAGGCCTCCTTGCTCCAGAAGGAGAAGTTCCCCATTTCCGAGCTGATTCTGGGCACGGAGTGCGGCGGTTCGGATCCCACCAGCGGCCTTGCCGCCAACGTGCTCATCGGCCAGCTCTCCGATCTGCTGGTTCAGGCCGGCGCGACCTCTATTCTCTCTGAGACCACGGAGTTCATCGGTGCCGAGCACATCCTGGCCCGCCGGGCTGCCACGCCCGAGGTGCGGGATCGGATCTTCGAGATCGTGCACCGCTATGAAAAGGCGCTCCAGATGGTGGGCGAGGAAGTCCGCAAGGGCAATCCCTCTCCCGGCAACAAGGCCGGCGGCATTACCACCCTGGAGGAGAAGTCTCTGGGCTGCATCCACAAGGGCGGTCACTCTCCCGTGATGGAAGTTTATGATTATGCCAAGCAGGTGGAGGCCAAGAAGGGCCTGGTCATTATGGATACCCCGGGCCACGACCCCTCTTCCGTGGCGGCCATGGTGGCCGGCGGCGCCCAGGTGGTGGTGTTCTCCAGCGGCCGCGGTACGCCTACCGGCAACCCCATTGCTCCGGTCATTAAGATTACCGGCAACCGCATCACGTATGCCAACATGATCGACAACATCGATGTGGATGCCTCTCCGCTGATCTACGGCGGCGACCTCAAGGAGATGGGCGACGAACTGCTCAAGCTGCTGGTGGAAGTGGCCAGCGGCAAGCAGACCAAGGCGGAGTCCCTGGGCTATACTGAAATGGCAATCGCCCGTGCCTGCAACTACGTCTAATGTTTGCGGCATAGTACCATAAGAAAGAAACACCCCCGGCCGAATGGCCGGGGGCGTTTTCGTCCGCGCAACTTTACAGGAGTTGAACAGAAAAAACATCATAAGCCCGTTGACTTTCTCCCGGCGGGACCGATATAATGACAGGACGGCAAATATGCTGTGTTGAAGCGGGGGGATGATATGGATACGAAAAAGATTCAGCTGGTAACCTTTGATCTTGATGGGACCATGCTGGATGATGAATGGGCACATGCTGAGGCAAACCGTCGTCTGGGCATCAAGCTGGGGGTGGATCACACCCGCTTGGGGCGGTTGACCGGGTATTCCGTGCGGAGGCGTTGGGAAGAATTGTGCCGCCTGGCAGGCGTGGAGGCCGATATTGAGGAAATCGCGCGGGAGCATTTTGCCATTACGCTGGAGATTGTGAAAGCGGAGCGCATTCCGGAGGCTCCCGGTTTGACGCCGACTCTGCAGACCCTGCGGGAGCGGGGATACCGGATGGCTATCGTGTCCTCTTCGGATGAATCCTTTGTCCGGGAGGTGGCGGACTATCTGAAGGTGACGCCGTATATCGATTTCTTTGTGACGCAGAATCAGGTGAAGAATCTGAAGCCTGCGCCGGATATTTATCAGTACGCCCTGGCACAGGCGGGGGTTCCGGCCTGCTGTGCGGTTGGTGTGGAGGACAGCGAACCCGGCACGTTGGCGCTGCATCGGGCGGAGATGTTTACCGTGGGATTTCTCAATGAGGGGAAAAACCATCAGGTGCTGGAGCAAACCGACGCACAGATTCAGCGGATGGACCAGCTGCTGCCCCTATTGGAGCAGTTGGAGCAGGACTGACTGCGGGCCCAATTAAAAATGTATTGCAAAACCGGCCTTGCGGCCGGTTCTTTTTTTGCCTGAAAACGATTACCTGTGAGGCGCGCAACAAAAAGACACTCTGGGTCTGGGAGAATTTTTCGAAAAGCAGATCAGAATTTGATGTTTCCAGGAATGGCAGACCAGAGACTTAACATGTGTGTCCGCGCGTGTACTTGCTGTTTCCAGCCGCCCTCTTCCCAAATGGGGAGAAGGCGGCTTTTTTGTGTGAAGAATTACCGGAACGCAGTGGGAGAACGAGCGGATGGATTTGTGCATGCGGCCGGAAAGAGCTATGAATCGGCCCCAATGGCCATTTTTAACAGAGTGGTGGTAACGATCTTGACAAGGCAAACGGTATACTGACACCGTTGGTTTGAGCGGGAGACCTTTGCAAACTCCTGGTGTCCCGCACGGAAAGGAGACACATGGCAACACTTCAAATTGCGCATCTTTCGGATCTGCATATCTTACGGGATTATAACGGATCCATGCTGGACCGGGCGCCCCTGCGCCAGCCGGTGCCGCCGGTCAACTATGTTCTTGCCGGGATCCGGGAGGCGGTGGCGGCCCATCCGGATGTGGTCGTGCTCACCGGAGATCTGGTCCATGAGGGAACCGAGGAGGACTACCGTTACCTGCGGGAGCTGATCGAACGGGAGTGCAGCGGAATCCCGGTGATTCCGGTGCTGGGCAATCACGATTTCAAGCAGGCGTTTTACCGGGGCTATCTGGGAGAAGAACGCACCGGCAGCTACACGGCCCGCTATGAGCTGGGCGGATATCGCTTCCTGGTAATGGATACGGCGCAGGAAGGCAACGGCTGCGGCGTGATTTCTCAGGAGCAGGTGCAGTGGCTGGCTGAGGAACTGGCTCAGCCGTACGGCCAGGGTACCATTTTGCTGGGGCACCATCCGCTTGCCAGCCGCCAGGCCTGGTTCCACACAGATTATCCCGAATCTTTGGGAGCGGTACTCGCCAAGAGTGATGTCATCGCCTATCTGTGCGGACATGCCCACTACGCCGAGGACCGCACGGTGCTGGGAGTTCGCCAGATTACGGCAGAGTCCTTTGCCTTCGGTGTGGAAACGGTCAGTCCCACGGAAGTGATTTACACCGAGACCCGGGGATACAACACCTGCTGGCTGGAAGACCGGGAAATCATCACCCATCCGCACCAGGTGTTTCCCTTCCATCCCGAAATTTGCCGCCTGCCCTTTTGAGAAAATCAGGTCGGATTTGATACAGGAACGCTTAACGAGCAAAAAGGAGTAAGTATGATGATTCAGAAGAAACGGATTTTGGCTGCCGCGCTGTCTGCGGCTTTGATGGCCGGCACTCTGGCTGGCTGCGGTGCTTCCGCCGCGGGCAATGACGAAGCCGCCGACGGCGAAAAGATTCAGATTCAGTATTGGCACATCAACAGTGAAAACCAAGGCGGCGCCGCGGTGCAGGAGTTCATCGACACGTTCAACGCCAGCCAGGATGAGATCGAGGTAGAGGGCCGGTTCAACGCCAGCTATGATGAACTGCTCAAGAACCTCCAGGCCGATACCGCTGCGGGCAATGCGCCCTCTATCGTCCAGGTGTCCTGGTCCAACATTGAGTATTTCCCCGCCAACTTCTCTTACATCAGCCCCGAGGAGATTGTTTCGGAGTACTTCCCGGAAGATGAGAGCTTCCTCACGGATACCTTCTCCGACAGTATCCTGGATCTGGCCCGGAACAGTGAGGGCGTGCTGGCCGGCGTGCCGTATTCCGTCTCCAATCCCGTGCTGTTCTACAACGCCGATCTTCTGCGGGAGGCGGGGCTTTCCGAGGATGGTCCCCAGAGCTGGGATGAGTTTGTCTCCTTTGCCAAGACGGTGAAGGAAAAGACCGGCAAGTACGGCGCGTATCTTCAGGAGGGCGATACCTGGGTGCTTCAGGCTATCCTGGAATCCGGCGGCGCCTCCATGCTGACCCGGGACGGTGACACCGCCACGGCCACGTTCAACTCTGAAAAGGGAAAGGCTGCCATGCAGTCCTATGCCGACATGGTCCTCACCGATGAGTCTGCCGTGCATCTGACCAACAACGACGAGGGCATCCAGGCCTTCAACGACGGCGAGATCGCCATGTATATCGGCTCCATTGCCAAAGCCACCAATATCATGAGTTCCGCCAACTTCGATGTACGCTCCACCACGTTCCCTGCCTTTGAGGGCGAGGACCGCGCGGTTCCTGCCGGCGGCTGCTACCTGGCCATTACCGCCCAGGATCCCGAGGAGCAGAAGGCTGCCTGGGAGTTCATCAAGTTCCTGTGCAGCGATGACAACGCCGCCAAGTGGGTGGCCGGCACCGGTTATGTCCCTGCGACCAAGGGTGCGGAAAACTCCCAGATTCTCAAGGACTATCTGGAGCAGAATCCCCTGATGCAGGCGGCCATGGATCAGCGCGCTGACGCCGTGCAGTGGACGGCATGGCCTGGTTCTGCCCTGGAGGCCCAGCAGGCCCTGATCGATATGCGGGACCAGGTTCTGGGCGGCACCAAGGACGTGAGCACCGCCATGGATGAGTGCCAGGCCAAGGTGCAGGCCTTCATCGAGGACTGATCTGCAAGACTGCCGGGGATCCCGCATCCTGTGCGGGATCCCCAGCTTTAAAGGAGAGAATTGCTTTGCCTGATATGCATGCTGTTTTGACAGCCGGACGGGCACCGTACCGGCTGGGGCTGCGGCGCAGCTGGCGGGAGCGGGTGGTCTCTTACGGACTGCTGGCCCCGGCAACCGTGCTCTTTGCCATCTTCATGTTTTACCCTCTGCTCTATACGCTGTACCTGAGCTTCTTCGACTGGAATATGACCCGCCCCACCAAGGAGTTTGTGGGATTGGACAACTATATTTCCGTATTTACCGACCCGGCATTTGGCAAGATCATGGGGAATACGGGGCTGTATATTTTGCTGCTGCTGGTATTTGACTTTGCCGCACCGTATGTGTTTTCCTTTATCTTGTCCTTTGTGGTAAAAAAAGGAAAGAACTTCTACAAAAGCGCCATTTTCCTGCCCAGCGTCATCTCCCTGGTGGTGGGGACCATGATCTTCGTGTGGATCCTCAACCCCATTTCCGGGCCGGTGGCTACGGTGGCCAAGGCGCTGGGATTGACAGTCCCGATCTGGAGCAACACCCAGGGATTGGTGATCGTGGTGCTGAGCATCATGACCAGCTGGAAGATTTTCGGCTATAACTTCATTGTGGTGATGGCCGGTGTGTCCAGCGTGCCCATGGAGGTGGTGGAGGCTGCCCGCCTGGACAACATTCCAACCTGGCGGATCTTTTTGAACATCGTGGTGCCCATGAGCAGCTCTACCGGCATCTACGTGCTGATTTTGTCCATTGTCACCGGTATGCAGCAGATCTTTACCCCCATCAACATGGTGACCAAAGGCGGACCGGACAATGCCAGCACCAACCTCATTTACGCCGTGTATGATCAGGCTTTTGGATTTTTCAAAACCGGTACGGCCTCCGCATATGCCATTTTGATGATGCTGCTGTTCGGTTTTTTGCTGTTTTTGGAGTTCAAGTTCGTGGAAAAGAGTGTGTACTATGAAAACTAAGACCAGAGCTGCCCTGGACCGGCAGGTGGGCTGGCATATCCCGCTGGCGTTTTTGGTGGCGGTCTCCCTGGTGCCGGTGCTGTTCGCGGTGTTCTATTCCTTCAAATCTCTGCAGAGCATTTACGGAGATGCCGGGCTCCTTTCCGGCTTCACTCTGGAAAATTTCCGGGAGATTGCCCGGCAGCTGCCCATCGTCCGCATCACCCTCAATACCCTGACCGTGGCAGTGCTGGTGACGGCGTGCAAGCTCCTGACCAGTATCCTTGCGGCCTATGCGTTTGTCTTTACGGAGTTCCGGGGCAAGAACATCTTCTATTTCATCCTCATCAGCACAATCTTCATCCCGTTTACGGTGACCATGATTCCCAACTACATCACGGTTTCCCGGCTGAATCTCTTTGACAGTGTGCTGGGCATTGTGCTGCCCCAGCTGGCGGATGCCACGGGTATTTTCCTCCTGCGCCAGACTATGCGTTCCATTCCCAAATCCCTCATTGAGATTGCGGGGCTGGACGGCATTGGCCGGATGCGGACCCTTTGGGACATCATTCTTCCCATCTGCCGTCCCTCCATCGTGGCTACCGGCATCATCTTTTTCATCAACTCCTGGAATGAGTATGTCTGGCCCACGCTGATCCTGCGCAGCAAGGACAATTACACCCTCTCCCTGGCCATGCAGCTGTTCAGCAGCTCGGAGGCGGGAACGGAGTTCACCACGGTCATGGCCATGGCGGTGCTGTCCATGCTGATCCCGGTGCTGCTCTATCTGATTTTCCAGCGCTATATCATGAGTACGTTTGCCTCTTCCGGCATCAAGGGATGAGGCGGAAAGGAGCCTGATTATGGAAGGAAAAAATACCATCGTGTTTGATCACGTGGAAAAGATCTATCAAAAAAACAAGGTGATCGAGGACCTGAATCTGACCATCCCTGCCGGTCAGCGGCTGATTTTGCTGGGGCCCTCCGGCTGCGGCAAGTCCACCACCCTGCGGATGATTGCGGGACTGGAGGAGATCAGCGGCGGCGAGCTGCGGATGGGCGACCGGCGGGTCAACGAGGTGCCTTCCGGCAAGCGGGATATCTCCATGGTGTTCCAGAACTATGCTCTCTATCCCCACATGACGGTGCGGGAGAACATCACCTATGCCCTGCGGGTGCACAAGCTGGAGCAGCAGGAGCTCAACCGCCGTCTCCAGACGGTGCTGGAGATTCTGGGTCTGGAGCCCTACATCGAGCGCAAGCCCCGGGAGCTCTCCGGCGGCCAGCGTCAGCGGGTGGCCCTGGCCCGGGCTCTGGTCAAGCAGTCGCGCTATCTGCTGCTGGACGAACCGCTGTCCAACCTGGATGCCCAGCTCCGGGTGCAGGCCCGCAAGGAGCTGGTGAAGATCCATGAACTGTACAAACAGACCTTTGTCTATGTCACCCACGACCAGGTGGAGGCCATGACGGTGGGCCAGCGGGTGGCCCTGATGAATCAGGGCCAGCTGCAGATGGTGGATACCCCCTACCGGGTCTACAACCGTCCGGCCAACATCTTTACTGCCAAGTTCATCGGCTCTCCCTCCACCAACATCCTGGATGCGGATTGGAGCGACGGCGCCCTGCGGATTTTGGGCCAGCGCATTACTCTGCCGGATTGCTGGAACCGGGTGGCGGCGCAGAGTGGAGAAACCCAGCTGTGTCTGGGCATCCGGCCGGAGCATGTGCACCTGCAGGCTGGGGCGGCGGAAAATGCCATTCTGGGAACGCTGCGGTATGTGGAGGACTACGGCAATAAGCGGGGTGCCTATGTCTCCGTGGGAGACACAGAAATCGTGTGCATCTGCGACCGGCTGCCCTGTGCGCCGGGCGGCGTGGTGTCCTTTGCGCTGGACAGCGAGCACATCCACCTCTTCAGCCGGGAGACCACGCAGTCCCTGGGCTATCCGCCGGAACTGGATGACGCCGGTACCGCCGGAGACTCCGCTGAGGTGTGCTGCGCCATTCCCGCCTGAATTGCCTGAAAATGTCCTGGACCGATCACTGACAGGCTGCGGCAACTGATCGGTTGGCCTGCAGATGCCGGCTGTACCACAGTGGCCGAAATGCATCCAATAATCAATATAGAAAACCTGCCGCCCCGGATATCCGGGGCGGCAGGTTGTTTCATTTGATTTGCCGGGATCAGCGCATGGCAATGGTGACTTCGGACTCCACAGCCAGGTCACCGTCGGTGTAGATGGAGCACTTGCAGGTGGCGATGGCCTTTTCCGGACGCTCGGAAGCCAGCTCAGAGTGGATTTCCAGGGTGTCGCCGGGCAGGATCTTCTTACGGAAGCGGACGTTGTTGATGCCCAGGAAGAGGGGGGTCTTGCCCACATAGGATTCCTTGGTCATGAGCACCAGATCGCTGGCCTGGGCAGAGGCCTCCACGGAGTAGACGCCGGGCAGCACGGGATCGCCGGGGAAATGGCCGCGGAAGATGTCGCGGGCGGGATCAACCCAGAACTTAGCGACGATGCGCTCGCCGGGAACGAACTCGGTGGCTTCATCGATGAGCAGCATGGGGTCCCGGTGCGGAATAATTTCCATCACCTGCTCGTGGGTCAGCGTTTTGACTTCAGACATATGTATAGTTCCTCCTTAACCTTCGCCGTTCAAACGGCGCTTGTAACTTTCCAAACGGTCCGCGGCATCCCGGACCTCCTTTTCATAGAGCCGCTGAGCGCGCTCCGGGAAGGCGTCCATCAAGGACGCATACCGGCGCTCGGACTTCAGATAGTCCATGAGATCTCCGGTGGGCTCCTTGGAGTCCAGAATGAAGGGATTCTTGCCGGCTTCCTTCAGCCGGGGATCAAAGCGGTACAGGCTCCAATAGCCGCATTCCACCGCCCGCTTTTGCTCGAGCTGGCTGTTGCCCATGCCGCCTTTGATGCCGTGCTCCAGGCAGGGGCAGTAAGCGATGACAATGGAAGGACCGGGATAGGCCTCGGCCTCTCGGATGGCCTTGAGGGTCTGCGCGGGATCGGCACCCAGGGAGACCTGCGCCACATAGATGTAGCCGTAGCTCATCAGGATGGCGCCCAGGTCCTTTTTCTTGACTTCCTTGCCACCGGCGGCAAACTTGGCGATGGCGGCGGTGGGAGTAGCCTTGGAGGACTGACCGCCGGTGTTGGAGTACACCTCGGTATCCATGACCAGAATGTTGATGTCCCGGTTCTGCGCCAGCACGTGGTCCACGCCGCCGAAGCCGATGTCGTAGGCCCAGCCGTCACCGCCGAAGCACCAGACGGACTTCTTGCAAAGGTATTCGCTGCGCTCCAGGATGAAGCGGACAGCGGACAAAACCTCCTCCGGACCGTCTGTGACCTGCTCCAGGGCCTGAATCAGGTTGTCGGAAACCTCCCGCGTCTTGGCGGAGTCGTCCTTGTGGGCAAGATATGCCTCGCAGGCCTCTGCGGCCACACCGGCATCCAGCAGTGTGTTCACCCGCAGAACGATCTCACCGTTGATGGCCTCGTGGGCATTGAGGAATCCGAATCCGAACTCCGCGTTGTCCTCAAAGAGGGACTGCTCCCAGGAGGGACCAAAGCCCCGCTCATCGGTGCAGTAGGGGGTGGTGGGCATGGGGCCGGAGTAAGCGGAAGAACAGCCAGAGGCGTTGGCCACATACATCCGGTCGCCGAACAGCTGGGTCACCAGCTTGATGTAAGGCGTTTCTGCGCAGCCCGCGCAGGCGGCGGAGAACTCGAAGTAGGGCTTTGCAAATTGAGAACCCTTGACGGTCTTGTCACTGAACGCGTCCTTCTTGACGGGGATCTGCTCTACGCCGAAGGTCCAGTTTTCCTGCTCCGGAATCTGGCTGGCAAAGGGCACCATTTCCAGGGCATTTTCCTTGGCCAGGCACACGTTGGCGCACACACCGCAGCCCATGCAGTCGTAGGGAGAGACCTGCATGCGGTACTGGTACTGCGGCAGGCCGTTGGCCTTGACGGTGACGAAGGAGGCGGGTTTCCGGGCCGCTTCCTCCTCGCTGAGCAGGACCGGCCGGATGGCAGCGTGGGGACAGGCCATGGCGCAGCGGTTGCACTGGATGCACTTGTCCGGATCCCACTTGGGCACCGTGACGGCGACGCCGCGCTTTTCATAGGCTGCGGTGCCGTTTTGCCATGTGCCATCCACGCAGTGATACTTCTGGAAGGTGGAGATGGGGAGCTTGTCGCCCTCCTGGCGGTTCATCACGTCCACGATATCCCGCACGAAGCCGGGGACGTTGCGCTCCACCGGTGCATCATCCGGCGCATCGGCCCAGTCAGCGGGGATTTCGAAGGATTCCACGTCGGAGATGCCGCGTTCCACTGCCTGATAGTTCATGTCGACCACTTTCTGGCCGGCCTTTTTGAAGTAGCTCTTGTAGATGCCGTCCTTCATCTCCTGAATGGCCAGATCCAGGGGGATGATGTCCGTCAGCTTGAAGAAGGCCGCCTGCAGCACCGTATTGGTGCGGTTGCCCAGGCCGATTTCCCGGGCGATGCGGGTGGCGTCGATGATGTACATCTTGGCGTGCTTGCGGGCCAGGTCCCGTTTCATCTTGGCGGGAATATGGGCAGGGAGTTCCTCCCGGCTCCAGCTGCAGTTGAGCAGGAAGGTGCCGCCGTCCTTGAGGTCAGCGGTGACGTCGTAAGTGCCCAGATAGGCGGGTTCATGGAGGGCCACAAAGTCGGCATGCTGCACCAGGTAGGTGGCCTGGATGGGCTGCTTGCCGAAGCGCAGGTGGCTCTGGGTCAGACCGCCGGATTTCTTGGAATCGTAGGAGAAGTATGCCTGGGCGTACATCCCGGCTGCCAGGCCAATGGTGGTGATGGTGTTTTTGTTGGCACCCACCGTACCGTCGCCGCCGATGCCCCAGATCTTGCAGGCGGTTTCGCCCTCCTTGGGAATATTCAGCTCCACCGTGGGCAAAGAGGTGAACGTGACATCGTCCACAATGCCGATGGTGAAATTGTCCTTGGGCTGCGCCTGCTCCAGATTTTCAAACACGGCGGCAATCTGACCGGGGGTAGTGTCCTTGGAGGCCAGGCCGTACCGGCCGCCTACCACGGTCACATCGGGACGGTTGCGGTGGATCACGCACTCCACATCCTGATAAAGGGGCTCGCCCAGACTGCCGGGTTCTTTGGTGCGGTCCAGCACGCCGATCTTGCGCACGGTGGACGGCAGAACCGAGAGGAAATGCTCCGCCGAGAAGGGACGGTACAGATGCACCTGGATGACGCCGACCTTCTTGCCCTGGGCACACAGGTATGCCACGGTTTCCTTGGCGGTCTCCGCACCGGAGCCCATCAGGATTACCACGGACTCGGCATCGGGCGCACCATAATAATTGAACGGCTTGTAGTCCCGGCCGGTGAGCTTGTTGATCTCGTCCATGTAATGTTCCACGATGCCGGGCAGTGCGGCGTAGTGCTGGTTGCAGCCCTCCCGGCACTGGAAGAAGATATCGGGGTTGACAGTGGTGCCGCGGGTGGAGGGGTGCTCCGGGTTCATGCCGTTTTTCCGGAAGGCCCGCAGCTGGTCGTAATCCACCAGGCCGGCCAGATCGTCATAGTCCAAAGCATCGATTTTCTGCATCTCGTGGGAGGTGCGGAAGCCGTCGAAAAAGTGCAGGAAGGGATGGCGGGCCTTGATAGCGGACAGGTGCGCCACGGCGCCTAAGTCCATTGCCTCCTGCGGGGAGGAGGACGCCAGCATGGCAAAGCCGATCATCCGGCAGCTCATCACGTCGGAGTGGTCGCCGAAAATACTCAGAGCATGGGCAGACACCGTACGGGCTGAGACGTGAAACACACCGGGGAGAAATTCACCCGCGATTTTGTACATGGGGGGAATCATCAGCAAAAGGCCCTGAGAAGCGGTATAGGTGGTGGTCAGGGCGCCGGCTTGCAGAGAACCATGGCAAGTTCCGGCCGCACCGGCTTCAGACTGCATCTCCACAACCCGGACAGGTTCGCCGAAGATGTTTTTCTTTCCGTTGGCTGCCCAGGCGTCTACCTTTTCCGCCATCGTGGAGGAAGGCGTGATGGGGAAGATGCTGGCTACTTCGGTAAACGCATAGGAGATGTAGGCCGCGGCGGTATTTCCGTCCATGACAACGCTTTTCCTGCTCATGGTTCGATTCCTTTCTCATTTAAATTATGTACCCGCATACAGCCGGCACCGGGGCCGGCTGTGACTGCAAGCAGAATGAGTTTCCATGTTGCGGAATGAAATTTCGGGAAAATTGCATAAAAATATTCACAATCTGCCTGCATTGTGGTATATTTATCATAGGCTTTTTGACAGGGGTTGTCAAGCGTGGATCAAATCCCCCAAACGGAGGAACCGTTGGGGTGAAAGGCGGAGGGAAAGATGGCAAAAGAGCAGGTATCCAGTATTTTGAGGGCACTCCAAATTCTGGAATGTTTTATGGACAGCCGGACGGAGTGGACGCTCAAGGCCCTGGTGGAGCAGCTGGGCCTGCCCACGACTACGGTATTCCGGCAGGTATCCACGTTGGCGGAGCGGGGATATCTGGAGCAGGATCCTGTCCGCAAAAGCTATCGGCCGGGCCCCCGGCTGCTGCTGCTCTCCAGCGCAATTCTGGGACAGTCGGATCTGCGCCGCACGGCCCGGCCGGAGCTGGAGCGTTTGAGCGATACGCTGCAGGAGACCATCAATTTGAGCATGCTCCTGGAGCGGGATATTTTCTATCTGGATAAAGTGGAAACCCACCGGTCCATTGTCTGCAATACACAGGTGGGCAGCCGGGCACCGGCTTATGCCACCAGTGCCGGCAAGGCAATTCTGGCCTGTCAGAGTGATGATTATATCGATGAGTACTGCCGCTGGATGGAGCAGGCGGCTCGGCCCCTCACGGCCAATACCATTACAGACCCGGAACGTCTGCGCCGGGAGCTGGCGGCTGCCCGGCTTCACGGGTATGCCATGGATGACGGAGAGATTGAGGAGGGGCTGATCTGCATGGCGGCACCCATCTGCGATATGAATGGCCGGGCAGTGGGCGCGGTCAGTGTCTCCGGTCCGGATTACCGGATGCAGGCGGATCAGGAGGTTATGATCCGGGAGGTGCGCCGCACCGCCCAAAGTATTTCCCGGCTGCTGGGGTATCGGGGATAACGGGGCAGTTCCCCTATCCACATAAAAAATCAAAATTGAACAAGGCAGAAAGGTTGGGAGCAGTATGGATCACGGCGCGTATCTCAAGTCGGTATTTGGCCTGGAGGGGAAAACGGCAATGATTACCGGTGCGGCCGGCGGCATCGGTGCGGCCATCAGTGAGGGACTGGCCTACGCCGGAGCGGAAGTGGCCCTGTGCGGACGGACGCTGGAAAAATGCCAGGCCCTGGCGGATCGGATCAATGCCAACGGCGGAAAAGCCACTGCCTACCATCTGGATGTGTCCGACATGTCGGAGATTGTACCCCGCGTGGAGGAGATTGTTGCCCGGTACGGCAAGATTGATGTGCTGTTCAACGTGGCGGGAATCAACAAGCGGGAAGGACTTCTGGATGTGGAAGAAGAGACCTACGACCGGATCATGAACACCAACCTCAAGGGTGTTTATTTTGTCAGCCAGGCAGTGGCCCGGGAGATGTACAAGCGCAAGAGTGGCAGCATCATCAACATCGGTTCCCACAATGACACGGCCATGCTGGGCGGCTGCTCGGTATACGGTGCGGCCAAGAGCGGCGTCATTGCCATTACCCGGTCCCTGGCCGTGGAGTGTGCCCGGTATGGGATTCGCTGTAATGCCATCAGTCCGGGCCATATTATTACGGAACTGACCCAGGTCAGCTGGGACAGTCCCAATCGGGCGCCGTACATGCGGGAACGCATCGCCATGGAGCGGGGCGGCCAGCCGGAGGAGCTGGTGGGCATGGCCATCTTGCTGGCTTCCGATGCCTCCAGCTATATGACGGGGCAGACCTATCACATTGACGGCGGCTGCTTGTGCGGCGGCACACCGTGGGAGTATGACACGAAATACTAAGTTTGAAAAATACAGCGATATTGACGCGGCTCCCGCATCCGAAAGAGGATGCGGGAGCCGTGCTTTTTTACTGTATAAAAGGTGGCGCAGAGCGCGGCATGTCAGCGGGAGGCCAGAAAGGCGGAAAGGGACCAGGTGTGCCAGTCAGCACATTCTTCCCGGGCAGCGTTCCGGCGCTGTGTCAGCAGGGAACCGACGGTATCTTCGGAGGACCACCACTCTCCCTCACAGCGGGAGAGCGGGAGATCGGGGTCCAGCCGCTCCAGTTGGGAGAGGGTATCGTAGGAGAGGGAGTAGGCCAAATAGTGAACGCTGATGGTGGGGCTTTCCCCATTGAGATAGCGGTCTACCTGGTTTTTGGCCACCAGAAAATCCACAGGGATGCAATTGAGAACCAGCCATCCCGCCAGGGCCAGGGGGAAGGCGATGCGGCAGAAGGAGCGGCTGGGCTGAATCAGCTTGGCTGCCGCAGTCAGGAAAAACAGAGCCATCATGACCATGCCCCAGTAGGTCAGGCACCGCTTAAACGATAACCCGTAGGCCTGGACATAGAGCGTCATCCGCCAGGCGGCGCAGCCCAGCAGCACTAAGCTCTCCGCCAGCAGCAAGGCGGACAGGCTGCGCAGGACCGTCCAGAGGCGGCCGTTGGGGCGGGCGGCCCAGAGTGCAGTGAGGATGGCGGTGAGATTGACCACTGTGACACCTACTATCTGGAAAAAACCGCTGCGAGCCCATTGGGCATACGAGATGCCGCGCTGGGCGAGGTAGGCCTCGCCTCCCAGAATGCCGGTGGACTGCACTGCCAAAAACAACAGGTACAGGGCATCCAGCGCCGCGAGAATCAGAACAAAGCCCAAAGGGTCTGCCGTGGGCGCGCCTGCCATGGAACGGGTAAGCGGTTTGGGATGGCGCAGACGATACAAAAAGCCAAAGACAAAGGGGGTCAGGGCCATGCCGCATACCAGCTTGGTGATGGCCAAAGTGAAATGGGAGCGGACAAAGATTCGCAGATCTGCCGTGACGGCGGCAAACAGCGCGTCTCCGGAGGCCAGGACCGGCACCAGAATGCACAGCAGGATGACAGCACCGGTTCCGCCAAACAGAATGGCCGGCAGACGCCGGGACCGGGAGGCGGAGTTTCCGGTGGGGGTCAGGGCGGCGAAGAAGGCGCCCAGTCCGCCGAACAGGTTGCTCAGCAGCAGACAAAACCGTTCCCAGAGCATAGCGGGACGGAACCAGGGCAGGGAGGCCGCACCGGAAAGCCCGATGGCATGGACCGGCAGCAGTACCAGCAGCGCCAGCAGATTCCACAGCCGGAAATACCAGTTTGAACCAAGGGCCAGTGAGGCGGCCAGAATCAGGTTGTAAAGAAGCAGCGCCAGACTCTTGCGGCCAAACAAAACCCGCCGGCCCACATAGCAGCCCAGCAGCACATCCCAGGCTGCCACGGCAATTCCCAGGGAGGCGGTGGGACCATGCCAGAAAAAGGCGTCCGCCAGCAGCACACAAAAACACAAGGTGAACAGCAGAAACAGCCGGTCCCGGAACGCAATTTCAGGGGTGGATGAGGAAATTTGGGTAGGCTTCGCCGGCCCTCCTGCCGGCAGGGGGGCAATATGATCAGACATATGCAGACTCCTTTTGAGACTGTCCATACTACGTGGACAGATTTCGTAAAATGGGTGGATGGTTCAGCGGGCGGCCCAATTGCCTGGGGTGAACAGTGCCAGGGCGATCAGGACTACCAGAAAAAAGAAGCAGGTCAATACGGCCACACAGATTACAGCCCCGGCCAGGGCGGTTATTCGCCGCTTCATGAGTTGGATGACCGGGGGTTTCCGGCCAGAACGGCGGCCCCCAATTGCAGCAGGGCGGTGACCGCGATTAATACTGCCGCCACCCGTACCAGTGCGCCGGAGGTATCCAGCAGGGCGGACCAGTCCTGCACGGTGACCAGATGGTCCTGATAGACCAGCTGAAACCAGAGTGAGGCAGAACAGCACAGACTGCTGGCGGCCAATGCTTTGCCCAGCCGGAGACGGCGGGACATTGCCATGAAGGGAAGTACCCAGGCTGCCAGCCCCAGCAAAAGACTCAGCGGATTGAGTAGGTACCAAATATTGCCCATGATCCAAGAACCTCCTTTGCACAAAGTGCGGTATTAGACGGAAATCATGGTTGGATTTACGGCGGATCGTCCGGGACGTACTCCAGAATATCCCCGGGCTGACAATCCAGTGCGGCACAGATGGCCTCCAGTGTGGAAAACCGCACCGCTTTGGCCTTGTTGTTTTTCAGAATCGACAGATTGGCCAAGGTGATGTCCACCTTTTCCGACAGTTGAGAAAGCGTCATTTTGCGTTTGGCCATCATGACGTCCAAATTCACCACAATTGCCATAATCCGCCTCCTCAAATCGTCAGATCCTGTTCCGCTTTCATCTCCGCCGCTTGGCGGAATAGGGCGGACATGACCAGGCACAGCAGGCCGAACATGGAAAAAATGGGGACGAACAGGGCGTTATAGGTGAGGATCGGCAGAGGAGAGTGGAAAAAGCATACGCTGAAGATCACCCGTACCAGCGCTGCAACAGCAATGATAAAAGAGGCGACGGCAGCCCGGTGGAGAGCGGCGGCATTTTCCAGGGAGAAGGGGGTCCCCTGCAGAATGATGGCCAGGACCCGGCGGCCCTGCTGAAGGATCACCGCAGTACAGATGCCGGAAAAGAGCAAAAAGAGCGTCAAAGTCAGTGTATAGGGTTCTGCCCAGACATCCCGCAAATAGATGGACAGCAGATTCCCCAGCCCATCGTCCACGTCATAAGCAAAGGTGGCCTGCAGACTGGAGAAAGGAACACCTTCTTGTGCAAAGCGGAAATACACAATTCCGGGAACCAGCGGCAGGGCGATCAGGTTGCAGAGAAGTGTGATTGCCACCAGACTATTTAAAACCCGGGCGATTTTTTGTACACCGGATGCTTCCATGAAACATTCCTCCTTTGCCGGTATCGTACCATGGCAATTATTGTTTGTCAATTATTTTTTATTGTTTTTCGATAAATCAAAAGGCAAAAACATGACACGGCGGACGATTCATGGGAACCGTCCGCCGTGTCATATGATATAGAGAAAGGAGAGGGAAAGTGGTGTACAAATTCAAGCTTGTTGCTTGATGGATTTATCATACCGAGTGAATTCCGGAAAGTCAACGGGTGCGGAGGATGCTTCACAAATTGTTTACAAAGGTTATGATTTTCCGAGTTTTATTCATAAAACGTTCAAATAATGGGGCGAAATATACATTGACAGAAAATGTGTCCTGTGCTAGTATTTAGCGTGCTAATTTTTAGCAGGCTAAAATAAGGGGTGCATGATATGCGAATGATCAACGCACTGGGGCCCACGCTGGGACGGGCGGCGCATCTGGCCCGGACCAGACTGGATGTCCGGCTGGCTCAATATGATGTGACACCGGCGCAAATGCACGTGCTGCTGTATCTGGGGCGGAATGGCGGACAGGTGCCGCAGTGTGAATTGACTGGATTTTTGCGGGTAAAGCCCCCTACAGCCAATGGAATCCTGGATCGTTTGGAGGAAAAGGGGATGGTGGTGCGCAGCGTCAGCGGAACGGATGCCCGTCGCCGTCTGATTACCCTGACGGAGAAGGGAAGCCAACAGCAGACGCTGTTCCAGCGGCACTTTCAGGAAGCGGAACAGCAAATGGTTCGGGGATTCACAGCGGAGGAGCAGGAAACCCTGCGGACTCTGCTTTCCCGGGTGATTCGGAATCTCGAGGAGGATGAGACACGATGATCAAAAAACTCTGGCCACAGGCCAGACCGTATGCCCCCTGGATTTTGGCGGGCATCCTCTGTTCGGCGGCGGAGGCAGTGTTTGAGCTGCTGATTCCGCTGGTGATGAGTGATATTGTGGATATCGGCATTGCCAATGGGGATCAGACCTATATCCTGCAAAAGGGCGGCCTGATGGTGGTGATGGCGCTGGTGTCACTGTGCTTTGGCCTGGGCAGCGCGGCTTGTTCGTCTGTGGCAGGTCAGGGCTTCGGCGCGAATCTGCGCCGGGCGGAGTACGACCACATCCAGGAATTTGCTTTTTCCAACATTGAAAAGTTTTCCACCGCATCCCTGGTGACCCGCCTGACCAGTGATGTCAACAGCATGCAGCTGTCTTTGATGATGGGAATGCGTCTGCTGGTACGGGCGCCGGTGATGCTGGTTTCGGCTCTGATCCTGTCGGTGAGCATCAGCTACCAGCTGAGCAATGTCTTCCTGGTGGCGCTGCCGCTGCTGGTGGTTCTGGTGGGAAGCCTTTTGATCAAGGTGGGCCCGATGTTCCGCTCCCTCCAGGAAAAGACTGACGCATTGAATCTGGTGGTGCAGGAGAACCTGACGGGAATCCGGGTGGTCAAATCCTTTGTGCGGGAAGATCATGAGCGGGAGAAGTTTGCCCGCCGCAATCTGGATCTCAAACACACTTCTGAGCGTGCGTTCGGCATGGTTGTCATCAACATGCCCATCATGATGCTGATTATCTATGGTACCATCATTGCAGTGATGTGGTTTGGCGGCAAGATGGTGTTTGCCGGTACGTTGGATACCGGTAAGCTGATGACCTATTTCACCTATATCACGCAGATCATGGTGTCGCTGATGATGGTGTCCATGGTCTTTATGATGCTGACCCGGTCGGTTGCCTGTGCCCGCCGGATTGCCGAGGTTTTGGAAGAGCACCCGTCCATTGACAATGAGAAGGCACAGGAAGGTGCCCGGGTTCAGGATGGGACCATCGAGTTCCAGCATGTTTCCTTCAAGTATGATCCTGAGAGTCCGGAGTGGATCTTGCGGGATGTGGATCTGCAGATTCCCTCCGGTGCCACCGTGGGCATTCTGGGCGGAACGGGCAGCGGCAAGAGTACGTTGGTGTCTCTGATTCCCCGCCTGTATGAGGCCACCGAAGGAACTGTCCTGGTAGGCGGCAGACCGGTGGACAGCTATACCATGGAGCATCTGCGGGACGCAGTGAGCGTGGTGCTGCAAAAAAATACGCTCTTTTCCGGCACCATTCGGGAAAACCTCCTCTGGGGCGATCCCAATGCCACGGAAGAACAGCTCTGGGCAGCCTGCCGGGCGGCCTGTGCCGATGAGTTCCTGGAACGGATGCCCGATGGACTGGATACGGACCTGGGCCAGGGCGGCGTGAATGTTTCCGGCGGACAAAAGCAGCGGCTTTGCATCGCCCGCGCCATCTTGAAGCAGCCCAAAGTGCTGATTCTGGACGACTCCACCAGCGCAGTGGATACCGCAACGGACGCCAAGATCCGCAGCGCTTTTGCCAATGAGCTCAAGCATACCACCAAGATCATCATTGCCCAGCGGGTCACCTCCATTTGTCAGGCAGACCGGATTCTGGTGATGGATGCAGGACGTGTGGTGGATCAGGGGACCCATGAGGAACTGATGGCACGCTGCGAGATTTATCGGGACGTGTATCAGTCTCAGCAGGAAGGAGTGAGCATTGGTGGTTGAAAAAAAGGAACGGCCCATGAGGCCGGGCGGTCATGGCCCCGGACGCCATGGTTTTCAAAAGCCCAAGGATATGCGGGGAACCCTGCGCAAACTCATGCGGTATCTGGGGCGGTACCGGGCACATCTTGTACTGGTGATTGTGCTGCTGTTTGCCAGCTCTGCCTGCACCATCGGCGGATCGTATCTGCTCAAGCCCCTGATCAATGACTATATTCTTCCGGGCGATTTTCCGGGGCTTGCCCGTATGCTGGCGGTCATGGCAGGAGTGTATATCCTGGGAGCAGGGTGTTCGTTTGGATATGCCCGGCTGATGGTTCATGTTTCCCAGAATACCGTGGCGCAGCTTCGGGCAGATCTGTTTGACAAGATGCAGGCTCTGCCACTGAAATATTTTGATACCCATACTCACGGCGAACTGATGAGCCGGTATACCAATGATATTGAAACGGTATCGGAGGCTTTGAACAACAGCTTTGCCAGCCTGATTTCCTGTGCTCTGAACTTTTCCGGCACACTGCTGATGATGCTGGTGATCAATCCGCTGCTGACGTTGGTGACCATCGGTGTGCTGGTGGTCATGCTGGTTGTAGTGAAGGCTGTGGGCAGCCGCTCCCGGCGGTATTTTGCCATGCAGCAAAAGGCTGTGGGCGAGGTCAACGGTTATATTGAGGAGATGATGGAAGGCCAGAAGGTCATCAAGGTCTTCAATCACGAGCAGGCCGCCCGGGAGGGGTTCAATGTCCGCAATGAGGCCTACCAGCAGGCGGCGACCCGCGCCCAGATTTTTGCCGGTGTGATGATGCCGGCCATGGGAAACCTCAGCTATATCAACTATGCCCTGACTTGCTGCGTGGGGGCTATGCTGGCCATTGGGGGCGGCAGCTTCCAGCTGGGCGATCTGGCGCTGTTTCTGCAGTGTACCCGGCAGGTCAGCCAGCCCATTACGCAGATGTCACAGCAGGTCAATACCATTCTTTCCGCCGTTGCCGGTGCGGAGCGGGTATTTGAAGTCATGGAAGCCCAGCCGGAGCCGGATGCGGGTGAAGTCACCTTGGTGCGGGTCAAACAGGACGCGGAGGGAACGCTTTCGGAAGCGTCCTTTGATTCCGGCGCCTGGGCCTGGAAGAAACCAGACGGTACCCTGGTTCCACTGCGGGGAGATGTGCGGTTTGACCATGTGGTCTTTGGCTATGATGAGCGCAAAGTGATTCTCCATGACATCTCTTTGTTTGCAAAGCCGGGCCAGAAAATTGCCTTCGTGGGCTCCACCGGCGCAGGAAAGACCACCATCACCAGCCTCATCAACCGCTTCTATGAGATCCAGAGCGGAACCATCACCTATGACGGCATCGATGTGCGGGATATCCGGAAGGATTCGCTGCGCCGGTCTCTGGGCGTGGTGCTGCAGGATACGCACCTCTTTACCGGCACCGTGGCGGATAACATCCGCTATGGCCGGCTGGATGCCACGGATGAGGAAGTGGAAGCGGCCGCGCAGCTGGCGGGTGCAGATACCTTTATCCGGCATCTGCCCCACGGGTACAATACGATCCTCTCCGGGGACGGCGGAAACCTCTCCCAGGGTGAGCGGCAGCTGCTCAACATTGCCCGGGCGGCCTGTGCCAATCCTCCGGTTCTGATTCTGGATGAGGCCACCAGTTCCATTGATACCCGGACGGAAAAGCTCATTGAGCGGGGCATGGACCGGCTGATGGCCGGACGTACCGTGTTTGTCATCGCCCACCGCCTCTCCACGGTCCGCAATGCCAAGGCCATCATGGTTCTGGAGCAGGGGCGGATCATCGAGCGGGGCGACCACGATGATCTGATTGCCCAGCACGGCCGGTACTATCAGCTCTATACCGGCCAGGCGGAACTGGACTGAGCTGCACGGCTGGAATCTGAATATGAATACAAAATAAGATAACCCCCCGGCGCGGCAGACTGCCGCGCCGGGGGGTTTGCTTGCAGAAACGAGGAATCAGTATTTCCAGTTGGCGGGATCGTGATCGCTGATATCCGAGACATCCGGCCAAGTCAGGACGCCGTCCCGCAGCACATAGGGAATGTCGCTGTATACGGCTTCCCGTCCGTAGGTGTCGGTAATCACGGCAGCGGCGCACAGGGCGTCACTGGGGTCTGTCATGGTGACAGTCTGTCCCTGGGGCAGATGGAAAAAAGCGGCGTCGCCGTAATCGCCGTGAAAATGGTCCGGCTGTGCGCAGCCTTCCAGCCAGGTGAGGAGCGTCTGATTTTGGAACAGTCCCACCCGGATTTCCGCAATGTCCGAGCAGCCGATGGCCTGGTTGACAGCATAGACGGACGTTCCCGGGTGTGCGGTGATATACAGTTCCGGCAGGGTCAACGTGCCGTTGGCATCCGCTTCCAGATCCAGCAGCTCTCCGCTGGAGTACCCCAGCAGTTCCACCGCGGGCAAAGAGGCGCTGTACAGGCTGGAAAACTGCTCCAGCAGCTGGGTGGAGCGGGTGCCGTCTGAAGGTATGAGAACGGCGCTGAGCGTGATGCTGTCCGTCAGCGGGCACGTGAGGGCTGCGGTATAGCTGCCGTCAGGCGATTGTGTCCCGGGAACGCTATGGGTGGGTTCGGTGCCGGTATCGGCCAGGAAGGAGACGGTCAAGCCGTCTGTATAGGTCTTGGGCACGGCCCGGACAGAAAAGGTGACCGTATTGTTTGCCAGGTCGGCCGAGAGAATTTCCGCGCTGTAATCCGCTACCAGACTGTTCTGTGCCTTGAGAATGGATTCCACCTGACTGGAGATAGAGCCGATCTGACGGTCCACACTGGATTCTACCCGGGAGATGTTCTGAAAAATACTCTCCTGGCGCAGGTCCATTTCGTCCAACCGGTTGGAAAGGCCAAGCAGGCCGCCCAGCAGGCATAAGGCACCCAGCGCAATGCCTGCTTTTGCCACCCTGCGCTTCTGGCGGGACAGGGGCTTGGGCAGGGAGGCGGTATAGCGTTCCACAATGGCCTCCACCATTTGAAGCTGTGCAGGCGTCAGCTCCTGCGGTCCGCTGGCGGACGGATTACCGGAGCCCGTTTCATCGGAATGTGGGCTGCCGGAAACGGGAGCGCTGCCGTCTGAAGCGTTTTTTCCAACGGATGCCGGCGCGGGTTCTTCCACCCCCAGCAGCCATCCGATGGATACGCCGAACAGACGGCTCAGAGCCACCAGCTTTTCAATCTCCGGCAGAGCGGAGTCAGATTCCCATTTATAAATCGACTGGCGGGTAACCCCCAACCGGTCGCCCAGGGCCTCCTGGGACAGGCCCAATTCCTTCCTCTTTTGCGCAATGCGCTGTCCTGTTGTCATGCACAGCCCTCCTTTTTCTAGGGTGAGTATAACAAAAATGAGGGGATCTGGCCACCAACCGCTGCCACTCGTTTTGTCAACCTGCGGTTAGCAGAGAAATTTTGTCAAAATGGGGGTTGTGGAGTCCATGCTGCTGTGTTAGACTGTGGGGCGTCTGCCCAATGGGAAGTGGGACAGGGAGTATCACATTTAGGAGGGATTGGGAATGCATGCGCAGCTGCGGGACCTGACGCAAGGTCCCCTGGCCAAACAGATTCTGCTGTTCAGTCTTCCGTTGATTGCGTCCAACCTGCTGCAGGTGTTGTTCAATATGTCGGATGTGGCGGTGGTAGGACGCTTTGCCGGTCCTTTGGCATTGGGTGCGGTAGGTTCCACGACCACGCTGGTGACCCTCTTCACGGGATTTGTCATCGGCATGTCCAACGGCGTCAACGTTCTGACTGCACTGCACTTTGGTGCCAAAAGCCGCCGGGAGCTGTCGGATACCATTCACTCAGCCATTCTGATCTGCCTGGGGACGGGATTGATCCTGATGGTGGTGGGTGTGGGCTTTGCACGCTCTATCTTGGAACTGCTCAACACCAAGGAAGAACTCATTGACGGCGCGGCTCTGTATCTGCGGATTTACTTCTTGGGTATGCCGGCCCTGGGACTTTACAACTTCGGCAATGCGGTGTTCAGCGCTGTGGGCGATACCCGGCGGCCGCTGCGGTATTTGTCCCTGGCCGGTGTGGTAAACATCGTACTGAACCTGTTTTTTGTAATTGTGTGCGGCATGGACGTGGCGGGAGTAGCCACGGCCAGCGTCATTGCCCAGTATCTCTCAGCCGGGCTGGTGGTGACGGCGCTGTTCCGCAGCCATGATGAGATGTATGGACTGCATTTCCTGCGGCTGCGCCTGCACCGCAGCCGCAGCCGGGCGATCCTCTCCATTGGCCTGCCGGCAGGCATGCAATACGGGATTTTTGCCCTGGCCAATCTCTTTATTCAGATGGGCGTGAACTCCTTTGATGCCACTATGGTGGCGGGCAATTCCGCTGCTGCGAATGAGGATGCGCTGATTTACGATGTGATGGCCGCCTTCTATACGGCCTGCGGCAGTTTCATTGGACAAAACTACGGTGCCCGGCAGAAAGACCGGGTGCGCAGGAGCTACCTCATCTCCATGGCCTATTCCTTTGGCATCGGCACGGCCATGGGGCTGGCGATCCTGGCAGTGGGTCCGTCCTTCTTGTCCTTGTTTACGGAAGATCCGGCAGTGGTGGATGCGGGCATGAAGCGGCTGACCATTATGAGCCTATCCTATGGGACGTCTGCCTTTATGGACTGCACCATTGCCGCGTCCCGGGGACTGGGGAAGAGCCTGGTGCCCACCATCATTGTGATTTTGGGCTCGTGTGTGTTTCGAATTGCCTGGATTTACACGGTATTTGCATATTTTCAAACGGTACCGTCTCTGTATCTGCTCTATATTTTCTCCTGGATCATTACGGCTGTGGCGGAGATTACGTATTTCTTCTTTATCTGCCGCAAACAGCTGCGGGAGCTATAAAAAATCAGCGCGGCATGGATCAATCCATGCCGCGCTGTATTTTGTATTCAGGGCTGCTGGGGAGGCTGGGATTCATCCGACTCCGGGAAAACCGCGTCAGCCGGTTGACTGTCAGAGTCCTGGGACTGTTCCGCGGGAGCGGAAGGCTCCTCCGGCTTATCGGAAGTGTCTTCCGTCTGCGGCTCCGGTGCCTCGATCTTCTGAGAGATCATGTGGACCTTTTTGGCCGCAGGCTCGATCACGTCCGGCGTGGAGGGACGGAAGCCCTCCTGGGACTGGGTGGAGGCGTAAGCGTCCTCAACCAGCTCCGGGTCACGGCCTTCGATGATGGCCACCATTTCCGCACCGGTGATGGTTTCCTTCTGCAGCAGGTACGCCACGACCTTGTCCATATCCTCGCGGTTGTTTTCAATCACGTCCACCGCGGAGCGGTAGCACTGATCCAGAATCTCCTTGACGGCCAGATCCATCCGGGCGGCGGTGTCCTGCGCGCAGTCCATGCCGTAGCCGCCGTCGAGGTACTGGTTACGGCGGGAGGCCAGGGCCATCATGCCGAACTCGTCGCTCATGCCGAACATGGCCACCATGTTCCGGGCCACGTTGGTGGCCTCCTGAATATCCTGGGAGGCACCGTTGGTCATGGTGTGGAGCACCACTTCCTCCGCCGCACGGCCGCCCATGGAGACGGCGATCTTGGCCATGAGCTCCTCTCTTGTGCGCAGCTCGGTCTTGTCCTCTTCGGGCATCAGCAGGGTATAGCCCAGAGCGCCCTGGGTGTGGGGGACGATGGTGATTTTCTGCACCGGTTCGGAATTTTTCTGCTTGTAGGCCACCATGGCGTGTCCCACCTCGTGGTAGGCCACCAGCTTCTTTTCAAACTCGGTCAGGACGCTGCCCTTTTTCTCCGTACCGGCGATGACCAGTTCAAACGCGGCCAGCAGATCTTCCTGGGTGACCAGCTTGCGGCCCTTGCGCACGGCCCGCAGAGCGGCTTCGTTGACCAGGTTGGCAAGATCCGCGCCCACGCAGCCGGCGGTTGCCAGGGCGACCTTTTTGAGGTTGACGTCCTCAGCCAGACGGATGTTCCGGGTGTGGACCTGAAGCGTGGCCAGACGGCCGGCCAGATTGGGCCGGTCGATGATGATGCGCCGGTCAAAACGGCCGGGACGCAGCAGGGCCTGGTCCAGGACTTCGGGACGGTTGGTGGCGGCCAGCAGGATGATGCCCTTGGTGGGATCGAAGCCATCCATTTCCGCCAGCAGCTGGTTGAGGGTCTGTTCCCGCTCGTCATTGCCGCCCATGCGGTTGTCGCGGGATTTGCCGATGGTGTCGATCTCGTCGATAAAGACGATGCAGGGGGCGACCTTGCTGGCTTCCTTGAACAGGTCACGCACGCGGCTGGCACCCACGCCTACAAACATCTCCACGAAGTCGGAACCGGAAATGGAGAAGAAGGGGACGTTGGCCTCACCGGCCACGGCTTTGGCCAGCAGGGTTTTACCGGTGCCCGGAGGGCCGACCAGCAGCGCGCCCTTGGGCAGCTTTGCACCGATCTCCGTGTATTTCTGGGGATTGTGCAGGAAGTCGATGATTTCGGTGAGGGACTCCTTGGCTTCGTCCTGGCCGGCCACATCCCGGAAGGTGACGCCGGTGGACTTTTCCATATACACCTTAGCGTTGGCCTTGCCCACGCCGCCGATTCCACCGATTCCGCCCATGCCGCCCTTTTTCGTCATCCAGTGCATGGCCAGGGAGATCATGAGCAGGAAGAAGACGAAGGGCAGGACATAAGAGACCAGAGCAGCCATCAGGGGGCTGACGGGCGGCTGATAGTCCATACCGTATTCCGTCACATTGTTGGCGTCCAAATAGGCAATGACTGCGTCATCGGATTCCAGCTGTACGGTGAACAGATCCAGGCGGACAGTCTGTTCCCGTCCGGTCTGATCGGTATAGGTGTAAATGGCACCCTTTTCATCGGTGGACTTGGTGTAAGAGACACCGTCCTTGTTGGTATAGGTGTATCCGTCGGCCGGTGTGATGTGGAGAATGTTCTCCGAGGTGTCGAATTCCACCTGAGCCACCTGGCCCTCGGCCACCATGTCCTTAAATTCGCTGTATTCCACCGTGATGGAGGAGGACTGATTTCCGGCGCTGGACATGTAAGTGCTGGCATAACTGATGAGAATGGTCAGCAGCAGTGCCCAGCTTACCAGAGAGATGATGCTGCGCACATTGCTGTTTTTTCCGCCGCCGGGACGGTTGGGTGTATTTTTTTTGTCATTTTGATCCATGTATTGGAAAACTCCTTTCAAGGAAAACCCGTCATAAAAGTATTAGCAGTATACCATACCGGCGGCGGAACCTCAAGGATACGGGTCGTTTTTTTCGTGAAGTTTCTGTAAATTCACACTTTATTGTGTCCGCTGGGTATGATATACTACCTCATGTATGCGACAAAATTTTTCAGCAAGGAGACGCTATGGACGAACAGAGGAAAAACGCTTCCGCCGCCGAAGCTGACGGCGTCATCGAAGGGCGCAACGCCGTCATTGAGGCGCTGCGTGCGGGAGAGACCATTGACAAGATCTATCTGCAAAAAGGCGACACCGATAAGACCCTGGGTCATATTGCCTCCAAGGCCCGGGCGGCGGGCGTGGTCGTGGTGGAGGCGGACAAGCGCAAGCTGGACGCCATGAGCCGGACCCACGCCCATCAGGGCGTGATTGCCCTGGCGGCCGTGCGGGAATACGTCAGTGTGGAAAGCATTCTCCAGTCCGCCGCCGACCGGGGAGAGGCGCCGCTGATCGTGGTGTGCGACGAGATTTCCGATCCGCACAATCTGGGTGCCATCATCCGTACGGCGGAGTGCGCCGGCGCCCACGGTGTGGTGATTCCCAAGCGGCGCAGCGCGGGACTGACGGCGGTGGTGGCCAAGACCTCCGCCGGGGCAGTGGCGCATATGCCGGTGGCCCGGGTGCCCAACATTCCGGCACTTTTGAAGGACCTCAAGAAACAAGGCGTTTGGGTGTTCGGCACGGCGGCAGCGGGAACTACCGATCTGTACCATGCGGACCTGCGGGGGCCGGCAGCCATCGTGATTGGCAGCGAGGGAGATGGCATGACCCGTTTGGCCATGGAAAACTGTGATTTCCTGGTGAGTATTCCCATGCGGGGGAAACTCAATTCCCTCAATGCTTCCGCTGCGGCGGCCATTTTGCTCTATGAGGCGGTACGCCAGCGGCTTGACTGAGAAAGGACAGGCAGATGACCCCCAAGGACGAGAAAACGTTGTATGACACCCTCGAATCCCTGTCCTCCGGAACGGATGTCCCTCCGTCAGACGAGGAGTATCTTCTGGAAGAGATCCTGGCGGAGTATGGTGCAGGACGGGGACAGAAGATCCTGCGGGATGTGGAGGAAAAAGTAACGGCCCGGGAAACCGGCGATCCGGCGCCACAGAAAACTCAGGAACATACACTGCCGCTGGGGGCAGAGGAACCGTCTTCACCCCCTGCTGAAAAATCGGAGGCAGCGCCGCAGCCTGCCCGGGAGCCTTCCGATCAGGCAGCCCCCAAGGAGGCGGATTCCTCATCCGCAAAGCGCATTTCCATCGAGGTGATGGATCTGGAAAAGCTGCGCCGGGAGCTGCCGGAGCAGCCCCGGCCCATTTCCTTGGAGGAAGTGGTGGGCAGTACGGTGGATGCGGTCATGGAGGAGCAGGAGGAACCGCTGCTCAAGCCCCGGCGCCGCGGTTTGTTTTCCCGGCGCAAAATGGAAGAGGAAGACACGGAGACGCTGTATGATCCGCCGGAGCCGGAACCCGAACCGGAGCCCATACCGCCGGAGCCGGATCTGCATGATGCGGCGGAGGTGTGCCGGACAGAGTATCACCGCCGCCGGGGCGGGTTGACCGCTGCGGCCGTGGTGGCGGTGCTTCCCTCCATTCCTCTGCTGCTGCAGCAGCGGGGCATTCAGATCCCGTATTGGTCGGAAGATCCGCGGATGCAGACGGCAGCCATGTTGGGCTGTCTGGCCGTGGTGGCACTGCTTTGCCGGAGCGTCTTTGTCAAGGGCGTGCGGACCCTGCTGCGCAAGCGCTGCGTCAGTGAGCTGCTGATTTCCCTCTCCGCCATTGTAACGGCGGCAGACTGTGTGTCCCGTCTTGTATCGGCCGATCGCACCCCGGTACCGGTTTATGCGTCGGTGAGCTGCCTGGCGCTGGTGTTTGCCCTGTGGGGGGACAGCCGGGAGAGCCGGGGGTATTATGATACCTTCCGCACAGCTTCGGTGGATGACGAGCCGCCCTATCTGGTGACAGAAACGGAAAAAGGTGCCTGCAAACAGCAGGGCAGTGTTCCCGGATTTTATACGGCGGCGGTGCGGGACGATGTGACGACCCTTTGGCAGACGGCGCTGCTGCCGCTGATTCTGGTGGCTTCGTTGGTGTTTGCCGGACTGAGCTCTCTGGGACAGGAGCGGGGTGCAGACTTTTGGCTCAACTGGTCGGCCATTCTGGCCGCGGGCGCAGGATTTGCTCTGCCTCTTTGCTGGAGCCTGCCCTTTTCCAAGCTGGCGGCCCATCTGCAGAAGACCGGAAGCGCCGTGGCGGGATGGTCCGGCGCTGAGAAGATCAGCAGCCGCCGGAGCATGATCCTGACGGATGCGGATCTTTTCCCGCCGGGCACGATCCAGCTTAACGGGGTCAAGGTGTTTGGTGAAGAGCTGAATAAGGTCCGTTCCTACGCTGCCACGATGGCCCGGGCAGCCGGCAGCGGTTTGGAATGGCTTTTTGACGGCCTGCTGCGCAGCGAAGGCGGACATTATCTCCACGCTGAGGAATTCAGCTTCTATGAAGAGGGCGGCTGGGGTGCCACCATCAAGGGAGAGTCCGTGCTGATGGGAACGGCCTCCTTTATGCGCAAGATGGATGTGCGCCTGCCGGGAAACATCAATCTGAAAACCGGTGTATTTCTGGCGGTGGACCGGCAGCTGAGCGCAGTGTTCGCGGTGAAGTACCACCCTTCGGAAAATGTGGACTTTGCCCTGCGGATGATGCGCCGCAGCCACATTACACCCATCCTGGCATCCCGGGATCCCAATATCAACCCTGCGCTGCTCAAGCGCAAATTCTATAAGAAGGTGCGCGTGGAGTATCCCGATCTGACGGCCCGGGTAGCGCTCAGCGAGGCGCAGATGGACCAGGGATTGCCCCGGGCCCTGATTTTCCGGGAAGGCCTGCTTCCCTATGCGGAGACAGTGGCCGGCAGCCGCCGGCTGTGCAAGGCGGTGCGCCGGTCTACCGTACTGGGATTGCTGGGCAGCGCAGCCGGTGTAGTGCTGGCCTACTACCTGGTGGGGATGGCCGCATATGAGCTGATCACGCCGCTGACACTGGAGACATTTTTGCTGCTGTGGACTCTGCCGGCACTGGTCCTGTCGGATTGGACCGGACGGTACTGATTGGCCGGACGGAGCGGAAAACGGAAGAAAGTGTAAATTGCAAAAGGAGAGCCGAAGGGCTCTCCTTTTTTTGCGCTGTTGCCAAAAAATCCGGCTGAAAATTCTCCCTCCTGCCCAAAATGTGAAATCTGCCAAAATTTTAGTTGTATTAACCTGGCATTCGCTGTATAATTTCTACATTGGTGAATCCAGTTATCGTTTGGAAATACCGATCCCGGCTGGAAGCAATCGTTTTTCAGCCGTGTAAACAGCACAAATTAAGGAGTGGTACGATCATGAGCTATTCTGTACAGAACATCCGGAATGTCTGCTTGCTGGGACATAGCGGCAGCGGGAAGACCGCCCTGGCCGAAAGTCTGATTTACATCACCGGCGCCATTGACCGCATGGGCCGCGTGGCGGACGGAAATACCGTCTGCGACTATGATCCCGAAGAGGTCAAGCGTCAGATTTCCATCTCCACCGCCGTTGCGCCGCTGGAGTACAAGGGCTGCCGGATCAATGTTCTGGATACCCCGGGTGCTTTTGATTTTTCCGGTGAAGTGATGGAGGCCCTGCGGGCCGCCGACGCCGCCGTGATTGTCTGCTCTGCCAAGGACGGCATTTCCGTTGGCCTGGAGAAGGCATGGAAATACTGCGAAGAGCGGAATATGCCCCGCTTTGTATACATCTCCAAGACGGATGAGGAGAACAGCGATTATAACGCGACGTTTGAGGCACTGCGGGAACGCTTCGGCAAGAAGATCGCGCCGGTGGTGGTCCCCATTTGGGATGAGAACAAGCGGGTGACCGGCATCATCGACGTGCTCAATAAGCGCGCTTTCGAGATGCAGGATCTCAAGCGGGTCGAGATCGAGGTTCCGGAGGATAAGGAAGCGGTCATTACCGAGTTCAATGACGCGCTGAAGGAATCTGTGGCGGAGACCAGCGAAGCCTTTATGGACAAGTTCTTCAGCGGTGAGGATTTCACCTATGCGGAAATGATCCAGGGCCTGCGTCAGGGCGTGCGGGAGCTGAGTCTGTTCCCGGTGCTGTGCGGTTCCGCTGTGACGTGCATGGGTTCTCTCATGCTGATGGACAACATTGTGGACCTGCTGCCCAATCCCATGGAAGGCAACTATCACAAGGCAACCCGTGCCGACGGCGAGACGGAGGAATTCGTGGTTTCTCCCGGCGGCGTGCCGACGGCCTTCGTGTTCAAGACCGTTTCCGACCAGTACGGCAAGTACTCCTTTGTCAAGGTCCTCTCCGGAACCCTGACGCCGGATCTGTCCATGGTCAACGCCCGTACCGGCGCAACGGAGAAACTAGGACGCCTGTATATCATGCGCGGCAAAAAGGCCACCGAGGTCAAGGAGCTCTCCTGCGGCGATATCGGTGCCATTGCCAAGATGGAGAAGGTGAAAACCGGCGATACCCTGTGCGATGCCCGTAAGGTGGTGGCGCTGAAGAACATTCCCTTTGCCGAGCCCTGCTATTCCGTGGCCATCGTGCCCAAGGTCCGCGGTCAGGAGGATAAGATTGCCCAGGGCTTGAGCCGTCTCAACGAAGAAGATCCCTCCTTCAGCGTGACCAACAATGGTGAGACCCACCAGATGGTACTCTCCGGTGCCGGCGATATGCAGGTGGATGTGCTGATCAGCAAGCTCAAGTCCCGCTTCAACGTGGAGGCGGAACTCAAGCCCGTGCGGGTGCCTTACCGTGAGAAGATCCGCAAGACCGTGCAGAAGCAGGGCCGTCATAAGAAGCAGACCGGCGGCAGCGGCCAGTTCGGTGACGTGTGGATCCGCTTCGAGCCCCAGACCGAGTCTGACGATATGATCTTTGCTGAAGAAGTGTTCGGCGGCTCTGTGCCCAAGAACTTCTTCCCGGCAGTGGAGAAGGGCCTGCGGGAGGCCTGTGCTCACGGTCCCCTGGCGGGATATCCCGTGGTGAATCTGAAGGCCGTGCTGTACGATGGCTCCTATCACCCGGTGGATTCTTCCGAAATCGCATTCAAGACCGCGGCGCAGCTGGCGTATAAGGCCGCTTTGCCGGAGGCCAGCCCCGTGCTGCTGGAGCCTGTGGGTGAGCTGAAGGTCACGGTGCCCGATAACTATATGGGTGATGTGATCGGCGATCTGAACAAGCGCCGGGGCCGCGTGATGGGCATGGATCCCACCGGTGACGGCAGCCAGGTGATCACCGCCGAGGTACCCATGGCAGAGATGGGAACGTATGCCATCGATCTGCGGTCCATGACCCAGAGCCGCGGCAGCTTCACCTTCCACTTTGTCCGTTATGAGGACTGCCCGCCGGCAGCTCAGGAGAAGGCCATCGCCGAGGCGAAGGCCCTGGCGGAAAAGGAGTAACGTTTCCGATCGGCTGAAAAGCATTAGAAGGATGATGTGAGGAATGGCATGGCCTATGGGCCATGCCATTCCTTTTCGTTTCTCCGCAGTGGACCGGCAGCCGGTATCATGCACGACATCGCAGCTGCGCAGGGATGCTTGCAAACGTTTTATGGGGATTTTACAAAAGAGTGGAATCTTCAAATTTTTTATTTTGTTGCATTAGCAACTGGCTAATATTCGAATATCCTGTTATACTCATACCATCCCAAGGGGATATGAAAAAACGAAACACTTTTCAAATTTTTATGAGGAGGATCACAATATGAAGAAGTGGGTTTGCCAGGTTTGCGGTTATGTGTTCGAGGGCGAGAATCCCCCCGAGAAGTGCCCCCAGTGCGGTGTCCCCGCCTCCAAGTTCACGGAGCAGAAGGGTGAGATGAGCTGGGCTGCCGAGCACGTTGTGGGTGTGGGCAAGTCCTTTGGTGATAATGTTCCCGCCGAGGTCCAGAAGGAGATCATCGATGGCCTGAACGCCAACTTTGCTGGCGAGTGCACCGAGGTTGGTATGTATCTGGCCATGGCTCGCGTGGCTCATCGCGAGGGCTATCCCGAGATCGGCCTGTACTGGGAGAAGGCTGCTTACGAAGAGGCCGAGCATGCTGCCAAGTTCGCTGAGCTGCTGGGTGATGTGGTGACCGACTCCACCAAGAAGAACCTGGAGATGCGCGTCGAGGCCGAGAACGGCGCTACCGCCGGCAAGTTCGAGCTGGCCAAGCTGGCCAAGCAGTACAACCTGGATGCCATCCACGACACCGTGCACGAGATGGCTCGCGACGAGGCCCGCCACGGCAAGGCTTTCGAGGGTCTGCTGAAGCGTTACTTCAACAAGTAAGCGGCTGCATTCTGCGTAAAGAATGCGATCAAGAGGGAACCGGGAGACCGGTTCCCTCTTTTTATATGGGATGCAGGCAGACGGGGATGAAAACCCGATACATCGCCTGCCGGAGACGGTGTATCCGCGGGCCCATTGGATGGGAAGTGTGCTGTGCCTCTTGCGGAGAGGGAAAATTGATGATACAATCACCCCCGTAAAGGGGAGAAAGACGATGTATCAGTATATTTTATTTGATTTGGACGGCACGTTGACGGACTCCAAGGAAGGAATCTTCAATTGTATCCGGTATGCTTTGGATACGCTGGGAGTGCCTGTCCCGCCGGAACAGACCCTGCTCAAGTTCATTGGTCCGCCGCTGCAGGACTCCTTTATGGAATACTGCGGCTTTGACCGGGAACAGGCAGCAGAGGCCGTGCGGATTTTCCGCAGCCGGTACAGTACGCTTGGAAAGTTTGAAAATACGGCGGCTTCGGGGATGGCGGAGCTGTGTGCCCGGCTGAAGGAGCAGGGATATGTCCTGGCGCTGGCTTCCTCCAAGCCGGAGGAGATGTGTGTTCCCATTTGTGAGAAATTCGGCTTTGCGCCGTCTCTGGCTGTGATTGCCGGAAGCCCGCCGACAGGAGACTGGGAAAAGGCCGATGTGATCCGGGAGGCTATGCGCCGCCTGGGGCTGACGGAGCAGGATTATCCCCATGTGCTGATGGTGGGTGACCGGAAGTTTGATGTGCAGGGAGCCGCAGCCTGCGGGATTGCCTGCGTGGGCGTGGAATTTTTCGGATATGCCGCTTCGGGAGAGCTGCATGAGGCCGGCGCGGTGGCTGTGGTGCGCACGCCAGAGGAATTGGAAACGTACATTCTCACTCACTAAAATAAAAAATGAAATGAAAACCTGCGGCCGGGAGATACTTCTCCCGGCCGCAGGTTTTCAGCAATATGGATCAGTTTGATCAGCTTTTGGAAGCAACGATTTCCGCCAGCGTGACGCCCGGACCAGACAGGTCCAATGTCATGACCGGGTCCACCGGAACGGCCAGATACATGTTGTTGCCGTAAGCGTAGGCGCCGGAGGTAACGGCGATCACCTGTCCCTTTTCGTTGAGAAGCGCGCCGCCGCTGCTGCCCTGGGAAATGTCGGCGGTGTTCATGATGCACGGCTGGGAGTAGCGCTCCACAGTGCGGGCCGTGGCGCTGATGATGCCGGAGCTTACGGCCAGACCCAGTCCCAGGGGATTGCCCAGAGTGTAGACTGTGTCTCCGGCCCGGATGTCGGAAGTTCCCACCAGCTCCAGGCTGGCAAAAGCGGAAGTGGAAATTCCCTGCGTGGATCTGCGGGCAATCTGCAAAACAGCCAGGTCCATGTCGGCGTCATACCAGAGAACAGATTCCACAGGATAGGCCTCTCCGGTGGAGAGGGTAGCCACGGCGTAGATGGCATCCACAATCGTGTGGTAATTCGTGACGGCGATACCGTCAGAGGAGATGAAGAAACCGCTGGCATTGTTGGCGGGCGTGTTTTCATAGACCTCGCGGTCCGTGTGATAAGCAGACAGGCAGAATACGGCCGACATATAACGGTCCGAAATCTGGCGGGCGGTGAGGGACTCGTTCAAAAGGCCCATGGCATTGGCTGCGGACCGGGTGCAGACACCCTCTTCGACCAGGTGCTCAATGACCGTCATACCATTGGACATGGGGAAGGAGAGCGCATCCACGGCGATTTCAAACAGGTCCGCCTGGGTCAGGGGGCCGGAATAAGACCGGGAGATCAAGCCGATGTGCTGGGCAAAGACTGCGGCACCATTGACGGTGAAGTCGCCTTCCTTGTCACTGTACCCCAGCATCCGCAGCAGGAAGGTGCACCAGCCGTCGGCACTGATGGGATCATCGGGACGGAAGGTGGTGACGGTCACACCGGAGATCCAGTTCTGATGTGCTGCATAGGTAACGGCGGTTTCCGCCCAGGCGGGGACGTCCCGAAAGCCGGAGATCCAAAGGTCATGCTCGGCGGCAGACTGGGCACCGGCCAGTTCTACCAGCAGCACGGCCGCCTGGGCACGGGTGGCGGGAGCGTCCAGATCCTGATCCGGGAAGGTGTCCAGGAGGTTGAGTGTGGTAAGAATATCGGCTGCGCGTGTGGCTTCCCCCTCCAGGGCGGCGGCGGGAAGTGTTCCCAGCAGTAGCAGGGCGCACACGAATGCAACAATTCGTCTTTTCATGGGTATGTGCCTCCATTATTAAAAGTGTTGTTTATTCTATCACTGCCGACAGTGAAAGACAAGCGCTGGGGCGGATTTTCCCGTGGGCGCGTGCGGCTGGACACCCGGTGGAAAATTTGATACAATGCGCCTGACAGGAGGTGGATGGGATGGCGCAGCAGCTTGCGGAGGATTTGTGGCGGCTGGAGATTCCCTTGGTGGGAAATCCGCTCAAGACGCTCAATAGCTATTTGATTTTAGGGCCCCGGAGTTTGTTGGTGGATACGGGTTTTCGCCAGGAACCTTGCCGGGAAGCCATGGAACGGGAGCTGGAAGCGGTCGGTGTGGACCGGGACCGGATGGATGTATTTCTCACCCACCTGCACAGCGATCATACAGGGCTGGCGCCGGAACTGGTCCGTCCGGGCTGCCGGGTGTATATCGGCGCGGTGGATGGACAGAGAATGCTGGCAGGGCAGAGTGAGGATGCTTGGCGCCGGATGGATGCGGCCTACGTGCAGGAAGGGTTTTCCGAAGAGGAAATGGACCTGCTTTGGGACAGCAATCCGGCCAAGAATGCCGGGCCTGTGGCGTATGACGGCTATGTGTTTTTGCGGGATGGAGATATTCTGCAGCGGGGCAGCCACGCTCTGCGCTGTGTTTTGACGCCGGGCCATACACCGGGGCATTTGTGCCTTTATGAGCCGGAAGCGCGGTGGCTGTTTTCCGGTGACCATATTTTGTTCCACATTACGCCCAACATCTGCCGCTGGAGCGGGGTGACGGACTCCCTGGGGGATTACCTGGAGAGCCTGAAGCGGATCCGGGAACTGCCGGTAGAGCGTTTGCTGCCTGCCCACCGTCAGCAGACCGGGGATCTGGAACAGAGAACCCGGGAACTGGAAGCGCATCATGCCCGCCGAATTTCCGATGCGCTGGATGCGGTGCGGCGGGAGCCGGGGCGGACGGCGTATGAGATCGCGGGGAGCATGGCCTGGAGCATCCGCTGCCGCAGCTGGGCGGAGTTCCCGCTGACCCAGAAGTATTTTGCCGTCGGCGAAGCGCTGGCGCACCTGGACTATCTGATGGTGCGGGGGCAGGTGCAGCGCCGGGAGGAGCATGGCAAGTGGCGCTATTACACCCTTTGAAGAAAGACCCGATAAACAGAATAAAGGAGTGGCCTGAAATGGAACTGAAGGAAATTCTGAGCAAATGCGACCATACCCTGTTGGCCCAAACGGCTACCTGGGAAGAGATTCGGACCCTTTGTGATGACGGCATCCGTTACGGATGTGCCAGCGTGTGCATTCCGGCCTCCTATGTCCGGCAGGCAGCGGAATATGTGGCGGGACGGCTGCCCATCTGCACGGTGATTGGCTTTCCAAACGGGTATGACACCACTGCGGCCAAATGCTTCATGGCGGCGGACGCGGTGAAAAACGGCGCGGATGAGGTAGATATGGTCATCAATCTGGGATGGGTCAAAGACCGCCGCTGGGATGCGATCCTGGAGGAGATCCGGATGGTCAAGGAGGCCTGCCGCGGGCGGCTGCTGAAGGTGATTGTGGAGACCTGCTTCCTGACGGAGGAGGAGAAAATCCGGATGTGCGGGATTGTCACAGACTCCGGCGCGGATTACATCAAGACCTCCACGGGATTTGGCGGCGGCGGGGCCACCCGGGAGGATGTGGCGCTCTTTGCCCGGCATATTGGGCCGCATGTGAAAATCAAAGCTGCCGGCGGGATCGCCGACCTGCACGATGCGCAGGCGTTCATTGAGCTGGGAGCATCCCGGCTGGGGACCAGCCGGATTGTCAAGGCCGTCAAGGCGATGGAGGAATGAACATGGGAACACCGCACAATGAGGCGCTGGCCGGGGATTTTGCCAAGACTGTTTTGATGCCCGGCGACCCGCTCCGGGCCCGCTTTATCGCCGAGACCTTTTTGGAAGCGCCCCGGCTGGTGAACAATGTCCGGGGTGTGCAGGGCTATACGGGAACGTACCAGGGAACGCCGGTATCGGTGATGGCCTCCGGAATGGGGGCGCCCTCCATGGGGATCTATTCCTATGAGCTCTACCACTTTTATGACGTGGAAACCATCATCCGGGTTGGCAGCGCCGGCGCAATTTCTCCAAAACTCCACCTGCGGGATGTGGTCATGGCCCAGGGAGCCTGTACCGATTCCTATTATGCCAAGCAGTATGGGCTGCCGGGAACCTTTGCGCCCATTGCGGATTTCACGCTGCTGGAGACGGCTGTGGCAGCGGCCCGCCGGATGGGCGTGGAGCCGCCGGTAGGGAATGTGCTCTCGTCGGATGTGTTCTACAGCAAGGACGACCATACCCTGGATTGGGGCCGGATGGGGGTGCTGGCAGTGGAAATGGAGACAGCGTCCCTTTACTGCAACGCCGCGGAAGCCGGACGCCGGGCGTTGGCCATCTGCACCATTTCGGACAGCCTGGTTACGGGAGAGAAACTGCCTGCCCTGGAGCGTCAGACCTCGTTCCGCCAGATGATTGAAATTGCCCTGGCCACGGCTGTGGCAATGGACAAGCGGTAACAAGATCGGGCTTCTGGACGCATGTGTAAGTCGGAAGGAGCGGAACCGGGTTCCTGTGAGGGGCTGGTGCCATCTAAGATGGAGGGAATCCAACTGGAAATCCGGTTGCAATCCAAATGATGAATTGGTATAATGGGCCGAAGTTGTAGAGCGGACAGGCAGAATTGTATGCTGCTTGGATTGGTGCTCAAGGACGCGGCACAGGCCGGGGTGGCATCAAACCCGCTTTCGCAATGGAAAGCGGGAGGACGCAAACTGCAAACGATACAAAAAGTCCCCTTCGTTTGAACGAAGGGGACTTTCCTATGGCAATCCTATGGCAAGAGGTGGTAGATGATGAACACAGCATTGACGCAATCCGCTATTTTGATTTTTTTGATTATTCTGGGGTATGTCCTCAAGCGGGTGGGACTGTTTCGTCAGGAGGACAGCAAGGTGCTGTCCAATATCATGCTCTATGTAACGCTCCCGGCGGTGCTGGTCAACGCATTTCGGAGTTTTACTCTGGATGTGCACCTGTTTTCCTTCGTGCTGCTGGGTTTGCTGGCCAATGTGATCTTGCTGGTAGTGGGCTGGAAAGTGGGAGCCCGGGAAACACCCCTGGTGCATGCCATGTACATGATCTGTCTGGCAGGATATAACATCGGCAGCTTTTCCATTCCCTTTGTGCAAAATCTCTTTCCCCAGCGGATGATGGAGGTGGTGCTGTTCGATATTGGCAATTCCATCATCAACTGTGGTGTTTCCTATTCCTTTGCCCGAATGCAGATGGTACCCGGCAGCCGCTTCCAGCCTTGGTCCATGGTCAAGACCCTGTTATCCACGTATCCGTTTAACCTTTATATTGTACTGCTGGCGCTGAGCCTCATGCATGTCTCGTTTCCGGAACCGGTGTACCAGCTGGCTGATACCGTGGCGGCAGCCAACCCGGTGGTGGTGATGCTGATGTTGGGCATCATGTTTGAAGTGCGTCTGGGGTCGGCGGAGCGGTACCAGGTGTTGGGCATTGTTACATCCCGGGTGCTGACTGAGGCGGTCATGGCGGCGCTGCTGGTCTGGCTGCTGCCGTTCCCGCTGGAGCAGCGACTCATCGCCGCGCTGTTGGTCTGCGCACCCATCAGCGGGATGGCCACGGTATTTTGCGGCAAGCTTCAATGTGACCCCAGTGTCTACGGCACGGCAACGTCGCTGACCATCCCCATCAGCATCGCGGTGATGCTGGGGCTGTCCTTGGTTTGATCCATCCGCAGAGGTTCCGGAATACGGTCCGGAACCTCTGCGGATGATTGCATTTTGTAGAATTTCAACGAAATATTCCAAAATGGATCATAAAAGGAACGAAACTGCCGCTGCCAGGAGGCCAGAAAAGAGGGATTGCACCAGTTTTCCCTTCAGACAGCTGACCGGATGCAGGCCGCTGCCTTCCAGCACAGCGATGGTCTGGAACAGGACGGAGAACCCGCCCCAGCCTGCACAGGCTGCGGCCAGGATGAATCCGGCCCGGTTTGGGGTGAGCAGGGGAACCAGGGAGAAAAGTTCCACGGTGCCGGTCAGGGCCGCACCGGCCAGCCCGCCCAAAGCCCGGAAGGGCGTGGCCAGCACATAAAACAGTACCACGGAGGCGCAGACCGCCAATGTGCCGTTGAGGGCGGTGCGCATGGCTTCGGCAAAGGCACCCGCCAGGGATACCGCCTGACAGGGAAATACCCTTGACACATCCTGCCGTGCAGTGCTGTGCCCGCTTTTTCGAAAGACCAGCCCCGTCAGCAGGGCGGAGCCCACGTGAATCAGCCACAGCCAGACGCCCACCCGCACGCTGCCGAACACACCCGCGCCCAAGACGCTGATCAAAAACACCGGATTGGCGTTGTTGCAGAAGGTCAGAAGCCGCTGGGCCTCTTCCCGGGTCAGCAGACGGTCCCGGTAAAGCCCGGCGGCAGTCTGGGCACCGATGGGGTATCCGCCCACCAGCCCCAGCAGCAGGGCAGAACTGGCGCAGCCGGGCAGGCGGAACAGCGGCGTCATGCATCCGGCCAGGTGAGGGGAAATCCACGCCCCAAACCCCAGAGAGACCAGCAGTCCGGAAACCACCATGAAGGGAAACATGGCTGGAATCACCGATCGGGCACACAGCTCCAATGCCTGTGCCGCCGCGCTGCGGATCCGGTCCGCGTCTGCCAGAAACCAGACCAGCAGACCGCACAAAATCAGGAGGATGTCCGTTCGTCCCCGCACTTTCATGTTCATCACCCGCTTTCAGAGCTATGCTGTACCGTCGGGCGGTATGCCTGATGGCAGGCGTCAAGTTTGGGCGGGATTGCGCATAGAGTTTTCCGAGGTGAAAGAAGATGGAACGGAACCGGAAAGAACGGGTGGTACTCAGTACGGTGGCGGAGCTGTTTGATCTGCCGGCAGATGTGGTGGCAGGATTGCCTCGGCTGGAGATGGTGGGCAGCCGCCAGCTGTATCTGGAGCATCATGCCGGAATTCTGGCGTACAGCGAAGAGCAGATCGATGTCAATACTTCTGCGGGGGCCCTGCGGGTGCGGGGAGAAGGATTGTCTTTGTTGGCCATGACAGCGGAGGAGCTGCGCATTGGCGGGCGGATTGCCGCTGTGGAGTGGGTGAGGTAGCGCCATGCTGAACGAACTGGTTAACCGCCTGCGGGGGCAGGTTTGGATTCGGGCGGAGAGCGCGTTTCCTGAGCGGGTGCTGAATCTGTGCGGCGCCCGTGATCTGGCTTTTTGGGATCTGGCCTGGGAGTCTCCCACCGCCTTTACCTGCCGCCTCTCCCGCCGGGACTGGCACACGCTGCGCCGGGCCGCTGCCAATCTGGAGTGTACCCTGAGCGTGGTGGGGCGGGAAGGCGCCCCCTATTTTCTCGTTCGGTTTCGGCGGCGGCAGGTGCTGCTGGCCGGGCTGGTGCTGTGCGCAGCGGGGCTGTTTTTCGGCTCCTTTTTCGTTTGGGAATTTCGGATCGAGGGAAATGAGACCGTTCCCACGGAGCGGATTCTTCGGGCGCTGGAACAAAATGGGGTGCATTTGGGGTCCTTTGGTCTGTCTTTGGATGGGGAGGATATCCGCAATCATGTGCTGCTGGAAATCCCGGAGCTGAGCTGGCTGACGGTGAATGTCTCCGGCTGCCGGGCCAATGTGCAGGTTCGGGAGCGGGTGTTTCCTCCGGAGCGAATTGACGATCAGACTCCCATGAATGTGGTGGCCCGCCGGCCGGGCATGGTCCTAAAGGTGCAGGCACTGGACGGGGTGGCGGAGGTACTCAAGGGCAGCACCGTCACCCAGGGACAGCTGCTGATTTCCGGTGTGGAGGATACGGATACCTTCGGCGCCCGCATTCTGGCAGGAATGGGCAGCGTCACGGCCAGGACCTGGTACACACTGCAAACGCCGCTGCCGCCCAATGCCATGGTGCGGCAGGCAACGGGAGAGAGCAAAACCAGAATTTCCCTGGTTTTTGGTACACATCGGGTAAAATTCTATGCAAACAGTAGCGTAGAGACAGGAAACTATGATAAAATAACAAACAGATATCCTCTGCGTCTGTTGGGATTGTCTCTTCCCATCACCCTGGTGACGGAGACGTGGTACGCCTATGAGCTGGTCCCGGCGGATTCTGCTGCTGTGCAGGCATCCATGGAAACGGTACTGACCGAATACCTTCACAGTCTGGTGGATCCGTATGGTACTGTGAAGTCCACCCTCTTTACCGTTCGGTCCCGGGAGGGAACCGCAGTTCTGACGGCAGAGTGCCAGGAGGAGATTGGACAGCAGGTGCCGATCTTTACGGAAGAACAACCGGATGCATAACATCCGAGGCATACAGGAGTGAAGCAAATTTGGAACAGAGAATCAGCATTGAGCGGCTGGAGCAGGCCGTGAATATCTTTGGGTCCTTTGACGAGAACATGCGCCTTCTGGAGCAGGAGTTCGGCGTGAGCGTGGTGAACCGGGATGGAGAGCTGCGGGTGGATGGCGAGGCGGAAAATACCATGCTGGCCTGCAAGGCCATTCAGGCTCTGCTGACGCTCTCCACCCGGGGTGAGGCCATCGGGGAGCAGAATGTGCGCTATGTGATCGGCCTGGTCCGGGCGGGAAAAGAGTCGCAGATCTCCGAGCTGACGGGGGATGTGCTGTGCATCTCCGCCAAAGGCCGCCCGGTCAAGCCCAAGACCATCGGGCAGAAGGAGTATATCAAGTCGGTGCTGCATAATACGGTGACCATCGGCGTGGGCCCTGCGGGTACGGGTAAGACGTACCTGGCGGTAGCCGCCGCCGTGGCGGCCTTCCGGGACAAGCAGATTAACCGCATCATCCTGACCCGCCCGGCGGTGGAAGCGGGTGAGCGGCTGGGCTTTTTGCCCGGCGACCTGCAGAGCAAGGTCGATCCGTACCTGCGGCCTCTCTACGACGCCCTCTTTGACATGCTGGGCGCGGAGACGTACCAGAAGTATCTGGAGCGGGGCAATATTGAGGTGGCACCCCTGGCCTATATGCGGGGCCGTACCCTGGACGACAGCTTCATCATTCTCGATGAGGCCCAGAACACCTCCCGGGAGCAGATGAAAATGTTCCTGACCCGGCTGGGCTTTGGGTCCAAGATCGTCATTACCGGCGACGTGACCCAGATCGACCTGCCTGACGGCAAGGCATCGGGCTTGAAGGAGGCCATGCGGGTCCTGCGCAATGTGGAGGGAATCGGCATCTGCGAGCTGACCAACGCGGACGTGGTCCGGCATGTGATGGTCCAGCGCATTGTCAAGGCCTATGAGGACTATGAAATGGCCAAGAACAACGGAAAGGGGCGGAAGTGATGGCCAAGCGGCATTATATTCCCATTACGGCGGATGTGCCCGGCGCTGCCAGCCAGGGCAACTGCGCCCTGATCCGCAAGGTCATCCGCACAGCTCTGACGGCGCAGGGCGTGACCGCTGCCTGTGAAGTGGACGTGCTGCTCACCGGAGATGCGGGCATCCATGAGATCAACCGGGACATGCGGAATGTGGACCGTCCTACGGATGTGCTGAGCTTCCCGGAGTTTGAGTTTCATCCGGGAGAAGTCCCCGGAGAGGAGGACGCGGACCCGGGAACGGGCCTGGTCCCTCTGGGAGACATGGTGATCTCCATGGAACGCGTGGCGGCCCAGGCCAAGGAGTACGGCCATTCCAAGCGCCGGGAGCTGTGCTATCTGGTGGTGCATTCCGTACTGCACCTGCTGGGATATGACCATCTGGACGAGGGTCCCATGAAGCGTGAGATGCGCGCTCGTGAGGAAGCCATTCTGGAAGAGCTGGGCATCAGCCGGGAGGCGTAAGATTCTGCACCCTTCCAGTGCGTGAATGTGCGGAGAACAGGGAAAACGGACGCGGGACGGCCCCGGGGCATATACTGGCCCGAGGTGATCAATATGGTATTGCTGCAAGACGGGCTGATTGCGTTTTTCTCCGCTGTGGGATTGACCACGGTGGTCTGGCTGGTGGCGGGGGCTGTGCTCCATGCGGGGCGTCCCACCGTACCGGGGCTGCTGTTGGTGCTGCCGCTGCGGGGAGAGGCCCTGGCCATGGAGGCGGATGTGCGGGAGCTGCGCCGGATTCAGGGGAGCCTGCCCGGCGCAAAAATCGTCCTGGCGGACTGCGGATTGACGGAGGACGCCCGGGGCCTGGCCCGGTATCTGGCGGACCGGGAGAAAAATGCGGAGCTGGTTTCCGCAGAGGAATTTCATCTGGGGGAGCGCCCCTGAAAGAGGAGTAACATGGAAGAGCTGACCACATACGACGGCACTGTACATAGCCTGATTTTTCAAAATGCTGAGAACGGGTATACCGTCCTGCGCCTTCTGACGGAGGAAGGAGAGGTGGTCACCGTGGTGGGCTGTATCCCCTGTGTGGCCCCCGGGGAGCATCTGACAGTGTCCGGTGTGTGGGAACAGCACCCCCAGCATGGCCAGCAGCTGCGGGTGGTGGAGCTGGAACGGGCGCTGCCGGAGGACGAGGAGGAGATTTTCAACTACCTCTCTTCCGGCATCTGTAAAGGCGTGGGTCCTGCCACCGCCCGGAATATTGTCGACCGCTTCGGCGTGGAGACGCTGGAAATTCTGGAGCAGGCGCCGGAGCGGCTGACTGCCATCAAGGGTATTACGGCCCGGAAGGCCCAAGAGATTGCGGCGGGTTTCCGGCAGCACATGGGCATGCGGCGTCTGATGGCCTTTTTGGCCCGGTATGAGCTGCCGCCGGTGCTGGCTATGCAGCTGCGCCAGACCTATGGCGACGCGGCGCTGGAGATGGTACGGAACAATCCCTATCTGCTCTCTACCGATGATTGCGGTGTGGAGTTTTCTGTGACAGATGCCATTGCCCTGAGTATGGGCTTTGACGAGGGCTGCCAGGCCCGGCTTCAGGCAGCGGTGACCTTTGAGCTCAGCCACAATGAGCACAACGGCCATGTCTTTTTGCCCCGGAGCAAGCTGATTGCCGCCACGGCCCAGCTGCTGGGGTGTGACGAGAGTTTGCCGGAGGCGGCGCTGGATACTCTGGTGGAGCGGGGCACGGTGGTGCAGGAGCAGGTAGCCAATGTGGAGGCATGCTATCTGCGCCGATTGTGGGAGGCGGAAACCGATGCCTGCGCCCGGCTCAATGCACTGCTGGAGGTCTCCGCAGACCAAAGCCGGCAGGCGGAGCGGACTGTGGAGGAGATCCAGCAGGAGGCGGGCATCACCTATGCGCCCCAGCAGCGCCGGGCGGTGGAGCTGGCGGCACAGGTGGGGGTCCTGATTCTCACCGGTGGTCCCGGCACCGGCAAGACCACGGCGGTTCGGGGCATCGTGGCGCTGTTCCGGAAGATGGGGCTGGATATCGTGCTGGCGGCACCTACCGGCCGGGCAGCCAAACGGATGAGTGAGCTGACCGGGATGGAAGCCCAGACGGTCCACCGCCTTTTGGGGATGAGCTGGAACGACGCCACCCATCAGATTACGTTTCAGAAAACGGAGAAGGAGCCTTTGGAGGCGGACGCCGTGGTGGTGGACGAGATGTCCATGGTGGATTTGCCGCTCTTTTCCGCCCTGCTGCGGGCGCTCCGGCCGGGCACCCGGCTGGTGCTGGTGGGAGATGCGGACCAGCTGCCCTCCGTGGGCGCGGGGAATGTGTTTGCCGACCTGATCCGCAGCGGTCGGGTAGAGACGGTATTTTTGCGGGAGGTGTTCCGCCAGGCGTCGGAATCGGCTATTATCCGCAACGCCCATGCGGTGAATGTGGGCCAGCCGCCCCAGATGACCAATGACCAGGGGGACTTTTTCTTCTTGTGCCGCCGGGATGCGCAGAGAACCGTGAGCACGGTGGTGGAGCTGTGCAAGACCCGCCTGCCGGAAAAGATGGGGATTCCCGCCGATCAGATTCAGGTCCTGACGCCCACCCGGAAAGGACCCAGCGGAACCATCCGGCTCAACCAGTGCCTGCAGGAGGCGCTCAATCCTGCCGCTGCGGACAAGCGTGAGCTGATGTGGGGGGAGCGGTTGTTCCGGGAGGGTGACCGCATCATGCAGACCCGCAACGATTATGACGTGGTATGGGAAAAGGCCGACGGCACCGTGGGAACGGGCATGTTCAACGGAGACGTGGGCAAGATCGTGGAGATTGATCCGTCCGGCGAGTGGCTGATGATGGACTTCGACGGCCGCAGTGCCGCGTACAGCCTGGAGATGCTCAGCGAGGTGGATCTGGCCTATGCGCAGACGGTGCACAAGGCCCAGGGCAGCGAGTATCGCTGCGTGGTGATGGCGGCCATGCCGGCCGCCCAGTCCCTGATGGTGCGGGGGGTGCTGTATACGGCGCTGACCCGGGCCCGGGAGCTGCTGATCTTGGTGGGAGATGACGCCGCTGTCCGGGCCATGGCGGAAAATGACCGCCAGCAGCGGCGCTATTCCGGATTGCGGTGGCGTTTGGCGCACTATCAAAAGGATCATAAGGAATAACACCTGCCCCGTGCGGCTTCCCTCAGGGTTCCGTACGGGGCGGATGATTTGCTGCCTCAAGATTTATCTGAAAATACGATAAAGAAAAATATCTGATTTCTAGATACATATACTCATCCATAGGTGATGCGTATGCGTACGGAAATTTTAAAATACGGTCGAATCCGGGATATCCGGATCGACCGTGGACTGACGCAGGAGCAGGTAGCCCAGGTCCTGCATGTCAGCCAGAATACCTATTCCCAATATGAGATCGGGACGACGCGGTACCCGCTGGATGCCGTTGTGACACTGGCGGAGTTTTACGGCGTCAGCGTAGACTATCTGGTGGGCCTGACGGACGAGCCCGCGCCGTATCCCCGGCGGAGGACTGCCCGGTGAGCCTTTGGACTGCACAGCTGGATCTGCCGGTTCCGCCCCGGTGCGTGTTCTGCGGTGCTGTTCCGAACGGTGTGGCCTGCCCACAGCAAGGAGTCCGGCATACAAGGATGAGCTGCATAGATATCGCAGCGAAGGAGTCTGTCTCCTTCGCTGCTTTTTTGCATGGATTAGGACAAATGGTCCAAAATAAGAAAGTACAATGTGTCCTAGAATAGAATCATTTTGGTGATGGATATGATTCTAAGGATTCGGGACCTGCGGGAAGACCGGGATCTGAAACAGAGAGAAATTGCAAAGCTGCTGCTTTGCGATCAGTCTTTGTATTCCAAATATGAGCGGGGTGAGCGGGAGATGCCGCTGCATTTGGTTGTCCGGCTGGCGGAGTTTTACGGTGTCAGTGTGGACTATCTGGTGGGCCTGACGGACGAGCCCGCGCCGTATCCCCGGCGGAGGACTGCCCGGTGAGTATTTGGACTGCACTGCTGGATCTGCTGTTTCCGCCCCGGTGCCCGTTCTGCGGTAAGATTCAGGACAGGTCCGGCGTTTGCCCAATCTGCCAGAAAAACCTTCCCCTGACCCGGGAGGGGGAGTCCGTGCGCCTGTTGGAAGCCGGGCTGCGCTGTGCAGCACCGCTTTGGTACGAAGACATTGCCCGGCAGGGATTGCTGCGCTTTAAATTCCATGAGGGGGTTTCGGCGGCAGATTGTTTGGGTGAGATGATTGCCCAATGCGCGGCGGAGGCCTTTTATGGGGAGTTTGATCTGGTGACGTGGGTGCCGGTGAGCAGGAAGCGGCTGCGCAGGCGCGGATACGACCAAGCGGAACTCCTGGCCCGGGCGGCTTGCCGGGTGTGGCAGGCGGAGCCGAAACGCCTCCTGCGCAAAAGCCGTCATACGCCCGCCCAGTCGGGACTGCGGGATGCTTCTCAAAGACGCGACAATGTGCTGGCGGCATATGAGGTCCTGGACCCTGCGATGGTTGCCGGACACCGGATTCTTCTCATTGATGATATTTGTACGACAGGGGCGACACTTCGGGAGTGCGCCCGGGTGCTGCGGGAGGCAGGAGCGGCGGAAGTGATGTGCGCCGTGGCAGCGCGAACCCCGTCGGAAAAGGATGGAAAAACTGGAAAAAGTTCATAAAATGTGGTTGCAATCAAGAAATTTTGCCGCTATAATATCTCACGTATGATTGTAAGCGGAAAAACCGTTCATAATATTGTATAGAAAGATCAATGAGGTGGAATTTTATGTCCATGGCGAAGGATATCGGTATCGATCTGGGTACCGCATCGGTTCTGGTATATGTAAAGGGCAAGGGCATTGTCCTCAACGAGCCCTCTGTGGTGGCTCTGGATAAGAATACTGGCAAGCTGCTCAAGGTGGGCACCGAGGCCCAGGCTATGCTGGGCCGTACCCCCGGCAACATCGTGGCTATCCGTCCCCTGCGGGAGGGCGTTATTTCCGACTATGACATGACGGAGCGGATGCTGCGGGAGTTCATCCACAAGGTGGCAGGCGTGTCCTTCTTCAAGCCCCGGGTTATCATCTGTGTCCCCTCCGGCATTACCGAGGTGGAAGAGCGTGCTGTCATCGATGCCGGCATCCAGGCCGGTGCCCGGAAGGTGTATCTCATTGAAGAGCCCGTGGCGGCAGCCATCGGTGCGGGCATCGATATTGCCAAGCCCGACGGCCACATGGTGGTGGATATCGGCGGCGGCACGGCGGATATCGCCGTGATCTCCCTGTCCGGCGTGGTGGAGAGTGCCTCCATCAAGATCGCCGGCGACCAGCTCAATGAGGCGGTCGTCAAGTATATGCGCCGCAAGCACAACCTCCTGGTGGGCGAGCGTACCGCTGAGGAGATGAAAAAGCAGATCGGCTGCGTCTTCCCCAAGGAAGAGGAGGAGACCATGGATGTCAAGGGCCGCTGCCTGCTGACCGGCCTGCCCAAGGTGGTTACCGTGTCCTCTACCGAGATGATGGATGCCTTCGAAGAGCCCGTGGAGCGCATTATGGAGGCCATTCACTCCGTGCTGGAGCGCACGCCCCCGGAGCTGGTGGCGGATATCTCCACCAACGGCATTGTCATGACCGGCGGCGGCAGCCTGGTTTCCGGCTTTGACAAGCTGGTTACCGCCCGTACCGGCATTCATACAGAGATTGCCGAGGACGCCATTTCCTGCGTGGCCCTGGGAACCGGCAAGAGCCTGGACTCCCTGAACAACATGCAGGACGGCACCATGAACCTCAGCCGCCGCAAGCAGATGAACTGAGGCGGTCCGCGAAATGGAAAAGGAGAAGGCCCGCCCGGCCTTCTCCTTCTTTTTCTCATGTGCTGCTTTGCAGATAGGCTTCCCGCTGCGCCTGCCAAAATGCCTGGTCCTCTTCAGTCAGGGGACGCAGTACCCGGCAGGGATTGCCCACGGCTATGACGCCGCCCGGCAGGTCCTTGGTTACGACAGACCCGGCGGCCACCACGGTTTCCGGCCCAATGGTGACGCCCGGCAGCACGGTGGTATCTCCGCCAATCCAGACGCTGTCGCCAATGGTAATGGGTTTTCCAAACTCCAGCTCCAGATTTCGAATCTGGGCGGTAAGCGGGTGTCCGGCTGTGAAAAGGCTGACCCGAGGCCCTAAAAACACATGATTTCCAATTACAATCGGCGCCACGTCCAAGAAGATGCAGTCGTAGTTTGCAAAAAAGTGATCGCCAATGGTAATCTGGGTACCATAATCACAGTGGAAAGGGGCTTCGATCCAACACTGTGTCCCTACATGTCCCAGCAGGGCCTGCAGAGTTTCCTGCTGATGCTGGGCATAGGCATTGTCCTCCGGACTTTGGGTATTGAAACGGTGACACAGGCATTTGGCCCGCTGCCGTGCCTCCAGCAGGGCCGGATCTCCTGCATTGTACAGAGCACCGGAGAGCATGCGTTCTTGTTCCGTCATCCAATTCCTCCTCGCTATATGGTTCTCCTTTTATGAAAGCACGCGGGAATGACGGTGTCAACGCAAATTCCTTGCAATTTTTGCCGAATTTGATATAGTGAAACCAATGTCGTTTGCCGGAAAGGGCAAGTTATACCGAAGGAGGAGCGTATGGCCATTGAGATTATCACGGATTCCACCAGTGATCTGACTGCCCAGGAGGCCCGGGAGCGGAATGTGCATCTGATTCCCATGCGGGTCATTTTCGAGGATGGTGTTTACCAGGACGGCGTGGATCTGGATAAGGAAACGTTCTATACCAAGCAGGCGGAGGCCAAGATCCTGCCCAAGACCACCCAGCTCAATCCCCAGGAGTATTGCGATGTGTTCCAGCCGCTGCTGGATACCGGGAATGAAGTGGTGGCTATTCTGCTCTCGTCCAAGCTGTCCGGTTCCTACCAGTCTGCCTGTGTGGCCGCGGGCATGGTGGAGGGAGCCGAGCGGCTGCATTTGGTGGATTCTCTCAATGTGACCATTGGAGAGGGACTCCTGGTCCGGGAGGCTGTGCGTCTGCGGGATGCGGGAGCCACAGCCGCTGAAATTGTGGATCATCTGGAGCAGCTGCGGCCCCGGGTACGGTTTTTGGCATTTGTGGGAACACTGAAATATCTGAAGATGGGCGGACGGGTCTCTGCTTCTGCCGCAGCGCTGGGGACCATGTTGGGGATTTCGCCGGTAGTCGCCATCGTAGACGGCGAGGTTCGTTCTGTAGGCAAGGTGCGGGGAAAGGCCAAAGCCCTGGATTACACACTGGACTTTGCCGCGGCCTATCCGGTGGACAGCCGCTGCCCGGTGGTGTTTGGGCACTCCCGCTGCCAGGAAGCCATGGAAGAATACGCCCGGAAAGTAACCGCGGCCCTGGGCATCCATACCTATGAGTGGGACGAGCTGGGGGCTGTCATCGGGACCCATGCCGGGCCGGGCTGCTGGGGCATGGCGTATGTGGGATTGAAATGAGCCGGAGCGGACAGCAGACCTTTTGTTGCGAAAACAACTGAATGGCCGGACAATTCGGCGTATACTGTCAGAATACAATAGGAAGCGGAAAAAAGCGCCTGGCGGCGCATGGAGGAAGTATGGAGCAATTCAAGCCAGTGACCAAGCAGGACGGTGCCAAGCTGCGCCGGTACTATGAAACATGCAACTACGGTATCTGTGAGTATTCCGTGGGAACCAAGCTGATGTGGCGCCCGGTGCTGCATCCGGCCTGGGCGGAGATCGCCGGATGCCTGGTGGTGCGCAATGAGCATGATGGCCACTGGGTGTTTGATTATCCTGTACCGGGGCCTGAGGGGGATGAAGATGCTGCGCTGGATGCCATTGAGGCATACTGCCTGGAGCAGGGTGCGGCACCGGTGATCTCCGTGGTGCCGGAGTGCAAAGCGGCCCGGCTGCTGGCCCGGTATCCGTATGTGCGAGTGAGCGACATCCGCACCTGGCGGGACTATGTCTATTACCGGGAAGATCTGCAGCTGTTTGCCGGGCGCCGCTATTCCGGTCAGCGCAATCATATCAAAAAGTTCCGGACGCAATGGCCGGAAGCGTATTTCCGCCCTCTGACCGGAAAAGATGAAGCGGTCATTGAGCAGTTCTGGAAGGACTATGAGGCGGAGTTTCCCAAAGGGGATAATGCCAAGGCTCGGGATGAGCTGCGTCTGGCCCGCCAGATGCTGAAGATGGCGGGAAAGTCCTGGTTCCGGGCAGGCGGCATGTTTGACGGAGAGAAGCTGGTGGCGCTGTCCCTGGCGGAAAAATGCGGGGATACTCTGATTATTCATATTGAGAAGGCCCTCTATTCCTATACCGGCGTGTATCCCACTTTGGTGCAGGAGTTTGCCTGTGCCTTTGGTGACGACTGCCAGTGGATCAACCGGGAGGACGACGCGGCGGACCGGGGACTGCGGACGTCAAAACTCCAGTACGGCCCGGCAAAGCTGGCGCCCAAGTACTGTTTTGAACCCCAAAATGAACTGCTGACCCATGTGCGTCAGATCCCGGAGCTGAAAACCGAGCGGCTGACGCTTTCTGCTTTGACACCGGCGGATATTCCGGCATACAATGCCCTGGTGCTGGACCAGGAACGCAATCGCTGGTGGGGATATGACGATGTGGGCGGATTGGGCGGTCCTGTGGAAGAAAACAGCTTCTATGAGGTGGCCCGCCGGGATTTTGAGAACCGGCAGGCAGTGAATTTCGCCGTTCGCTTGGACGGCAAGCTCATCGGCGAGGCGGTTCTCTACCGGTTTGACTGCCGGGGCGGCGCGGAGCTGGGCTGCCGGATCGACTCCGCCTATGCCGGACATGGCTATGGCACGGAGGCCTTTACCGCTGTGGCCAACTGGGGACTGTACAAGGTTCATCTTTCCCGGGTGGTGGCCAAGTGCTTCAAGGAGAATCAGGCCTCTTACCAGATGCTCTCTTCCTGTATGCGCAAAAAGGGAGAGGACGAGACGTTCTACTATTTTGAAAAACTGGTATAAAGCCATCACGGCAGGCGGCGGAATTTCCGCCGCCTGTTTTTTATGCCCCCCAAGAAGGCTGTCTCCTATACGAACTGTGGATGGAAGAGCAGTGCGGAACCACCAAATGAAAACAATGCCGCATCCGTACCAGTGACAAACGGTACGGATGCGGCATTCACGCGATGTTAGGCGGGGGCTTTGGGCGTCCAGCGGACTTCCCTCTGGGGACGTACCTGCAGATCGATGATATCCCGGGCATCGTAGAACTGACTATACCAGCTCAGCACCTTGTCACTGCCACGCAGGGTGGTGCCGTCGGGATGGAGCCGGTCACAGATCACGGCGCAGATATCCTGCTTGATATAGCTGAAGCTGTTGATGCCCACAGAGCAAAAGACACGGAACCCCTGGCTTTGCAGGTACTGGAACACGGGACCGGTATTCTGCCAGTCGTTTCCGTCAGGGCGCTCTCCATGCGGATAGAAGAGGATGGTGGTGGGACCGACCAGACTGCCCACCTCATCGAACCAGCGCTGGGTATCGGCCTGGATGCTCTCCAGAGATTTGGTGCCCAGGCGGATGTGGCCCCAGGTGTGGCTGCCAAAGGTCCAGCCGGTGCGCTTGAGCTCGGCAATGATGGGCTTCACGGCGTCAATTTCCTTTTGCCGGTTGGCTTCCTGGGCCTGGGTCCAGCTCTTGGTATCCGTTTGCGTGCGGTAGCCCAGGATTCCTTCATAGCCGGTCAGGCTCAGGCAGCCCTTGGCGCCGAAGGGGGAAAAGTCCGGGTGTTCCTCCACAAACTTGTCCAGAATGGGAATGGCGTCCAGGTCCCGGGAGATCACTTCCTGGCCCTGCGGGTCCAGGCCCCAGGAGGCAATTTTGCAATCCTCACCCAGGATGAGCTTGTGGGTAAAGCCATTGGAGAGCATGTATTCATAATAGTTGGTGTCGTCAAAGGAGAGAATCAAGGGCTTTGTTCCCTCCGGCAGATAGAGTGTATTGCGCACCATGGTGGGTTGACCGTCTTCTCCGGTCACTTCACTCCAGACGTCCGCAATATCCACCAGAACATAGCCACGGTCATAAACGCTTTGCAGGATTTTGCGGTACTCGTCGGCGGTGACCATATAGTCGTCAATGCCGTCAGACTGGGCATCTCCGTCGAATGCCAGTTCCGGGTAGGCCACTACCGGATGAAAAAACAAATGCTCCACGATGCCGTCGTAAGCCGTGTAGGTCACACCGTCCCGACTCCCGCCCTCCGGCATGACCGTGGGATCCAAAATCGTGTAAGGTTCCGGCTCGGGTTCGGGTTCCGGTTCCGGAACGGGAGTTTCTGCTGGTGCATTGTCGGCAGGGGAATCTGTATTGTTTTGAGAAGCGCTGCAGGCGGGAAGCGCGGCAAGCAGCAGCAAGGCCAACAAAAGAGCGGTCAAACGTCGCATTGAAGAACTTCCTTTCCATGGGTGTCGAATGAAATCGAACAGAGTATAACAGATCTCTCACGGAAAAGAAGAACAAAAGGATGACAAATCCGAGCTTCTCAGCGCTTGTCGCCGGGGCGGAAGAGCAGAGCCATGACGACGCCGGAAACCACTGCCGCTGTAATGCCGCCGGCTGCCGCGCTCAGGCCGCCGGTGAGGACACCCAGCCACCCATCAGCAGCCACGGCCTTTTTCACGCCTCCGGCCAGCAAGTGACCAAAACCGGTAAGGGGGACCGTTGCGCCGGCACCGCCCCATTGCACCAGAGGTTCATATAAGCCTAAGGCGCTGAGCAGCACGCCGCTGACCACATAGCCCGTCAGAATCCGGGCAGGGGTCAGGCAGGTGCGGTCGATTAAGATTTGCCCGATGGCACAGAGAATGCCGCCGCATAAGAATGCGTTGAGATACTCCATGATCGCGATACCTCCCAAAGAGATTTGGACTCAGGCCTGAAAACAAAGCGCATGGCACACGCCGGGGATGGATTCCCCTTGAAAACTGGAGGTGGGAGAGAGCAGCGCACCAGTGGGAGCAAACAGAATCCGCTTCCATTTGCCTCGGCGCAGCTGTGTGAGCAGATATCCGTTGAGCACGGATGCCGAACAGCCGCAGCCGGAGGCTCCGGCATGCATATCCTGCCGTTCCCGGTCATACAAAAGCATGCCGCAGTCCTGATAGCGATTTCCCAACTCCACGCCCTGCTGTGCAAAAAGATCCAGAACAATGCGATGGCCCAATTCTCCCAGGTCTCCGGTGAGGATGAGATCGTATTCATCCGGGCGCGTGCCGGTGTCCTGAAAGAAAGCGGAGAGGGTGTCATAGGCTGCGGGGGCCATGGCCGCTCCCATGTTGTTGGCGTCCGTGATTCCCTTGTCCACCACCTTTCCACAGGTGACGTGGGTGATATAGGGGCCGGAGCCGCTGCTGCGCAGGATCGTGCAGCCTGCGGCGGTGGCAGTCCACTGCGCTGTGGGGGAGCGTTGACTTCCATAGGGGACCGGCATGCGATACTGCCGCTCCGCGGTGCAGAAGTGGGAACTGGTCATGGCGGCTACGGTATCGGCAAATCCGCCGTCAATCAGCAGGGCTGCCAGGGAAAGAGATTCGCCCATGGTGGAGCAGGCGCCGTAGAGGCCGTAAAACGGAATGCCGAATTCCCGCACGCTGAAGGAGGAGCCAATGCACTGGTTCAGCAGGTCACCGGCCAGAATATAGTCCACGTCCTTCGGTTCCAGATCGGCCCGTTCCAGGGCGCGTTTGAGCACTCGTTTTTGCATGGTGGACTCGGCTTTCTCCCAGGTTTTCTCTCCAAAAAAAGCGTCGTCACACAATTCGTCGAAGTAATCCTTCAGGGGACCTTGTCCCTCGAATTTTCCGCCGATATTGGCAAAGGCCGCCACGGAAGGAGGGTGTTCCAGAGCAACCGTTTGCCGGCCCACACGTTTATGGTTCATAAAAGCCACCTCGGTTTGATGGAGTTTTTTTAGGATTTCCCAAAGGCGGCAAAAATATCACGGTCCGGTGGTGCGTAAGCATCGCCGGACCGTATTCATTCAGATTCGTATTGAAAAGGCAGACTGCAGACGTAGCAGCTGTCCCGGTCTCCCCGCTGACGGGCACCGCACCGGGGACATGTGATGGTTTCCCGGGTGCGGGCGGGGAAAACGGCCGCCTGAGGGGGTTCCTCCTCCGGTACGGGAGGCGGTGTAATGCCGTGGGCAGCCAGCAGGGCTTCCAGCCCCTGGATGTGGCGCTGCTGGTCCTGCAGCTGCCGTTCCAGAAGTTCCACCCGCCGTTCCAGGGAATTGGCATCAGACTGCTGGCGTTCCAGCACGTCGGCAAGGTCGCGGTGCTGCATCCAATCCGGGGTCAACAGATGATAGTACCAGGGAAGGGGCATCGTCATAACCTCCTTATCACGGCGGTGTGGAAACGCCGTTCCAAAGACCTTCTTATGTATAGGAGCGCTCTACATTTACCACGGCATAGTAATTTCCATCCAGAGCCCGGACGGCGGACTTGATCTTGGAGGCGACCTCCTCATCCGACAGGCGGAAACCAAAGGGCACCACGGCATCAAAAATGACATTGGTATGGGTGGGACCGGAGACCATGCGGAAATCGTGGATGGAAATGTCATCGTCAATGCAGCGTACCAGCGTGGCGACTCTTTGGCGGGTTTGCTGGGTGATTCCATCGTCGGTCACCACGGGGTCCATATGGATGACGGCGTCACAGCCCAGCTTCTCCCGCAGTTCCCGCTCTACGTTATCGATTTCGTCGTGGAGCTCCAGAACGTTTTCGGAGGCGGAGACTTCCGCATGGAGGGAGATCATCACCCGGCCGGGGCCGTAATCGTGCACAATCAGGTCGTGAATGCCGATGATGGACGGATGGGCCAGGACCAGCTCCTGGATTCGGGAGACAAACTCGTGGGTAGGCGGTGTGCCCAGCAGGGGATCGATGGTTTCCTTGGCGGCACCGTAGCCGGACCAGAGAATAAAGCAGGCCACCAGAATACCGCACCAGCCGTCAATCATCACATGGAAGAATTGCCCCACCAGGGTGGCCGCCAGGACGGCGGTGGTGGCAATGCTGTCGCTTAAAGAGTCGATGGCGGTGGCGGTCATGGCGGAGGAGTGAAGCTTCTTTCCCAAGCGGTGATTATATAGAGCCATGTAGAGTTTCACCGCAATGGAAACACACAGGATTGCCAGGACCAGGGGACTGGAGTCTACCGGGGCCGGGTGCAGAATCTTCTCCACGGAGGATTTGCCCAACTCGAAGCCCATCAGCAGGATCAGTACCGATACGGCCAGACCGGAGAGATATTCAAACCGCCCATGGCCGAAGGGGTGGTGGACGTCCGGCTTTTGACCGGCCAGCTGAAAGCCCAGCAGAGTCACACAGGAACTGCCCGCGTCAGAGAGGTTGTTGAAGGCATCGGCGGTAATGGCGATGGAGCCGGAAATGGTTCCGGCCAGAAATTTTCCCAGGAAGAGCAGCACATTCAGTCCGATGCCCACGGCACCGCAGAGGATACCGTAGGCTTTGCGCATGGCCGCCTCATCTTCCTGGGGCTTGATGAACAGCCGCGCCAGCAGTGAAATCATATCGTTCCATTCCTTTCTGTGGGAAAACAAAATAAAACGGCATTTCCCTCAGAGTATGCATGCCCGGCAAAAAAGATGCCGCTGTTTATTTGCCGGGGATCACCAGTTTCATATGGCAGCACAGATCGTCCAGATCCCGGTCCGTGGCGGCGGGAATCCGCAGCCGGGCGCCGCAGTCCCGGCATACCAGGTCCACGGAGGAACGCCGGATTTCCATGCCGCAGCGATTGCTGCCGCAGGCGCAGGTGATGCCGTCGGGCCTGGCGGCAATGTCCTTGAGTTCTGAGAGAATCTCATACATGATGACATTATCCGCAAAGGCTTCCGGCTCTTCCTGCTGCTGTTTTTCCTTTTCAGCCAGGATCACCAGTTCCCGCAGGTTCTTTTCCACAATGCCTTCAGGGCCGATGAAGCAGCAAAACTGCTTGGTTTGGGAACAGGCCAGGGCGGTGGCGCCCCGGAGCATCCGGTCCGGCGGGCAAATTGCCATATGGGTTTCGGAGCACAGGCCGCAGGGGACATATACCCGGTAGTCCCGGCCGTCATACTCTGTACGCAGCACGCTGCCGCCGCATTCGCAGGCGATCTCCGCGTCGGAGGCCTCCAAGGCAAATATGGAACGGGTTCCCATTACCGGTTTGCCGCATTTGGGACACAGGTATCCGAAGGTCCGCATCTCCTCGCTCATGGTAAAGCACCTCGTTTTCAATTGGATTTAATCTTTTTATTATATCATTTATTTGGAGAATTGTCCAGTTAAAACCTGCTGCCCCCTTGCGTCCCATGTCATGGTACGCTACAATAAGAAATTAGAGCTCAGGAAAGAAGAGGAGGGACAGCGTGAAGGTTACAGGACGTTTTGCGCCATCACCCAGCGGACGGATTCATCTGGGTAACATTCTGTGCTGTCTGTTGGCATGGCTGTCGGTCAGACAGCAAGAGGGACACATGGTTTTGCGGATCGAGGACCTGGACACGGCCCGGTGTCCCCAGCGGTATGCCCGGCAGATGATGGAGGATCTGCACTGGCTGGGACTGGATTGGGATGAAGGACCGGAAGTTGGCGGCTCCAACGGTCCGTATTTTCAAAGTCAGCGGACAGATCGCTATCAGGCAGCACTGGAGCAGCTGGAGGCACAAGGACTGGTCTATCCCTGCTTTTGCACCCGGGCGGAGCTCCATGCCGCCAGTGCGCCCCATCGGGAGGATGGACAGGTGATCTATCCCGGAACCTGCCGGAAGCTGTCTGCCGCGCAGATTGCGGAGCGGTCGCTGCGCCGCGCCCCGGCGCTTCGCCTGCGGGTGCCGGAGGAGGAAATCGGGTTTACCGACGGGCATTTGGGAGCGGTTCGGGAGAATCTGGCCCGTGCGTGCGGGGACTTTCTTTTGCGCCGGTCGGATGGGATGTTTGCCTACCAGCTGGCGGTGGTGGTGGATGATGCCGCCATGGGGATCACAGAGGTAGTCCGCGGGGCGGATTTGTTGGATTCCACGCCCCGGCAGCTGTACCTTTACCGCCTGCTGGATCTGACGCCGCCGTCTTTTTGCCATGTGCCGCTGCTGCTGGCGCCGGACGGGCGGCGGCTTTCCAAGCGGGATGCAGACGCGGGGTTGGAAGTGCTCCAGGGACGCATGAGTGCACAGGCGGTGTTGGGGAAACTGGCGTATTTGGCAGGATTCCACCCCTCGGCCGAGCCGGCCAGTGCCTGGGAGCTGCTGGAAGAGTTTGACTGGGACAAGGTTCCCCGGAGTGATATCCGCTTGCCGGAACATTTTTTTGAAATCTGAATAGCAGAAAAACAGGCCGTTTCACTGTGAAAACGGCCTGTTTTTTTCTGTGAGACTTGCAGAGATTCAGCTCTCAGGAATGTTTGCCTCAGGGATGTCCACTTCGGGCATGAGTTCCCGGCTGACCACTGTGAGCATTTCCTCCAGCTTGGCGCATTCCTCGGGGGAGAAACGGTTGGCAATCCGGTCCATGACCTGGACCATGTAGCTGGTGGAGATGTTGTAGTAGTCGATATACTTTTGGGTAACCTCCAGATGGTATTCCCGGCGGTCATCGGGAGACTGGACCTTGCGGATATATCCCTTCTTGACCAGGCTGTTGACCTTGTAGGCGGCGTTGGGAGGGGAGATGCGCATGAAGGTGGCAAACTCGTTGACAGTAGGGCTGCCCAGCGCTTGAATGGTTTCCATGCAGAAGGTTTCCACAGTTGTCAAACTGGCCTCCCGGTCCTGAAAGCGCCGAAAGATCTCCTGGTAGAAATGCAGCTTAAATTTGGTATACACGTTAAAAAATGCGTTTTTCAGCATTCGGTTCCCCCGCTTTCCGGCCATATTCCCAATGCGGTACAGCGCTCCTGGGAGAAACCGGCAGATTATTTTGTGCCGACAGCAAAGGTCAGCTCCGCGGTACAGGCCAGCTCGCCGTTGACAGTGGCGCGGCATTCACCGACCCCCACCGGACCGCGGCGCTTGGTCAGCACACATTCCATTTCCAGAACATCACCAGGAACGACCTTGTGCTTGAACCGTGCGTTTTTCACGCCGCCAAAGTACGCGATCTTACCCTTGTTCTCCGGCAGGGAGAGAATGGCGATGGCACCCACCTGGGCCATGGCCTCCAGAATCAGCACGCCCGGCAGGACATGCTCCTGAGGAAAGTGGCCGCAGAAAACGGGCTCGCCGACGCTGACGCACTTGATGCCCTTGGCCCACTGGCCGGGCTCGTAATCGGTGATCCGGTCCACCAGGGCGAAGGGGAACCGATGAGGCAGGATTTCAGCAATCTGATTGGAATTGAGTTCCATGTTACGCCTCCCACTTCTTCATCAGCAGGCTGCCGTTGTGGCCGCCGAAGCCCAGAGAGTTGGACATGGCATAGTGCACATCGGCATTGCGGCCCACACCCGGCACCACGTCCAGGTCGCAGGCCTCGTCTTTGACCTGATAGTTGATGGTGGCGGGCAGGAAGCCGTCCCGCAGGGTCAGCGCGGTGAAGATGGCCTCCACGGCGCCGGCGGCACCCAGCATATGGCCGGTCATGGATTTGGTAGAGCTCATGGCCAGCTCATAGGCATGGGCTCCGAAGACCGTCTTGACGGCAGCGGTTTCACCGGCATCATTGAGATGGGTGGAGGTGCCGTGGGCATTGATGTAGTCCACAGAGTCGGGAGCGGTCTGGCCGTCGGAAAGTGCCAGGGCCATGGCCTTGGCGCCGCCGCTGCCGTCGGGCAGGGGCGCGGTCATGTGGTAAGCGTCGCAGGTGGCGCCGTAGCCGGTGATTTCGGCATAGATCTTGGCGCCCCGGGCCAGCGCGTGCTCCAGCTCTTCCAGCAGCAGCACACCGGCGCCCTCGCCCAGCACGAAGCCGCTGCGTTCGGCGTCAAAGGGGATGGATGCCCGGTTGGGATCCGTGGCCTGGGACAGGGCCTTCATGGATGTGAAGCCGCCGATTGCCAGCGGGGTTACGCTGGCTTCCGTGCCGCCGCAGAGCATCACGTCGGCATAGCCGTCCCGGATATAGTGGAAGGCATCTCCCACCGCGTTGGTGCCGCCGGCGCAGGCGGTAACGGGGCAGGTGCACATGCCTTTGAAGCCATGGTCAATGGCCACCTGACCGGCAGCCATATTGCAGATACCCGTGGGGATATAGAACGGAGACACCCGGTCCCAGCCCTTCTCCTTGCCTTTGTCGTGTTCGGCTTCGGTGATGGACAGACCGCCGATGCCGCTGGAGATAATCACGCCGCAGCGGTCGGGGTCTGCATTCTTGATGTCAAAGCCGGCGTCGGAAATGGCCTCCCGGGCGGCCACTACAGCAAACTGCGTGAACCGGCCCATGCGCTTGGCCTCCTGGCGACCCAGCAGAGTTTCGGCTTCAAAGCCTTTCACTTCAGCCGCCAGCTTCACCTTCATTCCGGAAGGGTCAAACTGGGTGATAGGCGCCACGCCGCACACGCCGTTCTTCACGGCCTGCCAGCTCTCCAGCGCGGTAAGGCCAATGGGGGTGACGGCCCCCAGGCCGGTGATGACGACTCTGCGTCGATCCATAGTGGTAACCTCCTGTGAAATCAATCGGATAAAATGGCGGTACAGAGTGGGCGGATTGCTGCTCAGACCGCAGGGAATGCGGCAGGAGCCGCGGACAATACCGGAAAATGCGGGGGAGTCACCGGCCGCATTACATGGCCATGCCGCCGTCCACGCACAGTACCTGGCCGGTGATATAACCGGACTCCTCCGCCGCCAGGAAGGCGATGGCCCGGGCCACGTCCTCCGCCTGGCCCAGACGTCCCATGGGGATGGAGGCCAGGGTGGCAGTCTTGGCGGCTTCCGGCATGGCAGCGGTCATGTCGGTTTCGATGAAGCCGGGGGCGATGGCATTGACCGTCACGCCCCGGGAGGCCAGCTCCTTGGCCAGAGACTTGGTCATGCCGATGACGCCGGCCTTGCTGGCGGCGTAGTTGACCTGTCCGGCGTTGCCCCGGACGCCCACCACGCTGCTCAGATTCACAATCCGGCCGTAGCGCTGGCGCATCATCTGACGGGCCACGGCCTTCATGCACAAAAAGGTGCCCTTGAGATTGGTGGCGGCCACGGCGTCAAAGTCCTCTTCCTTCATGGTCATCAGCAGACCATCCCGGGTGATGCCGGCGTTATTGACCAGAATATCCACCCGGCCACAGGCGGTGATGGCGCTGTCCACCAGAGTTTTGACTTGGGCGCTGTCGGAGACATCACACTTCACCGTCAGTACGGAGGCACCCAGCGCCTCGCACTCAGCGGCAGTGGCACGGGCGGCTTCCTCGTTGCCTGCATAGCAGAGCACCACGTTGGCACCGCCGCGGGCCAGCTCCAGGCACACGGCACGGCCGATGCCCCGGCTGCCGCCGGTGACAATGGCGGTTTTTCCGGAAAAATTCATACCTGCTCCTCCTTTACCTTCTGTACCAGAGCTTCCACGTCGGCCACGGTTTCCACAGCGTAGACGGGCAGATCGGGGACAGTCTTCTTGACAAAGCCGCTCAGGGCCTTGCCGGGGCCGATTTCCACCAAAGCGTCCAAGCTCATAGCGGCCATCTTACGGATGGAATCCTCCATAAACACGCTGCTTTGTACCTGGCGCACCAACAGCTCCGGAATGGTGACGTCGTCGCCCTTGACGTCGCCCAGGCAGTTGAAGATCACGGGGATCTGGGGCTGGGCGAAGGTGACGGAACGGAAATACTCCTCCAGGGCCGCGCCTGCGGGCGCCATCAGAGGTGTATGGAAGGGGCCGCTGACCTTGAGGGGCAGGCACCGCTTGGCGCCCTTTTCCTTGGCCAGTGCGGCTGCCTTTTCCACGGCGGCCTTCTCACCGCCGATGACCAGCTGGCCGGGGCAGTTATAGTTGGCAATCACCACGCAGCCCAGGGAACCGGCTTCCTCGCAGGCTTCCTGCAAAGGAGCCCGGTCCAGGCCCAGAACCGCGATCATGGCGCTCTCCCGGCCTGCGGCAGCCTCTTCCATGGCCTTGCCGCGGAAGGCAACCAGCTTGACGGCCTGGGCGGCGTCAAACACACCAGCAGCGTGCAGGGCGGAGTACTCGCCCAGGGAAAGACCTGCCGCCACAGCGGGGGTCACGCCCTGCTCCCGCAGCACAGCGGTCAGACCGGCGGCAAAGGCCACCATGCAGGGCTGGGTATAGCGGGTCTGATTGATGACTCCCTGAGAATCGGTAAAGGAGACCTCCTTGAGGTCAAAGTCCACCTGGGCGCTGTCGATGACGGCGCGGAAGGCGGGATACGCTTCGTACAGGTCTGCTCCCATTCCGGGGTGCTGGCTGCCCTGTCCGGCATATAAGAAACCGAGCTTCATGGCGCGGTCCTCCATTCATTCATGATCTGGTCCATCTGCTCCTGGACCGTGGAGAGGGTGTTGATCTCCCCGGCACCTGCGCCGCAGAAGAACAGCCCGTTTTCCCAATCGCCCCGGGCAGCGGCCATCAGGGCCTTGGAAATGCAGTAGGGGGCGGTTTTGGGGTCGCAGGCGGAGAGGCACCGGATACACCGGTCCACCGGCGGCTGCGTGCCTGCCTCCACCCTCTGGATCAGAGGGCTGTGCAGTGCCCGGCCCGGCATGCCCACGGGACTTTGCACGATGGTGATGTCCTCGGGCTTGGCATGCAGGAGGGCTTGTTTGTAGCCTTCGTCGGCATCGCACTCCTGCGTGGCGATAAAGCGGGTGGCAAACTGTGCGCCGGCAGCACCGGCGTCAGTGTAACGGCGCATCTCGGCGCCGTTTTTGATCCCGCCGGCCACAAATACCGGGATATCCCGGCCGTACTTCTGCCGGAAGGGCTCCAATGCGGTGAGGACCTCCTGCAAAAGCTCCAGCAGGGGGCGGGGATGTCCGGCCTGCGCCTGCTGGGCTTCCTCCTTGGAAAAGCCCAGATGACCACCGGCCAAGGGGCCTTCCAGGACCACAAAGTCCGGAACCCTCTGGTAGTGCTTATCCCACAGGCGGCAGATCAGGGTGGCGGCGCGGCCGCCGCTGACGATGGGGGCAATGGCGGCGTCGCTTTCCGGTACCTGAGCGGCAATGCCGGGCAGGTCTTTGGGAAGACCTGCGCCGCATACCACGGCATCCACGCCGGCGCGCAGCGCCGTGCGGATGCTGTCGGCATACTGGGTGGTGGCGACCATGGCGTTGATGGCTACCATTCCCGCGCCACGGGCCAGTTCCTTGGCCCGCCGGACCTGCGCGGCCAGGGCCCGCAGGTTGGCGCCTTTGGGGTCAGCGGCAAAATCCGGCTCCCGGAAGCCGCAAACAGCCGTGGAGATGGTGCCCATGCCGCCGGCGGCGGCCACGGCACCGGCCAGACGGTCCAGGCTAATTCCTACGCCCATGCCGCCTTGCAGAATCGGAAGGGGGAGAGTTTTTCCCCGGATGGTTACAGCCATTCCTTGCCCACAGCCTCCAGCACCGTATGGCTTTGTGCGTACAGCTCCTCAAAGATCTGCTTGACAGGCTTGATCTCATGGAGCATACCGGCCACCTGACCGGCCATGACGCTGCCGTGTTCCACGTCGCCTTCCAGCACAGCCCGGCGCAGGCCGCCCAGAGTGACCTGCTCCAGCTCTTCCAGGGTGGCGCCGCGTTTTTCCAGTGCCAGATACTCCCGGGCCATCTTGTTTTTCAGCACCCGGACGGGGCCGCCGATGGAGCGGCCGGTGACGGTGGTGTCGGAATCCTTGGCCTTGAGGATGGCCTGCTTGTAATTTTCATGGATGGGGCACTCGACGCTGGCCAGCAGGCAGGTGCCCACCTGTGCGCCGCAGGCGCCCAGAGCGAAGGCGGCTGCCAGCTGACGGCCGTCGGCAATGCCGCCGGCTGCCACCACGGGGACGTCCACCGCATCGATGACCTGGGGAACCAGGGCCATGGTGGTCATCTCGCCCACATGGCCGCCGGACTCGGTGCCCTCGGCGATGAAGGCGTCCACACCGTAGCGGGACAGGCGCTTGGCCAGGGCTGCGGCAGCGACCACGGGCAGCACCTTGATGCCCTGCTCTTTCCAGGCGGGGATGTACTTGCCGGGATTGCCGGCGCCGGTGGTAACCACCTGAACGCCCTCCTCCAGAATGATCTGGGCGATGTCGTCGGCGTAAGGGCTCATGAGCATGAGGTTGACGCCGAAGGGCTTGTCCGTCAGCTCCTTGGCTCGGCGGATCTCCTTGCGGAGCCGGTCTCCGTCCCAGCCGCCGGTGGCAATCATGCCCAGAACGCCGGCATTGGAACAGGCAGCAGCAAATTCGCCGGTGGCGATATTGGCCATGCCGCCCTGAATAAAGGGGAGTCGGGTACCCAGAATTTCATTGAGCTTTTTCATTGTATTCTCCTCACGCAAACTCGATCAGCGCACTGCCCCAGGTGAGGCCGCCGCCGAAGCCGACTACCAGCATCCGGCTGCCGGGTCCGATGCGGCCCTGATCCTGCAGTTCGCTCAGAACCAGAGGGATGCTGGCGGCGGCGGTGTTGCCGTACTCGGAAATGTTTTTATAGTACTTCTCAGGCGGAATGTGGTATTTGCGCACCGCCAGGTCGATGATGCGGGCATTGGCCTGGTGGAAGACGAAGAAGTCCACATCCTCCACGGTTTTGCCGGTCTTTTTCAAAACCGCGTCCATGCAGGCCGGGACGGCCTCCACAGCAAATTTGAAGACCTTGGTTCCCTCCATGGAGATAAAGCCGCGTTCTCCGGTTTCGATTCCGGGCAGGCGCAGCAGTTCGTCGTCGCCGCGGCTGCCCATGACGGCACTGATGGAGGGCCAGCCCTCCCGGCATTCCACCACGGCGGCGCCGGCGCCGTCTCCAAAGAGGATACAGGTGCCGCGGTCGGCCCAGTTGATGGTCCGGCTGAGGACCTCTGCGCCTACCACCAGACCGAATTTCCGGGGAGAGGCGTTGAGCAGGCACTCCATGGTATGCAGGGCAAACAAAAAGCCTGTGCAGGCGGCGTTGAGGTCGAAGCAGGGAATATCCTCCGGCAGACCCAGCTCCTTTTGCAGCATGCATGCGGCAGAAGGAACGATGTTGTCGCCCGTTACGGTAGCGACAATGCAGGCACCAATTTCATCGGGGGTGACACCGGCCTTTTCCAGGGCGCTTTTTGCTGCGTTGACACAAAGAAATGTATGGCTCTCCGTGGTGCAGTGATGCCGGTGCTGGATGCCGGTGCGGGTGGTAATCCACTCGTCGTTGGTCTCCACGATTTTGGCCATGTCGTCATTGGTGACAATGTGCTCCGGAACACAGCGGCCGGTGCCCCGGATTTTGATTCCGTTCATAGCTCCTCCTTCTGGGGAGCGGCCGCTCCCATCTTTCTGAATTTCTGGTAGCGGGCAGCGGCCAGAGCGGGGCCGTTTTCCTTTGCAAGGGCGGCCAGATGCCGCTGCAGGCAGCGGTCCACCTGGCGGATCGCCTGAACCGGGGCGGTATGCGCGCCGCCCTCCGGCTCGGGGATGATGTCGTCAATCACGCCCAGACGCATGAGGTCTGGTGCGGTGAGTTTCATCATGTCGCAGGCCTCGGCGCTGCGGCTGGCATCCTTCCAGAGAATGGAGGCGAAGCCCTCGGGGGAAAGAATGGCGTAAATGGAGTTCTCCATCATCAAAACACGGTTGGCCACACCCAGCGCCAAAGCGCCGCCGCTGTTGCCCTCGCCGGTGATGATGGCGATGACCGGAACGGTCAGCCGGCTCATCTCCATGAGGTTCCGGGCGATGGCCTCGCCCTGGCCCCGGGCCTCGGCCTCCAGGCCGGGATAGGCACCGGAGGTGTCGATCAACGTAATGACCGGGCGGCGGAACTTTTCAGCCTGCCGCATCAGCCGCAGGGCCTTACGATAGCCCTCCGGATTGGGCATGCCGAAGTTGCACTTGAGGTTTTCCTCCAGGGTCTTGCCCTTTCGGGTGCCGATGACGGTGACACTCTGGCCGTGAAAGAGCGCCACACCGCCCAAAATAGCGGCGTCCTCGCCGCAAAGACGGTCGCCCCGGCACTCAAAAAAGTCGGTAAACAGACCGTCGATATAGTCGCTGATATTGGGCCGCTGGGGGTTGCGGGCAATGGCAACCCGCTCGGCGGCAGTGAGAGAAGTGCTCATGCGCGGCCTCCTTTCTCGTGGAGCAGGAGCAGCTGGGAAAGCGTTTCCCGCATCTGAGAGCGGGGGACCACAGCGTCTACAAAACCGTGCTCTTCCTGGTATTCTGCCCGCTGGAAGCCCTCCGGCAGAGTCTCGCCGATGGTCTGCTGGATGACCCGGGGACCGGCAAAGCCGATGAGCGCGCCGGGCTCAGCGAGAATGATGTCTCCCAGAGAGGCGAAGCTGGCGGTGACGCCGCCGGTGGTGGGGTCGGTCAGCACGGAGATGTACAGCAGCCCCTTGTCGGAAAACCTCGCCAGGGCGGCGCTGGTCTTGGCCATCTGCATCAGGGAGAGAATCCCCTCCTGCATCCGGGCACCGCCGCTGGCGGAAAACAGGATCAGAGGGAGCTTGTTCTTGGCGGCATATTCGATAGCCAGGGTGATTTTTTCACCCACGGCGGCACTCATGCTGCCCATGAAAAAGCGGCTGTCCAGCACGCCCACCACACATTTGTGGCCGCCGATGGTACCGGTGGCTGTGACGGCGGCCTCCGTGAGGCCGGTCTTGCGCTGGGCGGCGGTGAGCTTGGCCCGGTAGCCGGGGAAGGACAGGGGATCGGCCGCGGGATATTTTTCATTGAGCTCCCGGAAAGAACCGGGATCGAGAATGGTGCTCAGGCGGTAGTAGCCGCCGATGGGGAAGTGGTAGCCGCATTTGGGGCAGACAGACAGCCCCTCCGCGACGGTTTTGCGTTCGCTTTCCTGTCCGCACTTGGGGCAGGTAATCAGTTTGTCGCCGGGAATGTAGTTGTCCCGGATGGCCTTCATGGCCAGGAGCCGGGCCCGGCGCTTGGCAAAGATGCTGTTCATACGCCCTCCTCATGCTCCTCTACCCGGCGGCTGAAGTCCAGCAGCTCAGGCAGGTGTTCGTCCAGGAATGCCGTGGTGCAGCCGCCCCGGACAAAAATGGGATGGTACAGAATCTGGTAGCTCAGTTCCGCGTTGGTGGGGAAGCCCTCCAGGGTGAATTCCTCCAGGCAGCGGCGCATCTTGCGGATGGCCTCCAGCCGGGTGGGAGCGTGCACCAGGAGTTTGGCTGCCATAGAGTCATAGTAGGGGGAAAGGGTGCAGCCGTTATACAGGCAGGAGTCCACCCGCACACCGGCACCGCCGGGGAAGTGCAGGAAAGACACCTGACCGGGGCAGGGCTGGAAGTTCTTGGTGGGATCCTCTGCATTAATCCGGCACTCAATGGAATGGCCTTCCAGGTGAATATCCGCCTGCGTCACATCCAGGGCAAGACCGGAGGCAATGCGCAGCTGCTGGCGCACCAGGTCCACGCCGGTGATCATTTCCGTGACGCCGTGTTCCACCTGAATCCGGGTATTCATCTCCATGAAATAGAAATGCTCCCCGTCGGCGTCCAGCAGGAATTCCACCGTGCCGGCGCCCTCATAGTTGACGGCACGGGCGGCCCGAACGGCGGCCTGGCCCATCTCTTCCCGCAGAGCCGGTGTCAGGCACCGTGCAGGAGCCTCTTCGATGAGCTTCTGGTTGCGCCGCTGCACGGAGCAGTCCCGGTCACCCAGATGGATCACATTGCCGTGCCGGTCAGCCAGCACCTGGAACTCAATGTGCCGGGGAGCCAGAACCAGCTTCTCCAGATACATCTCGTCGTCTCCGAAGCAGGCCTTGGCTTCCGCCTTGGCCTCCGCGTAAGCGGCGGGCAAAATCTGGGCGTTGTCGCAGCGGCGGATACCCCGGCCGCCGCCGCCGGCACTGGCCTTGAGCAGCACCGGATAGCCCACGGACTCCGCTGCGGCCAGGGCCTCTTCCACAGAGGAAACCGGACCGTCGGAACCGGGGGTTACCGGCACACCGGCGGCCCGCATCAGATCGCGGGCGGCAGATTTGGAGCCAGCTTTGCGGATCGTGTCGCCGGAGGGACCGATAAAGGTCAGCCCCGCAGCGGCGCAGGCGTCGGCAAAGTCGGCGTTTTCAGACAAAAATCCATAGCCGGGGTGGATGCCGTCGCATCCGGTAGCCAGGGCTGCAGTGAGCAGAGCGGTCTGGTTGAGATAACTTTCAGAGGCCTTAGCCGGACCGATGCACACTGACTGAGTAGCCAGCTGGACATGGAGCGCCTCCGCATCAGCCTGGGAATAGACGGCCACGGTTTCAATTCCCAGTTCCCGGCAGGCCCGCAACACCCGCAGGGCGATCTCGCCCCGGTTGGCAATCAGAACCCGCTTCAGCATGGCTTATAGCGCAGCAGCGGCTCGCCGAAGGCCGCCAGCTCTCCGTTATCCTTGAGGACTGCCTCAATGATGCAGTCACAGGGGGCGGGGACCTCGCTCATCATCTTCATGGCCTCGATGAGGCAGACGGTCTGGCCCTTTTTCACCCGGTCACCCACTTTGACAAAGGGAGGCTGATCCGGGGCGGGAGCGGCATAGAATGTGCCCACCAGGGGAGCGGTGATGGCCTCACCATCGGCCTCCCGGGGGGCAGGTGCTGCCGCAGGAGCGGGCATGGCGGCGGGGGCCGCAGGGGCAGCGGCGGCTGCGCCGCCGCGGGAAAGTTCTATGGAAAAATCCTGCCGGGAGAGACGCAGGGTTTGCAGGGAGCTGCGCTCAAAGCAGGCAATCAGATCATAAATTTCTTGGTTGGTCATGGCGGTTCCTTTCTCCATGGAAAGTGTTTTCCCAGAGGGGAGACCCCTCTGGGAGTTTGATCAGGCCTTGTGAGCGGCCAGGTAATCCATGATGTCGCCCACGGTCTTGAGGTTGGCCACATCAGCATCGTCGATGGTAACACCGGCAGCTTCTTCCAGCGCCATGACCAGCTCCACAGAAGCCAGGGAGTCAGCACCCAGGTCATCAGCCAGGGAGGCGGTAGGAGTGACCTGCTCAGCGTCGCAGCCCAGGGTTTCCACAATGATGTCGCGCACTTTCTCGAATTCCATTATTTTATGCTCCTTGATGTCGAAATATCAATTATTTTAATTAAAATTATTTAACTAAAATAATTTAAGGACATTGTACGCAAGGGAGGCTGGTTTGTCAAGAAAAAAATTGTCGATTGCCCAAAAAAATCCAGAAAGTAAGAGGGAAATAAAATTTCTGCCAAAGGGGAGGCAAAAGGTATTCCCTTTTGAAAAGGAATTCGATATAATCCTATGTACCTATTTAAAAGCTGGCGGATCGCCGGCTAAATAATCAAATGAGGTCGGAATATGAGAATCATCATCGTGGGTGCCGGAAAGGTGGGGCTGGCGCTGACGCGGCATCTTTCCGTGGATAACCGTGTCACTGTCATAGACCAAAATGCCCAGCTGATTGAGAACATTATTAATATTTATGATGTCATGGGCGTGTGCGGCAATGGCGCCAGTTATGAAGTGCAAAAAGAGGCTGAGGCGGACAAGGCAGAGCTGCTGATTGCCACCGCTTCCAGCGACGAGATCAATATCTTGGCCTGTTTGGTGGCCAAGAAGCTGGGCGTTCAGCATACCATCGCCCGGATCCGGAATCCGGAGTATGAAAAGCAGCTGCGCTTTATGCGGGAGGAACTGGGGCTGTCCATGGCCATCAATCCGGAAAAGGCTGCCGCCCGGGAGATTGCCCGGGTACTGCGTTTCCCAGTGGCTATGAAGCTGGAGTCGTTCTCCAAGGGGCGCCTGGAGCTGGTGGAGTATCGTTTGGCAGAACGGTCTGCGCTGGATGGGATGCAGTTGGCGGATTTGTACCACAACATCCGGGTCCGGGTGCTGATCTGCGCAGTTTGCCGCAAGGGGGAGACCATCATTCCCTCCGGTGACTTTGTGCTTCATTCCGGCGATAAGATTTACCTCACGGCTTCGCCGGAGCAGCTTTCCCAGTTCTTCCGCCATTTGGGCGTGTTCCGCAACCGGGCTTCCTCGGTCATGATTGTGGGTGCCAGCAAGATTTGCTATTATCTGGCGTCGGAGCTGCTGCAGATGAATATGTCGGTGAAGATCATCGACCAAAATGAACAGCGGTGCATCCAGATGGGTGAGCGGCTGCCCAAGGCTCTGGTGATCGTGGGAGACGGAACAGACAGTGAGCTGCTCCAGGAAGAGGGGATTGAGAGTACCGATGCCTTTGTGGCTATTACCGGCATCGATGAGGCCAATATCCTGATGTCCATGAGTGCAGCCAAGCTATCGGGAGACTGTAAGGTTGTGGCGAAGATCAATCGCAAACCCCTGGTGGATTTGGTTTCGGCTGAGGGAATGGTGGACAGCGTGGTGTCCGCCGCATCCATCACCACGGAGCTGATTTTGCAGTATATTCGGGCCATGCAAAGTGCCTCCAGTGCCAAAGTCAAGACTCTGCACCGCCTGGTGGACGGCGCGGTGGAGGCGCTGGAGTTCGGCGTCACAAAAGATGTCCCCTTTATCGGGACGCCGCTGAAGGACCTCAAGTTGAAAAACGGCCTGCTGTTGGCGGGAATTGTCCGGCAAAACGGCAGCATTGTCATTCCCTCCGGCAACGATGCCCTGCGCCTGAATGACGATGTAATTGTGGTTACCACGGATACCACCTTGCAGGACATCAACGATATCCTGGCATGAAGGCGGTGGAAGCAACTTGAATTACAAGATGATCGGCTTTGTAATCGGCCGGATTCTCGTGACGGAGGCGGCGCTGCTGGTGCTGCCTTTGATTGTGGCCCTGCTCCATGGAGAAGCGGCCCACCCATTCCTGATTCCCATGGCATTGCTGGTGCTGATTGGCCTGTTACTTGGTGTACGCCGGCCTGCCCGCACGGCCCTCTATGCCCGGGATGGTTTGGCGATTGTGGCGTTGGCGTGGATTGCCGTTTCGGCGTTTGGCGCGCTGCCCTTTGTCATTTCCGGAGATATTCCCTTTTATGTGGATGCCTTTTTTGAAACCGTCTCCGGCTTTACCACTACCGGTGCCAGTATTCTGACGGAAGTGGAGTCCTTATCCCGGGGCGGATTGTTCTGGCGCAGCTTCACCCACTGGGTGGGCGGTATGGGTGTGCTGGTGTTCGTCATGGCCATTTTGCCCATGTCGGATGGACATGGAATGCATATTATGCGGGCGGAAGTGCCGGGCCCCACGGTGGGGAAACTGGTCAGCCGCATGAGCGATACGGCCAAAATCCTCTATGGCATCTACTTAGTGCTGACATTGGTGGAAATTGTGCTGCTGCTTGCGGGCGGAATGCCGCTGTTTGACGCATGTATTCACTCCTTCGGCTCCGCCGGTACCGGCGGCTTCAGCTGCCGGAACCTCAGCGTGGGTGCCTATCAGAATCCTTATTTTGATATCGTGATCGGTATTTTCATGCTGCTGTTCGGCGTGAATTTCAATTTGTATTATTTCCTGCTGATTCGCCGGTTCCGGGATGTATTCCATTCCGAGGAACTGCGTTGTTATCTGCTGATTGTGACGGCGGCAGTGGTGGCTATCACAGTGGACATTGCCCATCTGTACGATTCCGTTTCCACCAGTCTCTGCCACGCCTTTTTCCAGGTTTCCTCGATCATCACGACGACCGGATATGCCACGACGGACTTCAATGCCTGGCCGACCTTCTCCAAGGGAATTTTGGTGGTGCTGATGTTCATCGGCGCCTGCGCCGGATCCACCGGCGGCGGCATCAAAGTGGCCCGGGTTGTGATTTTGGTCAAGGCATCCTATGGAGATATGCGCCGGATGCTCCATCCCAATGCGGTGTCTACGGTCCGGTTTGAGGGCAAGCCCCTGACGGATCGGAATCTGCGGGGGGTCCATCTGTTTTTGACCGTGTATATTCTGGTCTTTACCGTGTCGTTTTTGCTGCTGTCTCTGGAGCAGTTCGATTTGGTCACCACATTTACCGCTCTGGCGGCCTGCATCAACAACATTGGCCCCGGCCTGGAGGTGGTGGGCCCCATGGGGAACTTCTCTGCGTTTTCCCCCTGGAGCAAACTCCTGCTCTCCTTCGATATGCTGGTGGGACGGCTGGAGATTTTCCCCATGCTGCTGTTGTGCGCACCGTCTATCTGGAAGCGGCGGCTCTCCAACCGGGCGTATAAGCCTGCGGTATAAAAAACGGCAGATCATAAAAAACGGACCATGCTATTTCAGCATGGTCCGTTTTTTAATTGAGTCAGTCTCCCTCGGAGCGGTTGCCGGTGCTGGTCAAAGCCTCCAGAATCTGATAGCGATCCATGGGGAACGACTTCTTCATTTGCAAAGCCTCTTCCATATCCAGATCCACAATGCGGCCGTCCTGTGTGGCAATAACCCGGTTGCCTCTTCCGGCTGTCAGGACTGTGACTGCCTCATAGCCCATGCGGCTGGCGGTCTCCCGGTCCCGGGCGGTGGGGGAACCGCCCCGCTGGATGTGGCCCAGCACGGTGACGCGGGGATCCAGGCCGATCTCTTCCCGGATGCGGTTTCCGATTTCCACGGCGCTGCCGGCGCCCTCGGCCACAACGACCATAAAGTGGGTCGTACCGGCCAAACGGGCCCGGCGGATCTTCTCGGCAATGTCCCGTTCAAAGTCCACGGTTCTCTCGGGAATCAAAACCGCGGTGGCGCCCACGGCGATGCCCACATACAGCGCCAGATAACCGGCGTGACGGCCCATCACCTCCACCACTGAGCACCGCTCGTGAGACTGCATGGTGTCCCGCAGCTTATCGATGCACTCTACGGCGGTGTTGCAGGCGGTATCGAATCCAATGGTGTAGTGGGAGCAGCCGATGTCGTTGTCAATGGTGGCGGGAATCCCCACAACCTGCAGGGAGTGGCCGGCTTCCGCAGCCTGGCGGGACAGCGCCAGGGCGCCTCGGAACGTGCCGTCACCGCCGATGGCAACCAGACCGTCCAACCCCAGCAGCTTGCAAACATCCAGCGCCTTGGCCCGGCCGGAGGGTTCCCGGAATTCTTCACTGCGGGCAGTGTAGAGAATCGTGCCGCCTTTGTCGATGATATGGCTGACGCTGCCGGCATTCATGGGGAAAAAATCGCTGTTGATCAGGCCGTTCCAGCCTCTGCGGATGCCGACGCATTCCACGCCCTTGCAGATGGCAGTGCGTACCACGGCGCGTACTGCGGCATTCATGCCGGGGGCATCGCCGCCGCTGGTGAGTACGCCGATTCTCTTTACCTGTTTTTCCATCCAGATTCCTCCTTGCTGCCTTTGGACAAGTTGACCATACTCCGGTACGGACCGGAAGGCCTTTTTCATCGACTATACAATTCTCTGGCCAACATGTCAAGATTCTTATGACGAAAATGATTTCATTCTGTCGAAAACGATTAACATTTGCACAAAAATCTGTGAAGAGTTCCAAGTGCATGACGCCTCCTTGCACGGGGAGACGGGAAATGATATGATATTGTTTAAGAAATTACCCGCGATTGCTGTCAGCAGCGGGGAAGGAAACATCGGAGGAGTGGCATGGACAAGCTGGTCGTTGGAATACTGGCGCATGTGGATGCGGGAAAGACCACCCTGTCGGAGGCGCTGCTCTACCGCAGCGGCGTCCTGCGGCGGTTGGGACGAGTGGACCACGGAGACGCATTTTTGGATACGGACGCCATGGAGCGGGAACGGGGAATCACGATTTTTGCCAAGCAGGCAGTGCTGCCGGTAGGAGAGCGGGAGCTGACGCTGCTGGATACTCCCGGCCATGTGGATTTTTCTGCAGAGGCGGAGCGCACATTGCGGGTGCTGGATTGTGCGGTGCTGGTGATCAGCGGCACAGACGGCATCCAGGGCCATACCCGGACGCTTTGGCAGCTGCTGGAGCGCTATGGCGTGCCGGTGTTTTTGTTTGTCAACAAGATGGATCTGCCGGGAGCGGACCGGGAGGAAGTGCTCTCCCAGCTGCGCCGGCGGCTGTCCCCAGGGTGTGTGGACTTTGGGTCTGCAGCGCTGGAGGAGGACGCCGCCGTGTGCGATGAGGGTGTGCTGGAGCGGTACTTGGAGACCGGCCGTCTGGAGCGAAATGACCTGGTGGAGATGATCCGGCGGCGGCAGGTGTTTCCCTGCTTCTTCGGCTCAGCGCTGAAGCTGGAGGGTGTGGATGCGCTGCTGGAGGGATTGGCGGAATACGGTCCGGTGCCCACATATCCAGCGGAATTTGGCGCCCGGGTATTCAAGGTGTCCCGGGACGGACAGGGAACCCGGCTGACCCATCTGAAGGTCACCGGCGGGACGCTGCATGTCAAGGATTTGATCAGCAGCCGCAGGGAGGGCTTGCCCGAGGCGCAGGTTTGGGAGGAGAAGGCAGACCAGCTGCGGATATACTCCGGTGCCAAGTTCCGTCCTGTGGAGGAGGCTCCGGCAGGTACCGTATGCGCGGTGACCGGACTGAGCCATACCGTACCGGGCATGGGTTTGGGATGGGAACAGGACTGGACGTCTCCTGTTCTGGAGCCGGTCCTGGCCTGCCGCCTGGAGCTCACCGACGGCACGGATCCCCATACCGCCATGAAATATCTGCGGGAGCTGGAAGAGGAAGATCCGCAGCTGCGGGTGAGCTGGAATGAGGCTGCCCGGGAGATTCGGGTGCAGCTGATGGGCGAGGTGCAGCTGGAAGTGCTGCGGCGGGTGCTGCAGGACCGGTTTGGCCTGGAGGCTGCCTTCGGAGAGGGCAGCATCGTCTACCGGGAGACCATTGCAGCCCCGGTGGAGGGAATCGGACATTTTGAGCCCCTGCGCCACTACGCCGAGGTCCATCTTCTCATGGAGCCCGGGGAACGGGGCAGCGGACTGGTGTTTGCCACAGCCTGCCCCGAGGATCAGCTGGAGGGCAACTGGCAGCGCTTGGTGCTGACCCATCTGGCGGAGCGGGCCCATCCCGGTGTGCTCACCGGATCACCCATTACCGATATGAAGATCACGCTGGTGGCCGGACGCGCCCATGTCAAGCACACAGAAGGCGGCGATTTCCGGCAGGCTACCTACCGGGCGGTGCGCCAGGGGCTGATGCAGGCGGAAAGTGTGCTGCTGGAGCCGTGGTACGACTTCCGGCTGGAGGTGCCTGCCGATCAGGTGGGCCGGGCTATGAGCGATCTCCAGCGGATGGGCGGCGAAACCCAGCTGCCCCTGACGGAGGGAGAAGAGACGGTGCTTACCGGCTCCGTTCCCGTGGCGGCTTTCCGGGGATATGCCCGGGAGGTGGCGGCATATACCCGGGGGCGGGGACACCTTTCCTGCGTACCCGGAGGCTACCGGCCCTCTGCCGATGCGGAGGCGGTGATTGCCGCGTCCGGCTACGATCCGGAACGGGATGTGGACAATCCGCCCGATTCCGTTTTCTGCGCCCATGGCGGCGGCTATACCGTCAAGTGGGATCAGGTCCCCGCCATGGCCCATGTGGACAGCGGGCTGCGTCTGGGGGCGGAGCAGGAACCGGAGACACAGCCGGGTCCTGCAGTCCGGCGGCCGGTGTCCGGAGGGGTGGAGCAGGACGAGGAGCTGCGGGCGATTTTTGAGCGGACCTACGGTCCCATCCGGCGGCAGGTTCCCCAGCCCATGCGGCCGCCGCGCCGTCCGGCTGCTCAGGAGAGCGAGGCGGAAAAACGGGCCATCCGGGAGCGATTCCGGGGGGAAGAGTACCTCCTGGTAGACGGATACAACATCATTTTTGCCTGGGATGAGCTCAAGGCCATCGCCCGGGATAGTCTGGATGCCGCCCGGAAAAGCCTGTGCGACCTTCTGTGTAACTACCAGGGCTACCGCAAGTGTCATGTGATCCTGGTTTTTGATGCCTATAAGGTCAAGGGCGGACAGGGCTCTGTGGAGAAGTACCACAATATCCACGTGGTTTATACCCGGGAGGCGGAGACCGCGGACGCCTATATTGAGCGGGCCACCTATGAGATCGGCCGGGAACACCGGGTGAAGGTGGCGACCTCGGATGGCCCGGAGCAGCTGATTATTTTGGGGCACGGGGCTCTGCGCCTGTCTGCCACGGCATTTCGCCAGGAGGTAGAGCAGGTCCAGGGCGAAATTGCGGCGGCACTGGACAAGAATAACCGACCGAAAAAAAGCGGTGCGGTCCGGGCTGCCATGGAGAAGGCCGCCGGTCCGGGGAGGGATAAGGAATGAAAACGGTTCTGACGGCTGCGGCCACCGCTGCGGCCTGCGCCATGGTGCGGCATCAGGTGGAAAAACCCGGGTTTGGAGAAAGGCGCTGGGGCCGCGTGTGCCTGCGGCCCATGTGGAATCAGCGCGGGGCCTTCGGACTGCCGGTGGCGGGGCGCACGCTGGCAGTGCCGTCTCTGCTGGCGCTGGGATTGGTTTGGTGCTGCCGGCACAACGCACCAGTGAGTGCAGGGCTGGTGCTGGGCGGCGGAGGGAGCAATCTCATTGAGCGTCTGCGCCGGGGAATGGTATGCGATTATCTGCGGGTGCAGAAGGGCCCCGGCCCCCTGGGACGGTATGTCTACAATCTGGCGGATTTGGCAATTTTTACCGGCGTGCTGGGACTGGTGCTTTCCAGCCGCCGGGACGGATAACAAAACTCCGAAGTCCATGGGACTTCGGAGTTTTTGCTTGCAAAGGGACAGGTCAGCTTCTCCGGCGCAGCCGGAGGATGAGTCCTGTGGTGGCGGACCCCACGGTCATGGCCAGGGCTTGAATAGTTCGCAGGCCGTAGAGTTCGCTGCCCGAAACAGGAGGATGCAGGGTAACGATCCAGGCCAAGATCGTGAGCAGCGCCAGAACCGCAGAAAGCCACCACGCCCGGCGCCATCGCCGCAGCAGTGCGCGCAGCGCAGCGCCCAGCGCCAGGGGAACGAACACGATGACAGTCCAGACCATCAGGGGAGACATGGGCCACCTCCTAATTGTCAAAGCGGCGGCAGACAAAGGATGCCTGCCGCCGCAAAGGTCCATGCTTACAGATTGTCGTACTTCAAAATGGCGCCTTCGGAACCGGAGGCAGCGATCTTGCAGTACAGGCCCAGCCAGCCCTTCTTGAACTTGGGCTCGGGACGCTTCCAGGCCTTGAGCCGGGCTTCGATCTCCTCCTGGGGGACCTTCAGCTCCAGGCTGCGGCTCTCCACGTCGATGACGATCCGGTCACCGTCGTGAACGATGGCGATGGGACCGCCCTCGGCAGCCTCGGGGGAGATGTGGCCGACGAAGCAGCCGTTGTTGGTGCCGGAGAACCGGCCGTCGGTGATGAGGGCGGTGGACAGGGCCAGGCCGCGGCCATAGAGGTACTTCATGGCCTTGAACATCTCACGCATGCCGGGGCCGCCCTTGGGGCCTTCATAGCGGATGACCACCACATGGCCCTCGTGGACCTTGCCGGAGAGGATGGCCTCTTCGGCCTCTTCCTCAGAGTCGAAGCAGATGGCTTCGCCCTCGAAGTGGTGCAGGCTCTTGTCGAAAGCGCCGGGCTTGGTGATGCCGGTGTCGGGCGCCAGGTTGCCCCGCAGCACGGCCACGCCGCCGGTGTAGCCGAAGGGATCGTCCATGGTGTGGTTGACCAGGCCGGTGGCGGGGTAGATGTAGCGGTGGGTGGCAATGTTCTCCGCCAGAGTGTGGGCGGTGACCGTCATGACATCGGTCTCCAGCAGGGTCTGGAGGTTTTCCATCAGGCGGGGCACGCCGCCGTCATAGTAGAAGTCAATGACGTTGTACTTGCAGGCGGGATTCATCTTGGCAATCTGCGGCGTGGTCCGGGACAGGGAGTCGAACTCATCCAGCACGTGGATGTCCAGCTCTGCCTCGTGGGCAATGGCAGTCAGATGCATGACGGCGTTGGTGGAGCCGCTCATGGCAAGGCACGCCTTGATGGCGTTGCGGATGGCGCTGTTGGTCAGGATCTTCCGGGAGGTGATCTGCTTTTCCACCAGCTCCATAATCTTCATGCCGGTCTGTTCGCCCATGGCCAGGCGGGCGGCAGAAGTGGCAGGTGCCAGGCCGCCGTCCGGCAGCGTCATGCCCAGGGCCTCAGCCAGAGCGCACATGGTGTTGGCGGTGCCCAGGTAGGAGCAGGAACCGCAGCCAGGGCAGGCGGTGTCTTCCAGGGCCACGTATTCCGCTTCGCTGATCTTGCCGGCGGAGAGCATGCCATAGGCCTCGGTGCTGGAGGTCTGGTCAGCCTGACGGCCGTCGAAGACCACGCCGCCCTCCATGGGGCCGCCGGGCAGGAAGATGCAGGGGATGTCCAGCCGGGCGGCGGCCATCAGCATGCCGGGGACAATCTTATCGCAGGAGCCCAGCAGCACCAGACCGTCAAAGAGATTGATCTGAGCCATGGACTCGATGGAGTTGGCGATCAGCTCACGGGAGGGGAGAATATAGTGCATGCCGTCATGGCCCTGGCCCATGCCGTCGCATCCGCCGATGACGCCGAATTCAATGGGGGTGCCGCCGGCACGATAGATGCCGTCCTTGACCCGCTGGGCCACCTGGCGAAGGTTGAAGTGACCGGGAACACACTCACTCCAGGCATTGGCAATGCCGATAATGGGGCGTTTGAGGTCATCCGTGGTAAAGCCCATGGACTTGAGTGTTGCGCGGTAGTACTGATTTCCCAGTCCTTCCAGGATATGTTTACTGCGTTCCATAAAAATCAAGCTCCCTTTCTGCTTTTGTTCTCGTAGCGGGATTTTCTGCACCCATGATAGCATTCCGGCGGGAGCGCTGTCAATGGCGGCTGCGGGGATAAAAAGCGAAAAAACCCGGGGATATCCGTTGACAAAGGAAGAGGACGCGGGTATAGTGTAGGTGTTAGAAGAAGCGGAATCATATTCCGCTCCGGGGAATAAACGGCGCAGTGCGCCGGAAAAGATAAGGAGAATCAGTATGGATGTAAGCAAGATGCCTACCATGGACAGTGTTGCCCGTTTTAAGGCTGCAATGGAATCCGACAAGGGTGCTCTGGGCCCCTTCATGATTTCTACGGACCCCGCTTTTGTTGAGGCTGCCGGTTATGCCGGATATGACTTCGTGCTGCTGGATATGGAGCATGGTACCACCACGCACCAGACCCTGCCCAACCTGATCCGGGCGGCCAATGTGGCCGGCGTGTGCCCTGTGGTGCGCGTGCCCCGCGGCAGCGATATCTGGATCGACCAGGCCCTGGATGTGGGCGCCGGCGCTGTGATGGTGCCGCAGATCGACACCGCTGAGCAGGCCCGTGCCGCTGTGGCCGCTGCCAAGTTCTCTCCCATCGGCAACCGTGGTACCTGCCGCTTTGTCCGCTCCGCGGGCTTCGGCGCAATCCCCGGTAAGGATTACTTCGCCAAGGCACAGGACACCATGGTGATTGTCCAGGCTGAGGGCAAGAAGGCTGTGGAGAACCTGGATGAGATCCTGGATGTTCCCGGCATCGACGTGGTGTTTGTCGGTCCCTATGACCTGTCCAGCTCCCTGGGCCTGGTGGGCCAGATCGACCATCCCGATGTCATTGAGTGCATCAAGGGCATCATCGCCAAGGCTTCTGCCAAGGGCGTGAAGGTTGGCTGCTTCGCTGACTCCGTCGAGGGCGGCAAGAAGTGGCGTGACCTGGGCGTGAAGTTCATCGGTTATGCCTGCGATACCTACATCTTCATGCAGGGCGCCAAGGCTGACGTGGAGAGCTTTGCCAAGTAAAAAAGCGTTCCTTATCAAATCCCGCGGACAACATGTCCGCGGGATTTTTTTGTTTTCCTGAAACGCTTTTCTTCCTCGTTCGTTTTAAAAGTAGTGGGATTTTTCTGGAATTTAACGTAATTGCAGACGAATGGTTTATAAAAAAACAATATACTAATTTTAGGGAAGCGCTTGACAAACTGTTCTAACTGTACTACTATAGCTAATACACTAGTACAATAACACAGGAGGCGTTTTGAAGAAAAACGACAGCCTGTATCGTAAGAGAATCAGTACACGGAAATGAGGGACGAGGGATGAAAGTTTTACTGACGACAGATTGGTATGCGCCTGCGGTCAATGGCGTGGTGACATCCGTCAAGAATCTGCGGCGGGAACTGGAGCGCCGGGGACATGAGGTCCGGATCTTAACACTTTCTCAGACGACTCGCTCCCGGGAGCAGGACGGTGTCACGGCCCTGGGGTCCGTGGCGGCGGGGTTGATCTATCCCGGAGCCCGCCTGCGTACCGCTTTGGCGGGGGGCTACGTACGGGAACTGGTGGAATGGGGACCGGATGTGGTCCATTCTCAGTGTGAGTTTTCCACATTCTTTCTGGCCCGACGGATTGCGGAGGAGCTGGATGTGCCTTTGGTCCATACGTACCACACGGTTTACGAAGATTATACCCATTACTTCTCTCCCAGTGTACGGTTCGGCAGGAAGGCGGTGGCCCTGTTTTCCCGCTGGATTGCCTCCCAGACGGATTGCCTGGTTGCTCCCACAGGAAAGGTGCGATTCCTGCTGGAAAGCTACGGCGTGTCTCGGCCGGTCTTTGTAGTGCCCTCCGGTATTGATCTGCGGCGGTTCCGCCGGGAGCCGGATCCCTGGCGGATGGCGGTGCTCAAGGCCAGTCTGGAGATCCCGGCGGACAATCTGGTGCTGGTCAGTGTGGGACGCCTGGCGGCCGAGAAGAATGTGGAAGAGCTGCTGCGCCTGCGCGCGGCCATGGGTTCGGAGGCTGTGACTCTGCTGTTGGTAGGCGATGGTCCGCATCGGGCCCGGCTGGAGGCCGTGGCTGCGGAACTGGGACTGCGGGCACCTGCGGTGGTGTTTGCCGGCATGGTCCCGCCGGAGCAGGTGGGTGACTGGTATCAGCTGGGAGACCTGTTTGTCAGCGCCTCCACCAGTGAAACCCAGGGCCTGACGTATGCGGAGGCTCTGGCGGCAGGTGTACCGGCCTTGTGCCGGGCGGATCCCTGTCTGAGCGGTGTCATCCGGGACGGGGAAAATGGATGGCAGTACCAGGATGAGGCGGATTTTATGCGTAAGCTGTCCTTGTTCCGTTCTCAGCCTCATCGGCGGGAGCAGCTTTCCCGGTGTGCCCGGGAAAGTGCAGAATCCTTTTCTGCCGAGACGTTTGCCTGCCGGATGGAACGTCTTTATCTCGATCAAATCGAACGTCATCACCATGAAAGGAAGGTGTCTGCATGACCCAACCCATTGAAAAGACGGTATTACGAGTGGTGTCCCTGGCAGGACTGGCAATCTGCGTCGTCCTGGCACTGTGGGGATGGAAGACTGGAATCCTGACCTCCCAGGAGCGGATGGAGGCCCTGGTGGCGGGCTGCGGCGCGGCGGGTGCGCTGATCTTCACCGTATTTCAGGCAGTGCAGGTGGTTGTGCCGATTCTGCCCGGCGGCCTGGGATGCCTGGTGGGCGTTCTGATGTTCGGCCCGGTGTGGGGATTTGTATATAACTATGTGGGGATCTGCGCGGGTTCCCTGATGGCCTTTGCGGTGGCCCGCAGCTGCGGAAAGCCGCTGCTGCCGCTGCTCTTTTCTCAGAAGACCATTGATCGCTACAGCCGCTGGGCAGAGGAGAAGGACCGGTTTTCCCGCCTGTTTGCCCTTGCAATCTTTTTGCCGGTGGCACCGGATGACTTTTTGTGCTACCTGGCGGGTACGACGGATATGACCTGGCGGCGGTACACTGCCATCATCCTTTTGGGCAAGCCCTTTGCCATTTCCCTGTATAGCTTGGGACTGACGGCAATTTGGCAGATGATCACGGGGGCGTAAGGAGGCGCACAATGCGAATTTATATATACCGGGGCGGCGAACGCCTGGTAGGCAAGAGCGGTGTGGGACAGGCTATGGGCCATCAGCGGGAATCCCTGCGGCGGGTCGGCATTGAGCCCACGGACCACTGGACCGCGGACACAGGCGCCGTCCACATCAACACGGTGCTTCCTGATTCTGCGGCAGCGGCCGTGTGGGCGCGGATTCGTGGGAAGAAAGTGGTCTGGTATGGACACTCTACCATGGAAGACTTCCGGAATTCTTTTAAGGGTTCCAACCTCCTGGCACCGTTGTTCCGGCGCTGGATTACCTTCTGCTATGGACTGGGGGATGTGGTGATTACGCCGTCTGAATATTCCCGCCAGCTGCTCAAGGGCTATGGCCTGCGCCGTCCGGTCTACGCGCTTTCCAACGGCGTGGATACGGACAAGTTTTCTCCGGATTCTGCAATGCGGGAGGCATTCCGGAGCCGTTACGGATTGCGGGAAGACGAAAAAGTGGTGATTTCGGTGGGGCATACCATTGCCCGCAAGGGACTGCCGGAATTTCTGGAACTGGCTCGCCAAATGCCGGATGTCCGCTTTTTCTGGTTCGGCTGGACGGATCCCCGATTGGTTCCTGCAGCGATCCGCCAGGCAATGGAGGAAGCTCCTGCGAATGTGACGTTCCCGGGATTTGTGGAGCCGGAGCGCCTGCGGGAGGCCTACTGCGGCGCCGATGTGTTTGCATTCCTCAGCCATGAGGAGACGGAGGGAATCGTGGTGCTGGAGGCTCTGGCCTGCGGAATTCCCGTGGTGGTACGGGATATTCCGGTTTACCAGGATTGGCTGACGGATGGTGTCCATGTGCGCAAAGCCCGGGATACAGCCGGATTCCGGGCGGCGGTGGAGGGAATCCTCTCCGGAACGCTGCCGGACCTGACTGCCGCAGGCCGGGCAGTTGCACAGGCCCGGAGCTTGGAGGCCGTGGGCGACCGGCTGCGGGAGATTTACCGGGCGGCCCAGATTCTGCCTGCTCCGACCCCGGTACCTGTTTCGGCTGTTGCGCCGATTCCGGCGCCGGTGCCCGCAAAACGATACCGTCTTTGATTCACCGCGCGGCCAGCATGCCGCGCGGCTTTTTTGAGAAGAGAGATCCTGGCTGCATGGTTTATTGGGAGAAGTACATAAAACTGGACAAGGAACTTTTTGCGGCTTTTTACATTCAGGGGCTTTTACATTTTGTCGGAGTGTGATACAATACCCCGCAGACGAAAACGATTACTTTAGAAAGGCGGATATGGACCTATGGATATGAGAAAGACGAAGATTGTCTGCACACTGGGCCCCTCCACAGACCGGGAGGGTGTGCTGCGGGATATGATCCTGGCCGGAATGAATGTGGCCCGGTTTAATTTCTCCCACGGCAGCCATGAAGAGCACAAGGCCCGGCTGGATGTCCTGAAGGCCCTGCGGGAGGAACTGCATCGGCCCGTGGCGGCCATGCTGGATACCAAGGGACCCGAGATCCGGCTCAAATCCTTTCAGGATGGCCCGGTGGAATTGGTGACCGGCGCGGAGTTTACATTGACCACGGAGGATGTTCCCGGAGATGTACACCGCTGCTCCATTACCTACGCGGATCTGCCCGGAGACGTGAAGGAAGGAGACACCATTCTGCTCGATGACGGCCTGGTCCGTTTGACTGTGCTGGAGACCACCGCCACAGAAATTCGCTGCCGCGTGGAAAATGACGGCGTCATGAAGAACAACAAGGGCGTCAACGTGCCCGGCGTGCGGCTGAACATGCCGTATATGAGCCAGAGAGACCGGGATGATATTCTCTTCGGTGTCGAACAGGGCTTTGATTATATTGCCGCCAGCTTTGTCCGCTCTGCGGCGGATGTGCGGGAAATCCGCAGCCTGCTGGATCGGGAGGGTTCTGCCATCCGGATTATTGCCAAGGTGGAGAATCAGGAGGGTATTTCCAATCTGTCTGAGATTTTGGCGGTAGCCGACGGCATCATGGTGGCCCGCGGCGATCTGGGCGTGGAAATCGACTTCACCGAGATCCCCATTCTGCAAAAGGATATGATTGCCAAATGTGTGGCCTGCGGCAAGCCGGTCATCACCGCCACCCAGATGCTGGACTCCATGATTGAAAATCCCCGTCCCACCCGGGCGGAGATCACCGACGTGGCCAACGCCATTTATGATGGAACCTCTGCCATCATGCTCTCCGGCGAGACGGCTGCGGGCAAGTATCCCGTAGAGGCTGTGCGGACGATGGATGCCATTGCCCGCAAGACTGAGGCCAATGTGGACGCGTCTGTGCGGCCCATGAAGATGGTGGGCAAGAACCGTCTTTCCATCACGGCCGCCACGGCCCACGCCGCCTGCACCACGGCCATGGACATTGGCGCCGATGCCATCCTCACCGTCAGCCAGAGAGGCGTGACCGCTCAGATGGTCAGCCGCTTCCGGCCCAGCACCACGGTGGTGGCGCTGCTGCTGGATCCGCAGGTGCAGCGGCAGATGGCACTGTACTGGGGTGTGGAACCCCTGACCATGCCCTATGCCAGCAGCACGGATGAACTGGTGGAGTTTGCCGTCAAGACCGCTGTGGAGGCCGGTTTGGTCAAGCAGGGAGATCTGGTCGTGGTCACTGCCGGTGTGCCGGTGGGTGTGACCGGTACCACCAATATGATCCGGGTCCATCAGGTGGGCGGCTCCTTGGTCAATGCCATGGGCATTGGTACCCAGAAGGCCAGCGGCCGTCTGTGCGTGTGCCGCAGCCTGGAGTCCGTGGCGGAGAAGTTTCACCCCGGTGATGTGCTGGTAGTTCCCTATACCACCAATGAGCTGCTGCCCTATATTCGTCAGGCCGCTGCGGTCATCAGTGAGGAGGCCAGCGCAGAGAGCCATACTGCCACCGTGGGACTGACGCTGGATAAGCCTGTGATTGTGGGCGCGACCGATGCCACCCGCCGCCTCAAGGACGGCGTCATGGTAGCGGTGGACTGTGCCAGAGGCATGGTCCAGACGCTGCCCCAGTAAGAACAACAAGTAAACGCCCCGTTCCCAATTGGGAACGGGGCGTTTGCTTGCTGTATGGCAAAAGAGCGGCAACCGCTTACATGCAGAGAGCGGAGCAGCCGATCTCAGAACAGACCCGTGATCCGGCCGTGCTCGTCCACATCGATCTTTTCTGCTGCCGGGACTTTGGGCAGGCCCGGCATGGTCATGATGTCACCGGTCAGCGCCACCAGGAAACCGGCACCGGCCGAGACCTTCAGGTTGCGGACCGTGATGGTGAAGCCCTTGGGAGCGCCCAGGAGCGTGGCGTCATCGGAGAAGGAATACTGGGTTTTGGCCATGCACACCGGCAGACCGCCGAAGCCCAGATCCTCCAGTTCCCGGGCCTGCTTCCGGGCGGCAGGGGTCAGTACCGCACCGTCGGCGTGATAGATCTTGCGGGCGATGTCGTTGAGTTTTTCTTCGATGCTCTCAGCTGTATCGTAGGCAAACTGGAAGTGGTTGGGCTGTTCGCAAAGACGAATGACCTCCTGTGCCAGTGCTTCACCGCCTGCGCCGCCCTTGGCCCACACCTCACTGAGTGCTACCCGGACACCCAGAGCCCGGCACCGCTCCTCCACCAGCTGGAGTTCTGCGGGGGTGTCCGTGGGGAAGGCGTTGATGGCCACTACGCAGGGCAGGCCAAAGACCTGGGTGATGTTCTCCACGTGCTGGAGAAGATTGGGCAATCCCCGTTCCAGTGCCTCCAGATTTTCCGTGTTCAGCTCGGCCTTGGGGACACCGCCATGGTTTTTCAGGGCCCGCACGGTGGCCACGACCACCACAGCGCTGGGAGTCAGTCCCGCCAGACGGCACTTGATATCCAGGAACTTCTCGGCGCCCAGGTCCGCGCCGAAGCCTGCTTCCGTAACCGCGTAGTCCGCCAGACGCATGGCCATCCGGGTGGCCATGACGGAGTTGCAGCCATGGGCGATGTTGGCGAAGGGGCCGCCGTGGATAAAGGCGGGGGTACCCTCCAGAGTCTGGACCAGGTTGGGCTTGAGGGCGTCCTTGAGCAGGGCGGCCATGGCGCCTTCGGCCTTGAGGTCGTGGGCGGTGACGGGCTTGCCGTCAAAGGTGTAGCCCACCACCATGCGGCCCAGCCGGGCCTTCAGGTCGGGAATGTCGGAGGCCAGGCAGAGAACGGCCATAATCTCGCTGGCCACGGTGATGTCAAAGCCGTCCTCCCGGGGAACACCCTGCATCCGGCCGCCCAGGCCATCCACAATGTTGCGCAGCTGCCGGTCATTCATGTCCACGCACCGTTTCCAGCAGATCCGCTTGACATCAATGCCCAGAGCGTTGCCCTGCTGAATGTGGTTGTCCAGCATGGCGGCCAGCAGGTTGTTGGCCGCGCCGATGGCATGGAAGTCACCGGTAAAGTGCAGGTTGATGTCCTCCATGGGCACCACCTGGGCATAGCCGCCGCCGGCGGCGCCGCCCTTGACGCCGAACACCGGGCCCAGAGAAGGCTCCCGCAGAGCGACCAGGGTGTTCTTTCCCAAGCGGCGCATGGCATCCGCCAGACCGACGGTGGTGGTGGTCTTGCCCTCGCCGGCGGGAGTGGGGTTGATGGCGGTGACCAGGATCAGCTTGCCGTCCGGGCGCTTGCTCTCCCGCAGCAGACGGTAGTCCACCTTGGCCTTGTATTTGCCGTAAAGCTCCAGATAGTCTTCGTCCACTCCGGCAGTCTGTGCGATCTGGGTAATGGGCTTCATCGTGCAGGATTGGGCGATCTCAATGTCCGACAGATAATTCATACTGCGGCCTCCATTTTATTAAAATCTAAAAAGGTATTACTTTTTTCTTCCCTGAAAAATATATCACGAAATCTGCCGGATGGGAAGAGCGAAAGCACCCACAAGCGTGTGGAATTTCATACATTTACTATAATCTGGACTTATAGCAGCGGCTGTAGGCAAAATTGAACGGCATAATGGACGCAAAAAACCGGACCGGCTGCAGCCGGTCCGGTTTGACGGAATATGAATTAGAATTCAGCGTTGCCAACAGTGCGGGGATGGGGCAGAACGTCCCGGATGTTGGAGATGCCGGTGAGGTACATGACCAGGCGCTCGAAGCCCAGGCCGAAGCCCGCGTGCTTGCAGCTGCCGTAGCGGCGCAGGTCGCAATACCACCAGTAGTCCTTGGGATTCATTCCCAGCTCCTGAATGCGGCCCTCCAGCAGCTCCAGACGCTCTTCACGCTGGCTGCCGCCGATGATCTCGCCGATGCCGGGGACCAGGCAGTCTGCCGCGGCCACGGTCTTGCCGTCGTCGTTCATGCGCATATAGAACGCCTTGATCTCCTTGGGATAGTCGGTGACGAACACGGGCTTCTTGTAGACCTGCTCGGTGAGGTAGCGCTCGTGCTCGGTCTGGAGATCGCAGCCCCAGAAGACCTTGTAGTCGAACTTGTCGTTGTTCTGCTCCAGAATCTTCACGGCCTCGGTGTAGGTCACCCGGCCGAAGTCGGAGGAGGCCACATGCTCCAGCCGCTCCAGCAGGCCCTTGTCCACGAAGCTGTTGAAGAAGGCCAGCTCATCGGGGCAGCGCTCCATGACCCGGCGGATCACGTATTTGATCATGGCTTCCGCCACGTCCATGTCGCCCTTGAGGTCGGTGAAGGCCATTTCCGGCTCGATCATCCAGAACTCAGCGGCATGGCGCTGGGTGTTGGAGTTTTCCGCACGGAAGGTGGGACCGAAGGTATAGACATCGCCGAAGGCCATGGCGAAGTTCTCAGCATTGAGCTGGCCGGAAACCGTCAGGTTGGCGGGCTTGCCGAAGAAGTCCTGGCTGAAGTCCACCTGGCCGTCCTCGGTCAGAGGCGGATTTTGGGGATCCAGGGTGGTGACCCGGAACATCTCACCGGCGCCCTCGCAGTCGCTGGCGGTGATGATGGGGGTGTGGACATAGACGAAGCCCCGGTTCTGGAAGAACTCGTGGATGGCAAAGGCGGCCACGCTGCGCACCCGGAAAGCGGCGGAGAACAGGTTGGTCCGGGGCCGCAGGTGCTGGATCGTGCGCAGGAACTCCACGCTGTGCCGCTTCTTCTGGAGGGGATAATCGGGGGAAGAAGTGCCCTCCACTTCGATATGCTGGGCCTTGAGCTCCAGAGGCTGTTTGGCCTGGGGGGTGAGGGTCACCGTGCCGGTGACGATCAGGGCGGCGCCCACGTTCTGGGCGGCGATTTCCTTATAATTGTCCAGAGCGGCGGATTCCATCACCACCTGGAGATTCTTGAAGCAGGAACCGTCGTTGAGCTCAATGAAGCCGAAGCCCTTCAGGTCCCGGATGGTGCGGACCCAGCCGCCCACGGTGACGGTCTGGCCGGAGAGCGTCTCGCTGTCGGCGAAGATCGCCGCGATTTTCGTATAACTCATGATATTCACCCGTTTTTTCTTGGTTTTGGAGCAATTCCCTCGTATTGTACTCCATTCCGTCCCACTTTACAAGAGGAAACGGGATTTTCTCCGGGAAATGAAGCCGGGTTTGTTAACGGCGGCGGACCCGGCGGATTTTATCCGCCAGCAGGATTCCGCCGCAGGCCAGAAGGATTCCCCCAAGGAACATCAGGGGAATGCTTCCCGACTGCATTCCAACGTAGAGAAGCAGCCCGGAAAGCCCCAGCCAGAGCGCTGCCAGCGCGGCTGCCAACAGGACCCGGACCACCAGGGGGACACGGGGGGGAAGCGGCGCCGTGCAGCGCGCCTTCCAGAACGATTTCCAACACGATCTCCAGCAGATCCGACATGGGGAGTCCTCCTGATATACTGCCTCATGGGCGGTTTGGTGAGGCGAGTATACCAGATGGCGGCCGGGATGGCAAGACGTTCAGGAAATGGCCTCGCTGCCGATGGTGTAGCTGTTCCAGAAGCCGTCCACGGATACGGCGGTGCAGTCGCTGAAAATGTAGGCACCCAGGCCGGAACGCCATTTTTCCGCGTCAAACCGCACCCCGTCATACTGCGTAGAGGCGGTTCCGGTCTCCATGGCGGGGAGGCTGAAGACCACCGGCTCTTCCGTTTCCTGGATGGAGAAGAGGCATCCGTCCTCCCATTGCCAGAACTGAGGACCGTCCGGATTGTCGCCGAGCGGCTCGCTGGTGAGATAGCCCTGCTCCGCCAGCTCCTCAAAGGTTCCCTGAATGGGAGAAAGTCCCGTGTACTGACCGAAGGCCCAGGCCACCGCCGCCTGCTCGGACTGGCTCAGGCGGGTTTGGGACAGGTCGATGCCCAGCTCCGTGATGCCGCTGTTGAGGCCGCTGTCGGTGTTCCAGAGATCTTCCAGTACCGTGAGATACAGTCCGCACAGATTGTCAAAGCCCGCCGTTGTCACGGAGACGGATTCCATCCCGCCCAGCTGCATGGGATAGCTCTCCATAATGCCGCCGTCATAGGCGATGGTGGCAAGGGCGCCCACCAGGGAGCCGCCGGGGAGACCGGAGGCGGCCGGGTCCTGCGGATCAAAGTCCGCGCCGTCCAGCGTCCAGGGGATGCCGTCCAGAGAAAGGGAGTAGAGGCCGCCGTCCTCCTGACCGGCCAGAAGGACCGTGCTTTCCTGGACGGAGACAATGCGGCCGGTCAGGGTGATCTGGGGTTCCGGCTCTTCCGCAGGTGGCTGAGGGGCCGGGGACTGGGAGGCGCAGGCGGGCAGAAGCAGCGCCAGGGCCAGGGCTGCAAATTGCATGCGGATGCGTTTCATGGGGATCCCTCCTTTTTCTTTATATCAGGTTTGTCGCTGCGGCGGGGAAATTTGTTCCGGGCTGTATCTGCACAAAGGGCCTTCGACCGGGGCGGACGCTTGCCAAACGCCCCGGGCTTTGCTACACTGGACAGGCCGGAAGCGGATTCCGGCCTGTTTGCCTGTTTGATGGGAGGACGTGTATGAATACGATGCAATATTTGCCGGAGGCGACCAACGACCGGGTGTTTGCTCTGATCGGCAGCCCCTGGAGTATGCTGGCGGTTTGGCTGGTCATCATCAATGTGGTGACGTTTCTGGTGTTCGGACTGGACAAATGGAAGGCCAAACGCAAGGTGCGCCGTGAGCAGGTGCGGCGGGTGCCGGAAAAGACGCTGTTTCTCCTGGCGGCGCTGGGGGGAGGCCTGGGCGCTCTGATCGGGATGCGGGTCTGGCATCATAAGACACTCCACCGGTCCTTCCGGTACGGCATCCCGGCGATTTTGCTGGTGGAGGCCGTGGGACTTTTTTATTTGTGGTGGCGTTTTGCGGCGTAAAAAAACCGCGCCCTGGATGTTCGTCCAGGGCGCGGTTTGTGTTTGCTAAGCGGTCAGCCTTGCTCCGACAGCCAGGCCAGAAAACTCTCCGCCGTATCCAGCTGCTTCTCGTCCAGCAAGCGCAGATACTGGGCCACACTCTCCCAACGGGCGGTCTCCTGCCGGGCGGAACCTACCAGAAAGGTATCCGGCGTGGTATCCAAAGCGGCGGCCAGGCGCATGACAACCTCGATGCTGGGGATGGAGAGACCTCGTTCAATGCTGGAGAGATATTTATAGCCGATTTCAGCCCGCTCTTCTACTTCGGACTGCTTTAGTCCGAGGCTTTTTCTACGGTGTGCGATTCGTTTTCCAATCAGTTTATAGTCAATATTCATACAGCATCCCCCATGACTAATAAGATAGGGATACTGCTCAGGAAATAAACGTGCTTAAAACTGGAATCTTGCTTGACAAACGAATTTTTCAAGTTTATAGTTGAATTGTCAATTTGTGGAATGAAAGAAGGCGGCTGTATGTATCAGGAGATGTATACCCATCTGTTCAACGCCATGACCGATGCGCTGGAGGCCCTGGCGGCGCATAATTACGGACAGGCGGAAACCCTGCTGCGGCAGGCCCAGCTGTGGGCGGAGGAGCGGTACCTGGAAGAGGAGCCCACCCCTTGACAAGACGGGGCCGCCGTGATATGATACCCGATAATTGTAAAAGGCTTGGAAAAGGACGCTGTCCGGTACAGGCATCAGAGAGGAGCCGCCCTGGCTGCAAGCGGTTCTTGCCGTTGTGCCGGAGTCAGCCACCGCCTTGGAGCTGCCCACCGATATGTAGGCTGGGACGGGACCTCCCGTTACAGAGGACGCGAGCGGCACCGGTTTGCCCGGTGCAAGCAGGGTGGAACCGTGGAATACGTATGTTCGTATCTCACCCCTGATTTTGTCAGGGGCGGGATTTTTTTTTCGCCCCGCAGCGATAAGGAGGAACCATCATGTCTGAGGAAAACAACCAGTATACCTTTGAAAATGAGGAGTATCGCCGCACGTATTGGCATACCTGCTCCCATGTCCTGGCCCAGGCCGTCAAGCGCCTCTATCCCGAGGTGAAGCTGGCCATCGGCCCGTCCATTGAAAACGGCTTCTATTATGACCTGGACTCTCCCTTCCCCATCACCCCCGAGATCATGGAGAAGATCGAGGGCGAGATGCGCAAGATCTGCAAGGAAAAGCTCAAGCTGGAGCGCTTTGAGCTGCCCCGGGAAGAGGCCATCAAGTTCATGGAGGAAAAGGGCGAGCCCTACAAGGTGGAGCTGATTCAGGATCTGCCGGAAGATGCCCACATCTCCTTCTACAAGCAGGGCGAGTTCACCGACCTGTGCGCCGGTCCCCACCTGGATTCCACCGGCCGCATCAAGGGCAACGCCATCAAGCTCACCGCCTGCAACGCCGCCTACTGGCGGGGCGACTCCAACCGGGAGACCCTCCAGCGCATCTACGGCATCGCCTTCCCCAAGAAGGACGAGCTGGACGCGTACCTCCAGCGCATTGAGGAGGCCAAGAAGCGGGATCACCGCAAGCTGGGAAAGGAGCTGGGCCTGTTCATGCTGCGGGACGAGGGCCCCGGCTTCCCCTTCTTCCTGCCCAAGGGCATGGTGCTGAAGAACACCCTGCTGGACTACTGGCGGCAGGTGCACAAGAAGTACGGCTATGTGGAGATCTCCACCCCCATCATCCTCAACCGCCAGCTGTGGGAGCGCTCCGGCCACTGGGACCACTACAAGCAGAACATGTACACCACCGTCATCGACGAAGAGGATTACGCCATCAAGCCCATGAACTGCCCCGGCGGCATGCTGGTCTACTCCAGCGAGCCCCACTCCTACCGGGACCTGCCCCTGCGGGTGGGCGAGCTGGGCCTGGTGCACCGTCATGAGCTCTCCGGCGCTCTCCACGGATTGTTCCGCGTGCGCTGCTTCACCCAGGACGATGCCCATGTCTTCATGACCCGGGAGCAGATGAAGGACGTGATTCAGGAGACTGTCCACCTGTTTGACGAGGTGTATTCCACCTTCGGTCTGAGCTATACCATTGAGCTGTCCACCATGCCCGAGGATCACATCGGCACCGTGGAGGAGTGGGAGCACAACCAGGAAATCCTGAAAAACGCCATCACCGAGATGGGCAAGACCTTTGTCATCAATGAGGGCGACGGCGCCTTCTACGGCCCCAAGCTGGACTTCCATCTGGCCGATTCCCTGGGCCGGACCTGGCAGTGCGGCACCATTCAGCTGGACAGCCAGCTGCCTGAGCGCTTCGAGCTGGAGTACACCGGCGAGGATGGCCAGAAGCACCGTCCCGTCATGATTCACCGGGTGGTGCTGGGCTCCATCGAGCGCTTCATCGGCGTCATCACCGAGCACTTTGCCGGTGCGTTCCCCACCTGGCTCTCTCCCGTGCAGGTGAAGCTCCTGCCCATTACCGACCGCGCCGCGGCCTACGCCGACCAGGTGGCCGCCGCTCTGGACGCTGCCGGCTTCCGGGTGGAGACCGATCACCGCAATGAGAAGATCGGCAAGAAGATCCGCGAGGCCCAGCTGGAAAAGGTTCCCTATATGCTGGTGGTGGGCGACAAGGAGGCCGAGGACGGCACTGTCTCCGTGCGGCACCGCGCTGAGGGCGATCTGGGCGTCATGTCCCAGGCCGACTTTATCGCCATGCTGCGGGATGTGGTGGATTCCAAGGCCCGGAAATAATCTGTTTTTTGCAGGGAGTCGCCTCCGTGGCGGCTCCCTGTTTTATAGAATGACCGCTGATGGCGGACATTAGTCCTGCGGAAATAGACAAAAGAACTCCCTCGCGGCGCTGGAAAAACTGGAAGCTTTTCCGAATTTTATAAAACTGTGATTTCAGCCATTGCATCGGGCAAATCCGGGGGAGTATACTGACGGGACAGAAGTAATTGAAAACTATGATCATTAAAGGAGGAGTCCTATGAGCAGAACGTTCAAAAAGGTGCTGGTGGCCAACCGCGGCGAAATCGCCATGCGGATTTTCCGGGCCTGCCACGATCTGGGTTTGCAGACCATTGCCATCTACTCCAACGAGGACATGTACAGCATGTTCCGAACCGCTGCCGACGAGTCCTATCTCATCGGCGAGAACGAGAGCCCCCTGGGCGCCTATCTGAATATTCCCCGGATTATCGAGCTGGCCAAGAAGCACGGTGCCGACGCCATTCATCCCGGCTACGGCTTTTTGAGCGAGAACGGTGACTTTGCCCGGGCCTGCGAGGAAGCGGGCATTGCATTTGTCGGTCCGTCCTCCCGGGTGCTGGATATGATGGGCGACAAGCTGTCCGCCAAGCAGATGGCGCTGGAGTGCAGCGTACCCACCATCCCCGGCACCGCCGAGCCCCTCAAGGGCCGGGAAGAGGCCCAGAAGCTGGCCATGGAGTTTGGCTTCCCGGTGATTCTCAAGGCAGCGGCAGGCGGCGGCGGCCGCGGCATGCGCCGGTGCGACACGGTGGAAGAAGTGGGCGTCAACTTCGATCTGGTGAAGGCCGAGGCCAAGAAGGCCTTCGGCAATGACGACATCTTCATGGAGAAGTTCCTGGTGGAGCCCAAGCACATTGAGGTGCAGGTCCTGGGCGATACCTTCGGCAATGTGGTCCATCTCTATGAGCGGGACTGCTCTTTGCAGCGCCGCTATCAGAAGGTGGTGGAGTTTACGCCGGCGTTCTCCGTGCCGGAGAGTGTGCGCCAGGCCCTCTATGACGATGCCGTCAAGATTGCCAAGCATGTGGGCTATGTCAATGCCGGTACCCTGGAATTCCTGGTGGACCGGGACGGACACCACTATTTCATCGAGATGAACCCCCGGATTCAGGTGGAGCACACCGTGACCGAAATGGTGACCGGTGTGGACCTGGTGCGTTCCCAGATCCTGATTGCGGAGGGATATCCCCTCAGCGATCCCCAGATCGGCATTTCCAGCCAGAGCGATGTGCACCAAAACGGCTATGCCATCCAGTGCCGCGTGACCACCGAGGACCCGGCCAACAACTTCGCGCCGGATACCGGCAAGATTACGTCCTACCGTTCTCCCGGCGGCTTCGGCATCCGTCTCGACGGCGCCACCGCCGGTGCGGGCAGCGTGATCTCCCCGTACTATGACTCCCTGCTGGTCAAGGTCACGGCCTGGGATACCACCTTCAGCGGTGTGTGCCGCAAGGCCGCCCGTGCCGTGCGGGAAATCCATGTCCGCGGCGTGAAGACGAATATCGCCTTCATCCTCAACATTTTGATGAACGATACCTTCATGGCCGGCGGCTGCCACACGAAGTTCATTGACGAGACGCCGGAGCTCTTTGAGCTGGACGAGGGCCAGGACCGCGCCACAAAGATGCTCAAGTATATCGGCAACATCGTGGTCAAGGAGCAGGAGGGCCACAAGTTCTACGACGCGCCCCGGTTCCCGCCGGTGACGGGGAACCGTCCCGACGGCCTCAAGCAGCTGCTCGATGCCAAGGGTCCCAAGGCTGTGGCGGACTGGGTGAAGGACCAGAAGAAGCTGCTCATCACCGATACCACCTGCCGCGACGCCCATCAGTCCCTGCTGGCGACCCGGGTCCGGACCCGCGACATTGTCAAGGGCATGGACGCCACCAGCGAGATTCTCTCCGACGCCTTCTCCCTGGAGTGCTGGGGCGGCGCGACCTTTGACGTGGCGTACCGCTTCCTCCATGAGTCTCCCTGGGAGCGGCTGGACCTGATCCGCCAGAAGGCGCCCAACCTCCTGCTGCAGATGCTGCTGCGGGGCGCCAACGCCGTGGGCTATACCAACTATCCCGATAACGTCATCCGGGAGTTTATCAAAGAAGCGGCCCGCTCCGGCATTGACGTGTTCCGGGTGTTCGACTCCCTGAACTGGATTCCCGGCATGGAAGTGGCCATGGATGAGGTCCTCAAGCAGGATAAGATCTGCCAGGCCACCATCTGCTATACCGGCGATATTCTGGACCCCAAGCGGGACAAGTATCCCCTGGACTACTATGTGAAGCTGGCCAAGGAGCTGGAGCACCGGGGCGCTCACATGCTGTGCATCAAGGATATGTCCGGCGTGCTCAAGCCCTATGCCGCGCAGAAGCTGGTCACTGCCCTCAAGCAGGAGATCGGTATTCCCATCCAGCTCCACACCCACGACACTTCCGGCAACCAGGTGGCCGCACTGCTGCTGGCCGCTGAGGCCGGTGTGGACGTGGTGGACTGTGCCATCAGCTCCATGGCGGGCATGACCAGCCAGCCTTCCCTCAACGCCGTGGTGGCGGCCCTGCAGAACACGGAGCGGGACACCGGCATGGATCTGGACCGGCTGCAGAAGCTCACGGAGTACTGGGAGGATGTGCGCAAGCGCTACGATTCCTTCGAAGGCGGCCTGACCTGCAACAACGCCGATATCTACCGCTATGAGATTCCCGGAGGCCAGTATACGAACCTGCGTCCCCAGGTGGAGTCCCTGGGTCTGGGCAGCCGCTTTACCGAGGTCAAGGAGAACTATCGTCTGGTCAATGAGATGCTGGGCGACATTGTCAAGGTGACGCCGTCTTCCAAGATGGTGGGCGACCTGGCCATCTTCATGACCCAGAACGGCCTGACGCCCGAGAACATCGTGGAGAAGGGTGAAAATCTGGCCTTCCCCGACAGTGCTGTGAGCTATTTCTCCGGCATGATGGGCCAGCCCGCCGGCGGATTCCCCAAGGATCTTCAGCGGGTGGTGCTCAAGGGCAAGGCACCCATTACCTGCCGCCCCGGCGAGCTGCTGCCGCCGGTGGACTTTGAGGCCAAGAAACGGGAGATGGCGGCTTTTGATCCCGATCCCACGTGGCGGGCGGTGCTGAGCTACTGCCTGTATCCCAAGGTGGTGGAGGACTTCGTCAAGACCCGCAAGGAGTACGGCTATATCATGCGCCTGGGCAGCCATGTGTTCTTCCACGGCCTGGCGGTGGGCGAGACCAACAAGGTCAACATCGCCGACGGCAAGACCCTGGTCATCAAATACCTCGGCCTGGGCGAAGTGGACAGCGAGGGCATGCGTACCGTCAGCTTTGAACTCAACGGTATCCGCCGGGATGTCCAGGTGCCGGACGAGGCTGCTCAGAAGAACATCGTCAAGGTTCCTATGGCAGACCCCGAGGACAAGAGCCAGGTGGGAGCATCCATCCCCGGTGCCGTCAGCAAGATCAATGTCAAAGTGGGCGACAAGGTGGAAAAGAACCAGACTCTGGTGACCATCGAGGCCATGAAGATGGAAACCGCAGTCACGGCCCGGATGAGCGGTACAATCGCTTCTGTGGAGGTCCGGGAGGGCGACACGGTCAAGGGCGGACAGCTGCTGCTGACGATCCAGTAATTCAGGGACCGTCAAGAACGTGGAAACGTTTTTCTATAGTCTCCGGCGTTATGACCAAATCCGGTCACAGCGCCGGAGACCTTTTTGTATGCTGTGCCGTTTATGACGGAAGGAAACGTACAAAATGCAAGACATCATGCATAGACTTGCAAAAACAATCTGGAAAAACAAAAAAAGACTTGAAAAATGAAGGCAAATGAGATATCATATGCAGGTATATACAAGACCCCACAAGAAAACAAGAGGAAAAGAGGATATGAACATGAAGAAGTTTTTCTCTCTGCTGATGGCCGCCTTGATGATGGCCAGTGTGCTGGCCGGCTGCGGCGGCACGGAAGAGGCCCCTGCTGAGGATACCCAGACCCCTGCTGAGGACACCCAGGCTCCCGCTGAGGGCGAGGCCACCGGTACCGGCACGGAGCTGAAGTTCTCCACCGGCGGCGACCAGGGTACTTACTATGGTTTCGGCAGCGTGCTGGCTCAGGCCATTACCTCCAGCGGCACCGGCACCAAGGTGACCGCTGTCACCAGCAACGGTTCTCAGGATAACATTGAGCAGATGGATATGAACACCCGCCAGCTGGGCTTTGTCCAGTCCGACGTCATGAGCTATGCCTATGACGGCACCAACCTGTTCGAGGGTATGCCCATCACCAATTTCTCCACGGTGGCCGCTCTGTACATGGAGCAGGTGCAGATTGTCACCTGCAACCCCGATATCAAGACGGTCGCAGACCTGAAGGGCAAGACGGTTTCCATCGGCGCTGCCGGTTCCGGCGTGTTCTACAACGCTCTGGATATCCTGGGCGCCTACGGCCTGGACTATGAGACCGATATCAACGCCCAGTATCAGGACTTCGGCGACAGCGCCGACGCCCTCCAGGATGGCAAGATTGACGCGGCCTTCGTGGTGGCCGGTGCCCCCACTGTGGCCATCACCACTCTGGCTACCTCCAAGGATGCCTATCTGGTCAGCTTGGACGACGAGCACATTGCCGCCCTGCAGGAGACCTCTCCCTATTACAGCAAGTACGTGATCCCCGAGGGAACCTATGAGGGCGTGCCCGAGACCACTACTGTGGCGGTCAGCGCTGTGATCATTGCCCGGGACGATGTGGACGAGAACGATGTGTACAACATTGTTTCCACCATCTTCGAAAACGCCGATTCCCTGGCCCACGACAAGGCCAAGGAGCTGGATCTGGACTTTGCCGCTGGCGTGACCAACGTGCCGTACCATCCCGGTGCTGCCCGGTACTTCGCGGAAAAGGGCTACGAGGTCCCCACGAAGTAAGAACGCAAAATCAGGAGACTGCGGCGGGAGCACTCCCGCCGCAGTCCCTTGCGGTTTTGCGGGGTGGATGCGTCCGCTGCCCAAAAGCAGAACGGAGGCATGTGTCCCGCAAATAGAGAGGTTAGTGTGGAAGAGAGGAAATGCGCATGAGTTTTTTGAAAAAAGAGACCACGCCGCCGGTGTCTGCCGCGCCTGCGGGGGGACCGGATGTGGGGTCCGCCGCCGACGTTGAGGCGGTCATGAAAAAGTATGACCGGGAGTCCAATACCCGGTACTGGGAAGGAATTCCCAAACTGGTCATCCAGATTCTGATGGCGGCTTTTGCGGCATACAGCATCATCGATACCGTGTTTTTATCCGTTCTGCCGCAGCGCCGTCTGCCCATTTTCATAGGCATGATTCTGCTGATCGGCTTTTTGACGTTTCCGGCCAAGAAGGGTGACGGACGGGTCAATCACATACCTTGGTATGATATTCTGATTATGGTTCTGGGCAGCGGCGCATATTTCTTCTATGCGATCAATGCTGAAAAGGTCATTCAGATGTCTGCCCGCGTCATGCAGAACGATCTGTATATGATCATCGGTCTGATCGGCATTCTGGCACTGGTGGAACTGTGCCGCCGGTGTGTGGGTGTGCCTATTTTGTGTGTGGCAGGCGTACTGCTGGTCTACACATTCTTCAATCTCATGGGAACACCGAATGTGGAACAGCTGAAGATGACCCTCTATCAGGTGATCCGGACGATGTTCTATACCACCAACGGCATCTTTGGCGGCCCGGTGAATGTGTGCGCCAAATTTATCGTGGTGTTCATCATTTTCGGTGCCTTCCTGGAGCGCACCGGCATTGCCAGCTTCTTTATCAGTCTGGCCAATGCTGTAGCCGGTGCGGCTCCCGGCGGTCCTGCTAAGGTGGCAGTCATTTCCTCGGCTCTGTGCGGCATGGTGTCCGGCTCTTCCGTGGGCAATACCGTCACCACCGGTTCCGTTACCATTCCCATGATGAAGAAGACCGGCTATAAGGGCGAATTTGCCGGCGCGGTGGAAGCTGCGGCCTCTACCGGCGGTCAGATCATGCCTCCCATTATGGGCGCCGCTGCGTTTTTGATGGCGGAGTTTACCGGTGAGGCTTACGGTACCATTGCTATGCGGGCCATTCTGCCTGCTGTGCTGTATTTCACTGGTATTTACATCGCGGTTCATCTGGAAGCCAAGAAGCTGGGCCTCAAGGGCATTGTCCGGGATCAGCTGCCCCGGCTGAGCAAGCTTGTGCGCCGCATCTATCTGCTGGCACCCCTGGTGCTGCTGGTGGTGCTGGTGTCTACCAATACCCGTACCATGGCGTATTCTGCGGCTCTGGCCATTGTGGCCACCATTGTGGTGAGCATTCCGGATCTGATTCTGGATACCCGTCCCGGCGGTGTCCGGGCCGGTGAGAACCCGGTGAAGAATCTGTTCCTCATGATCTTCAACTCCCTGGAGGGCGGTGCCCGCGGTTCCGTCACGGTGGCAGTGGCCTGCGGTGTGGCCGGCATCATTTCCGGCTGCATTACGGTTACCGGACTTGCTTCCAAGCTCCTGAGCGCCATTGTAAATCTCTCCGGCGGCCATATGATGATCGCTCTGGTGCTGACCATGCTCTGCTGCATCGTGCTGGGTATGGGTGTGCCGACCACGGCCAACTATTGCATTATGGCAGCGACCTGCGCCCCCATTCTGATGGATCCTTCCATCGGCGTGGAGAAGATGGCGGCCCATTTCTTCGTATTCTACTTCGGCATTGTGGCGGATATCACTCCGCCGGTGGCACTGGCTGCGTATGCCGGCAGCGCCATTGCCAAGGCAGATCCCATGCGCACGGCTTTCAATGCCACAAAGCTGGCCATTGCCGCGTTCATTGTTCCGTACATCTTTGCGGTCAATCCCCAGATGCTCTTCATCAACGTGGAAGGGCCGCTGCAGGTTGTACAGATCGTGGTCAGTTCTCTGATTGGCCTGTATGGTGTGGCGGCTGCTTTGAACGGTTATCTGTATAGCAAGATCAATCCGCTGCTGCGGGTGGTGCTGGTGGCCGGCGGCCTGGGCATGATGGTTCCCGGCACAATTACCGATGTTGTGGGCCTGGTGCTGGTAGTAGCAGTCGTGGTGTATCAGCGTATGATGGCAAAGCGTTTGTCTCCTGCTGTGTAAGCAGCCAAATGAAAATGAGTGGTATCCGGAACCGCGGTCATGCCGAGATTCCGATCAGCTTGTTTGTTTTGAAAAACCGTCTCCCGAATGGGAGACGGTTTTTGTTGCGACAAAAAATTCCAGGAACCATTTGCCAAGGTAAATCGTCTATATTATAGCAGAAATTATATCAACAGGAGCGGAGAGAAGAAATACAATAATTTGTAACTGTTTTGTTGTTGCTTTAGAAAAGAAACTGTACTAGCATGATTAATACAGTTCGTGCCGGATCAACAAAGAAGAGGAGAAGCGATCATGTCTGAAGTCATGGAAAAAGAGAACCTGCCCGTGGAGCAGCCGGAATCCGCTCCGGTTTTCCAGGAGGAGATTCCCCAAAAGCGCTCGCTGCGGGAGAAATGGAATGCGATGCCCCGGAAGAAGCGGCGCAAGACCATCCGTCGGATTATTGCACTTGTGGTATTAGTGGCAATTGCCATCGGGCTGTTCAAAGTGTTTGGAGGAAAAGGAAAGCAAGCATCCACTGTAGTGACGGACGTAGTTCAGTACGGATCCATTACCTCCACGGTGGAAGGCAGCGGTTTGACCAAAGCAAAGAAGAGCGAGACCATCACCCTGACCACGGCCGGTACCGTACAGGAGGTGTTGGTCAGCGAAGGCGAGAAGGTTACCGCCGGAACACCGCTGTTTACCATTGATTCTGAGGCAGCCCGTACGGCGGTGGAAAAGGCGCGCAAGGATGTGGAGGGCTATGAGAAAAAGCTCAACACCCTGCGCAAGGACATTGCCGGTCTGAATCTGTCGGCAGGATACGCTGGAAAACTGATGGAAGTGGCTACACTGAATCCCGGCGACACGATTTCCAAGGATCAGAAGGTTGCCACGCTGGCCGATGATACGCATATGCGGCTGGAGCAGTATTACAGCTATGCCTATGCCGGTGATCTGAAGGCGGGACAGACGGTGAGCGTTTCCATTCCTGCGCTGATGTCCACCATCTCCGGCACGGTGGAAGCGGTCCATATGGTCAGCCGCATTACGCCGGAAGGATCCAAATTGTTCTCGGCCGATATCGTGCTGAAAAATGACGGAGCTCTGACTGCGGATATGGTGGCTTCTGCTACTGTAACTGTGAATGGAGAGACTGTGTATCCTTATGAACCCGGAAAACTGGAGTATTACCGCACCGGCGATCTCAAGAGCACGGTCAACGGCACGGTGATTTCCAGCGATTTGGTGGACTATCTCCAGGTTACGGCCGGTCAAGTGCTGGTGCGCATTGACGGTGAGGAGAGCGAAAGCGAGATCTTCTCGGTGGAGCAGAGCCTGGAAGAGGCCCGCAAGACCCTGGAGACGGCGCAGAAGAATCTGGATAACTGCAATGCTGTGGCTCCCATTGACGGTACGGTCATTGGTCTGATGCTCCAGCAGGGGCAGGAAGTGGCCGCCAATACCGCTGTGATTACCATTGCGGATACCTCCACCATTACGGTGGATGCCACCGTGGATGAGCGGAATGTCAGCTATATTCAGCCCGGCATGACCGTGGACATTGACCAGTGGGGTACGCCCTTTACAGGAATTGTGGAATCGGTGAGCCTGAACTCCAAGGCGGAAAACGGCGTGGCCAGCTATCCCATGGTAGTGACGGTGGACAACCCGGATGGAAGCCTGATGACCGGAAGTTATGTGACGTATTCTCTGGTTGCCAGTGAAAACGACAACTGCCTGGTGGTTCCCATTCAGTGCGTCAAGACGGTTCCCATGCCCGACGGTACGACCGGCAGTGTGCTGTTTGTCAAGGGCAGCCGTCCGGACAATGCGGTGGACCTGGAAGTTCCCGTGGAAGGCGTGCCGGACGGGTTCTGGGCAGTCCCGGTGGAGACCGGAATCTCCGATACATACAATGTGGAAATCAAATCCGGCGTGGAGGAAGGAGCGGAAGTCTTTACGCAGGTGCAGACGGAAAGCTCCTGGGTGTGATATGCTGGTAAAACTGAAAGACGTATATAAAATTTATAGTGAGGGCCTGGAAAGCGAGGTCCGCGCCCTGGACGGCGTCAGCCTGGAAATCGAGCGGGGGGAATTTGTGGCCGTAGTGGGCCAGTCCGGTTCCGGTAAGTCCACCATGATGAATGTGCTGGGCTGCCTGGATATTCCCACCCATGGCGAGTATTATTTGGATGGGACCGACGTCCGGGAGCTGTCTGACAAAGAGCTCTCCCACATTCGAAACAAGCAGATTGGGTTTATTTTTCAGCAATACAACCTGATTCAAAACCTCAACGTGCTGGAGAATGTGGAGCTGCCCCTGATTTACCAAGGGATCAACGCCGATGACCGGCGGGAGATGGCCCTGGAGGCCCTGGAACGGGTGGGGCTGAGCAGCCGCATCAAGCACCGGCCTTCTGAGATGTCCGGCGGCCAGCAGCAGCGCGTGGCCATTGCCCGTGCCATCTCCACCCATCCGCCGATTATCATGGCTGACGAGCCCACCGGCGCATTGGACTCCCATACAGGTAAAGAAGTGCTGGGGTTCCTGCAGCAGCTCAATAAGGAAGGCAGTACGGTCATCCTGATCACGCATGATAACGGGATTGCTGCCACAGCCCGCCGCTGTGTGCGGTTGGCGGACGGCAAGATCGTAGAAGACCGGCTTCAGGAGGTGGATTGGCTGTGAACATCCGACAGGCGATGAAAATGGCCTTCAAATCGATTCTGGGCAACAAGGGCCGGTCCTTTCTGACCATGCTGGGTATCATCATCGGTATCGCCTCCGTAATGACGATTGTGTCTACCATCAACGGTATGAACAAGCGCAGCCTGGAACAGATGGAGGCCATGGGAACCAACCGTATTACGGTTTCTGTCTATCTGTACAACGGGCAAAATGCCTTTGAGGAAATGTATGATTACTGTAATTCCCTTGGCAGCAAATTGGTGCAGGGTGTGACCCCCACTGGCAACTGCAGTGCTACGGTAGTCTACGGCTCCAAGAGCAGTGCGGCCATGGAGAAAAACCAGCAGAATATGTTCAATGGAGACGGTACGCAGAATTCCAATGTGGCGCTTCCGCCCAGCTTGTACTATGGCAGCGACCAGTATGGAGTGTGCAACAATTTCCAAATTGCTTCCGGCCGGGAATTGAGCAATATCGACATCAAGAATTACAACCAGGTTTGTGTCCTGGGAGCCCGGGCGGCCAGAAATTTCTTTGATTACGCCGATCCCATCGGCAAGGAACTGCAGGTAAACGGCCTTCCCTTTACTGTGGTAGGTGTTTACGCGGAAAAGGATCCGGATTCCCAGTGGTCCATGGATAATATCATTGTATTCCCTTATTCTGTCAGCCGTCTGCTCAGCCCCGGCACGCAGATGAATGATTTCGTGGTTAAAGCGGCCAATGCGCAGGCCTCTGTGGAAGTCAGCTCCCGTTTGAGCGGCTTCCTCACCGGTTTGACCAACAACGGAAAAAGCGGCAGCGGCTACGTGGACAACAGCAATCAGTGGCAGCAGAATATCAACGAGCAGGCGACCATGATGAGTCTGGTGCTGGGCGGCATTGCTGCCATCTCCCTGCTGGTAGGCGGTATCGGCATTATGAATATCATGCTGGTGACGGTGACGGAGCGAACCCGCGAGATTGGTATTCGCCGGGCCATCGGCGCCGAGCGGGCATCCATTGTCACGCAGTTCCTGATTGAGGCCGCCATGCTCTGCGGCATCGGCGGGTTGGTCGGCATGGTGCTGGGAACCATTGGCACACGGGTAGCCGGATCGCTATTGGTCCACATGGATATCTGGCCTTCGCTGAGCATTACCGTGGGTGCATTCCTGCTGTCGGTAACGCTGGGCATCGCCTTTGGTATTTATCCTGCGGCCAAGGCATCCAAACTCCAGCCTGTGGAAGCTCTGCGGGCGGAATGAGAAGGAGAGAGCGTATGAAAAAGAGAGTGTTGACATGGCTGACGGCGGTGTGCATGGCACTGACCATGCTGCCGCTGCCGACGGCCTGGGCGGCGCAGACCGTCACATTTTCCGATGTGACGGACCGGAATACCGCTATGGCGGTAGAGACGCTGCGGTTGATGGATGTGCTGGACGGCTATGGAGACGGGACATTTCGCCCCGAAGCGATTCTGACCCGGGCACAGTTTTGCAAAATGGTCGTCTATGCCATGGGCGCAGAGGACGAGCTGGGCCTTTACCGCACGGTAACTGTGTTCCCGGACGTCAAGCCTTCCCATTGGGCTGCGGGATATATCAATATGGCAGCCAAGGGAAAGAAGGTGATCTCCGGCTATCCGGACGGACTGTTCCATCCCGATCAGACGGTAACCACCGGGCAGGCGGTCACGATCCTGCTGCGGATGCTGGGTTACAAGGATGAGAATATCGGCGGAATTTGGCCGGACAGCTATATGGCGACCGGTGCCACCGCCGGCTTGACCGACGGCGTGGGAACCAACGGCAATGCGCCGCTGACTCGTGCCAAGGCGGCACAGCTGTTTTTGAATCTGCTGCGGGCAGACAAGCAGGAGGGCGGCAGCTATCTCAGTACGCTGGGAACGCCTGTGGCCAATACCATGCTGGTCTCTTCCAATGCCACCGGTCCGGACGGCCGGGACAATGCCCTGCAGATTTCCGACGGAACGGTGTACCAGCTGGCTTCCGGCAAGACTTCCAGCGGCATGCTCAATGGCCGCCGGGGAACGCTGGTGGTGAACAGCGATGGAAAGGCTGTGACCTTTGTGCCGGATGCCACGGGCGCCAGCCGTACGATTACGTTGGCTTCCTGCACCACCACGCAGATCGTGGACAATAACGGTGCCAAGTATGCGGTGACCAGCAGCACCAAGACCTATTATAACGGCGAAGAAACCACTTGGGGCAGCGCATCCAGCTGGATCCACGGCGGTACCACGGTGACGCTGTATCTGGACGGCTCGGGCAGCGTGGAGTATATCTTCGTGGGCGGCGGCGACGCCACGGCAGCCGTGGTGGTCTATGAGGATCGCTCCGGTGCGGGCTTTGAATCCCTGGCCGGCGGTGCATCCGGCTACTCCATTTATAAAAATGGCGTACCTGCCACGTTGAATGATCTGCGCAAATATGATGTGGCGATTTACTCCCCGTCTACCAACTCCATCCGGGTCAGCGATACTCGGGTCACGGTGTACTATGAGGACTGCGCACCCAATCCCAAAGAGCCGACAACCATCAAGATTCTGGGACAGGATTTTGACGTTCTGCCCACAGCGATGGAGAGCCTCTCCAAGTTCAAGCCGGGTGACCAGATGACCGTCCTTCTGACAGAAGGCGGACAAGTGGCCGGCGCGGTGGCGGCTACGGGTACCGATGCCCGCGGCAATGCGGTGGGAATTGTTTCCGACAGCGGTGCGGTCCAGATGCTCTGCGGAACGGCCACCATTCAGATTTCCGGCGGCGATGCGGGCGGCTTGAAGGGCCAGCTGGTTCGGATTTCCTCCACCAAGAGCGGCGTTTCCCTCTCCCGTCTTTCCGGCGGCATCTCCGGTGAGCTGAATGTTCCCCAGCGGACTTTGGGCGGTCAGCCTCTGAGTGAAAACGTGCAGATCTTCCGCAATGGTCAGAGTATCGCACTGAGCCAGATCAGCAGCGGAACCGTTTCTTCCGGTCAGATTTCCTACGCTCGGGTAAACTGGGCGGGTCAGGTGGACCTGATTGTGCTCAACGGTGCTGCGGACGAGACGGTGATCTATGGCCGTGCCGTAGTGAAGAATGATCAGGTACAGGTGGAAGACAAGAACGGGAAAGCGCCCGGCGAAGAGGGATATATCCCCACTTACCGGACGACCTCCACGGTGGAAGTCCAGTATGGCGCGGGCAAGACCACGGGTCCCATTAAGGCTGGTTATGCCGTGCGGACCGGCGATTACGTGGCGGTGACGCTGTCCAAGGATGGTAAGAGCATCACTTCCCTGGTCATGTTGGATAAGATGCAGAGTGTTTCCAACAGCGCTTGGAGCGGGAAGGATGCCGTGACGATTGGCGGCCGCAGCTATACGGTGCCCAGTGATGTTCCCTGCTACAATGCAGACACCAATACCTGGGTGACGCTGGATCAGGCGCATGCCTATGCCAGCACGGCGGATATCTATGTGTCCGGCGGTGTGGTTCGGGCCATCGAGGTCAGTCATTAACCAATAAAAAAGGATGCGGTGCAAACCGCATCCTTTTTTTATTGCTCTTGCAGACGAAGCGACGCCCAGCATATGCCGGGCGTCGCTTGTTGCGGTTGTTAAACAACCTGGAAGAGATAGAATTTCAGATAGTTTGTTTCGTCGACGCCCCAGAGAATGGGATGGTCACAGCTCTGCTGCCGGGCTTCGATCTGCCGCAGCTGCACGCCGGCGTCTTTTGCGGCAGAGTGAAGCATGGCAATAAACTTTTCTTCAGTAGCGAAATGGGAGCAGGAGCAGGTGGCCAGATAGCCTCCCCGAGGCAGCAGACGCATGGCCCGATAGTTGATCTCCTTGTACCCGGTCATGGCTCCGGCCACGGTTTTCCGAGATTTGGTGAACGCAGGCGGGTCCAGAATGATGAAATCATAACGCGGCGGCTCCTTTTCCAGTGACGGCAGCAAATCAAATACATTGGCTGCCACGCACTCCACCACGTCGGAAAGCCCGTTGCGTTCGGCGTTGGCCCGGGCCATCTCCACAGCGCTCTCCGATACATCCACCGCTGTTACATGGGCGGCGCCGCCCATAGCGGCATTGAGTGCGAAGGAACCGGTATGCGTGAAGCAGTCCAGCACGGTCTTACCCTTGGCCAGGCGCGCCACAGCGCGCCGGTTGTACTTTTGATCCAGGAAGAAGCCGGTTTTCTGCCCGTTTTCCACATCCACCCAGTAGCGAATGCCGTTTTCCGTAATTTCGGTAACAGCCGAATCCGGCTGCGCTTCACCGGGGAGAGGGAACCAGGCCTTGTATTGCGGAAGGCCCTCTTTGTCCCGCAGGGCCACATCATTGCGCTCATAGACGCCCCGGATGGTCTGCCCATCCTCCCGCAGAATCCGGACCAGGGTGGGGAGGAGGTGTGCCTTGATGCGCTCCATTCCCACGGAGAGGACCTGTACGCTGAGCAAATCATGGAACTTGTCCACAGTCAAACCGGGAAATACATCTGCCTCTCCGAAAATAATCCGGCAGCAATCCAGGTCTTCCGGGTCCATGACGGTCTTTCGATATTCCCAGGCCCAACGCAGTTTCCGCTCCCAAAATGCCTCGTCAAAGCGGTCGTTGGCGTTGCGGGAAATCAGCCGCACCCGGATTTTCGACTGCTCGGAGAGAAAGCCTGTGCCAAGATATCGGCCCTTTTTGCTCAATATATCCACCAAATTTCCGTTTTCAGGCGTTCCTTCTACGGTGAGGATCTCGGCGTCGTAAATCCAGGGATGCCCCCGCAGAATTGAAGCCTCGGCTTTGGGGGTAACGGTAAAACGGGGATAACTGCGCTCTGCTTTCATGAAACGGTTCCTCCTGCGTCAAGTTCTGGCCTTGAGTATATCACATTTTCCTTCGTTCCGCCATAGAATTCCATGAGAAGGAGGGACCAACATGCCTGTCATTTATCTTAGTCCGTCCACACAGGAGTGGAATGCCTATGTCACCGGCAGTGGCTCGGAAGAGTACCACATGAACCAGCTGGCCGATGCGCTGGTACCATACCTTTGGTCCAATGCCATCCGCTATCAGCGCAACCGCCCGGATATGACCGCTGCTTCCTCCATTCGGGAGGGAAATGCAGGAGACTATGACCTGTACTTGGCTCTGCACTCCAACGCCGCACCGGAGGGCCATTATGGGGAAGAGCGTGGAATCATCGCCTTCTATTATCCCGGCAGCCAACAGGGGCAAAGAGCCGCAGAACTCATTGTCGAGGAACTGCGGCAGATCTATCCGCTGCCCAATAAAGTCACAACCCGGGAGACCACCTCCCTGGGGGAAGTGCGCCAGCCCCGGGCACCGGCAGTGCTGGTGGAAATCGGATACCATGATAATTACGCAGATGCCGTTTGGATAGAGGGGCATGTGGAGGCCATTGCGCAGCAGCTGGCCCGGGCCCTGACCCGGTATTTCGATCTTCCCTTTATTTACCCGTCCACACCGGTGACGGGGACTGTGGCGGTGTCCTATGGGACGCTGAATCTGCGGGATTACCCCTCTTCTGACGGCAGAATCCTGGCCAATATGCCCGGAGGCTCGGCCGTTACGGTTTACGGAGAATGGGAAGGGTGGTATGTAGTTGGATTTGGCGAGCAGCTGGGTTATGCGGCTGCGGCCTACATCAACGTGTAGCTGGGATGTACTCCGGAGTGTGTGCCGTACTTGGGCATACACTCCGGAGTTTTTTACAAAAGCACCGGGGAAACTGGGTGTATATTTCGGTTAAATATACGTTTTTCCTTGACAGGACCCCTCTAAACGATTAAACTGAAAAAGGATGATTATCGAACGGCAAAAGGGGTGTCCGTCCGATCATTTTCTAAAGGGAGCGGGTCGGCGCGGCCCGCTCATACAGCGACCAAACCCAATGAACAGGAGGAATACCAGATCGTGAGTCCCTTGACCATTCTTGCAGCCCTGATCGGGCTGGTGGTCGGCGGCGCGATTTGCTTCCCTGCCGGTTTTTACTACCGGAAGAATGTTTCCGAGAAGGAAATCTCAAGCGCAGAAGAAGAAGGAAAGCGCATTATCAATGAGGCCATCAAGAGCGCCGAGACCAAAAAGAAAGAGGCACTGCTGGAAGCCAAAGAAGAGATTTTAAAGAACCGCAGCGAATATGAAAAGGAAGTAAAGGAGCGCAGAGCCGATCTGCAGCGGCAGGAAAACCGGCTGCAGCAAAAAGAAGAGAACCTCGACCGTAAGACCGAGGCCATCGAGAAGAAGGAAGAATCCCTGGCACAAAAGCATGCCGCCATTGACAAGGAGGCGGAGGAAATCCAGGTCATCAAACGCAGCCAGACCGAAATGCTCGAGCGCATTTCCGGCTTTACTGCGGAAGAGGCAAAGGATTATCTGATCTCCCAGGTGGAAGCAGAAGTAACCCATGAGACTGCTCTCAAGATTAAAGAGGTGGAGTCTCGAATGAAGGAAGAGTGCGAGGCCCGTGCCCGCGAAGTGGTGGCGCAGGCCATCCAGCGCTGTGCCGCGGACCAGGTGGCTGAAATGACCGTCAGCGTGGTTCCCCTGCCCAATGACGAGATGAAGGGCCGCATTATTGGCCGGGAAGGCCGGAATATCCGCACCATTGAGACCCTCACCGGTGTGGATTTGATCATTGATGATACACCGGAGGCCATTACGGTTTCCTGTTTTGAGCCGGTGCGGCGGGAGATTGCCCGGTTGGCACTGGAAAAGCTCATTGCGGACGGCCGGATTCATCCCACCCACATTGAGGAAATGGTGGAGAAGGCCCGCCGTGAAGTGGACGCTACCATCAAGGCTGAGGGTGAGCGTGTGACCTTTGAGTGCGGAGTGCGGAATCTGCATCCCGAACTGGTGAAGATGTTGGGACGGCTCTATTACCGCACCAGTTACGGTCAGAATGTTCTGCAGCACTCTGTGGAGGTTTCCCACATTGCCGGCATGATGGCCGCTGAGTTGGGAGCAGACGTCCAGGCCGCCAAGCGGGCGGGCCTGCTCCATGACCTGGGCAAGGCTGTGGACCACGAAATGGAAGGCACGCACGTGTCTTTGGGTGTGGAGTTTGCCCGGAAGTACAAGGAGAAGGAAGACATCATTCACGCCATCGAGGCGCACCACAACGATGTGGAGCCCCGGACGATTGTGGCCTGCCTGGTGCAGGCGGCGGATGCCATTTCCGCTGCCCGGCCCGGTGCCCGTCGTGAGAATCTGGAGAACTACATCAAGCGTCTGGAGCAGCTGGAGACCATTACGGGCTCCTATCCCGGCGTGGAGAAGGCATATGCCATTCAGGCTGGCCGCGAGGTTCGGGTCATGGTCAGACCGGAGCAGGTCAGTGAGGATCAGATGGTCATTCTGGCCCGGGATCTGGCCAAGAAGATCGAGGAAGAGATGGAGTATCCCGGTCAGATTAAGGTCCATGTCCTGCGTGAGACGAAGGTTGTCGAATACGCAAAGTAAAATTGCTAAAGAAAAATCCTCCGGGGAATCACTCCGGAGGATTTTTTATAAAAAAGAGGGAGCGCGCAGCTTTTAGCTGCGCGCTATTTTATGGTTCCTTATGCCAGGAAGCCCTTGAGGATGCAGTCCTCAGCTTCCTCTTCTGTCAGACCCAGGGTCTCCAGCTTTAAAAGCTGATCCCCGGCGATTTTGCCGATGGCCGCTTCATGGATGAGCTGTGCCTCGGTGCAGTTGGCAGTAATGGCAGGGATGGATTTGATCTTGGCGTCTCCCATAATGATGGAGTCGCACTGCACATGGCCAAAGCAGGCGGCGTTGCCCACCATACGGGGATAGAAGACCTGGTTGGAGGAGTCCTGCGCCACCGAGCGGGAAATCACCCGGCCCCGGGCACCTTCGCCATCCAGATCGATTTCCATATCGCTTTCGGCCACTTGGTCGCCATGGGTGAGCAGCCGCTCGGTTATCACGGCCTCGGCATCCTTGCCGCAGACAATCTTGGTATAACGCTTGGTGGAATCCACGCCCCGGATCTGGGTGGTATCCATCTGAATGGAGGCACCTTCGTCCAGATAGACAATGGTCTGAGGATTCATGATCCGTCCGCCCTTGCCGTCACCCTCGCCGTAGTGCTTTTCGCTGTAATGCACCCGGGAGTGCTTTCCCACATGGAAAACGTGGACACCATCGTGACGGGAGGTCTGCTCGCCGCAGTTATGAATACCGCAGCCGGCTACAATTTCCACATCGCAGTTTTCGCCGATGAAAAAGTCGTTGTACACCGTTTCTTCCACACCGGACTTCGTAATGATGACCGGAATGTGGCAGGTCTCATTCACTGTGCCGTCGGCAATGCGGATGTTGATACCGGCTTTGCCGTCGTCCCGGTCCAGAATCTGAATGTGCTCCGTGGACTGGCGGCCGTCACAGCCGCAGTCCTTCCGGATGTTGAAGGCACCAACCGGTTTGCCCAGCATATCCGCGATTTTTTCCAGCAGCTCGCGGTCGATTTCATTGTCCATCATTGTGCCTTCGCCTCCTTTGTCAAAACCGGGCAGCCGCCCAGTGTATCCGCCAGAATCTGGGGAAGAATTTCCTGTGCGGAGCCCCGGTGCCGGATAGCGCCGTCGCCCACCACGATAACCTCATCCGCCAGGGAGATGATGCGCTCCTGGTGGGAGATGATAATCATGGTGGCGGTACCAGCGGTGTGAATCTGCTGGAAGGTTTCCGTCAAACGGGCAAAGCTCCACAGATCAATGCCGGCTTCCGGCTCGTCGAAAATCATGAGCTGGCTGTTTCGAGCCAGGATAGAGGCAATTTCAATCCGCTTGACCTCGCCGCCGGAGAGGGAGACATCCACCTCCCGGTCCAGATAGTCGTTGGCGCACAGGCCCACCTTCGTCAGGTACTGGCAGCACCGGTCCTTGGAGAGGGTTTCATCCCCCGAGGCCAGGGTCAGCAGACGGCGGACCGTCAAGCCTTTGAAGCGGGGCGGCTGCTGGAAACCGTAGCTGATTCCCAGACGGGCACGCTCCGTAATGCCCAGATGGGTGATGTCCTGGCCATTCCAGAGAATCTGACCCTCTGTGGGGGTGACCAGACCCATGATGATTTTGGCGAGGGTTGTTTTGCCGCCGCCGTTGGGACCTGTAAAGACCACCAGCCGGTGATCCTCGATGGTCAGGGAAATGTCATTGAGAATGCCCAGCTCTCCGTCGCCTTCCCGAACGGCGTAGCTGATATGTTTCAGTTCCAGCATGGAAACGGAACCTCCTTTACTGGCATAAATGCTCATAGCCTGTCTATTTTAGCAGATGATGCAAAAAAAAGCAACGCAGAGGCAATGCTTTCCAATAGTATTTTACCCGGTTTTTTGGAATATACCTGTTGCACAGGCAACAGGAACAAAAAATGGCGCGGCTGCATAAGATGGAGGGAAAAGGAGGGACCGTTCATGGATCAACAGCTACATCAATCGGCGGCGTATGATTACCGGCCCTATGATCGCCTGTGGCAGCGGGTGGCCCCGGGGCTGGAGCCCTATCCCGCCGCCGCGGTGGAGCAGGCAGTCCCAGCCTCCTCACAGGCTGAGCTGTCTGCGGACCAGACGAAAGAGGAAGAGAAGGAGGGACAGCTTCCCGGGGCTGTTCCGGATCCCTGCTGCATGGGCTCGGACGCAGAGGATATGCTGGACGTACTGACGGGATTCATTGAAGAGGAATTGGAGAACTGCCGGAATTACCGGATGATGGCCCAACAGGGGCCCATGGCAGCCCGGCAGCGCCTGCGGGATCTGGCAGCAGAGGAGGCAGGTCACGCCCGGAGATTGATGGCAGTGTACTATTTGATCACAGGGGGATGCTACCGGCCTCATGTGATGCTTTGCCAGCAGATGCGGTCGGGAAACTGGTGCCAACTGCTTCGGCAGTGCTATCATGCCCAGGTATGCAGCGGATTGAACTATGCCCGGGCAGCGGAGGGGACCACAGATCATTGCCTGGCCCAGATCCTGAGCGAGTTCAGTGCGGACCATTACCGTCAGGCCGATGTACTGATGACGCTGCTGGAGCAGGCCATGCGCCAGTGCTGACAGGGGAGCCGGGCGGGAGACCGCCCGGTATTTTCCGCCTTGCCGGGGGATGAACGCTGTGGTATACTGGCGGTAATTTTAGAAAGACGACGGAGGCGGAGATGTTTACCGGATTTACAGATGAAACGGTGGATTTCATGTGGGGAATCCGCTTCAACAATGAGCGGAGCTGGTTTGAGGCCCATAAGGAGATCTATCTGGAACACTTTTACCGTCCCATGACGGAGCTGGCGGATGAGATCTATGCGTTTTTGCGGGAACAGCGGCCGGACTACGGATTGGTCCGGAAGGTGACACGGATCTACCGGGATGCCCGGCGGCTTCACGGGCGGGGGCCATACAAGGAAAGCCTGTGGTTTACGGTGGAGCAGCCTTCGGAGCAGTGGACTGCCCGGCCGGTGTTCTGGTTTGAGCTGATGCCGGAGGGGTGGACCTGCGGCATGGGATATTATATGCCCCGGCCGGTGACCATGGCCAAGCTCCGGGTCAGAATAGACCGGGATCCCGGCACCATGGAGAAGATGATGCGGGCCCTTTCCCGGCAGGAGACGTTTGTACTGGAGACGGAGGACTACCGGCGGCCCAAGTCTGCGGCACCCTCTGCGCTGCTGGAACCGTGGTACCGGGCCAAGTCGTTTTCCATCACGCATTCGGACAAGCTGACGGATGCGCTGTTCAGCCGGGAGATTGTGGACTGGCTCAAAGAGCAGCTGCCGTTTCTGCTGCCTTGGTACGACTACTTCGTGACCCTGGACGCAGATCCGGATCCCCGGGATCTGTAAAGACTTGAAAAAACGGGAAAGAAAAGCTATACTGACTTCAATTTGAGAGAAAGAAGGAGCGAGATTCCATGAAAGCATGTCCCGATCGGGCGGCAGCTCTGGCGCTGCTGCGGAAATATAACCAGGAATCCTTCCACGTCCGCCACGCCCTGACGGTGGAGGCCGTCATGCGCTGGTATGCGGAGACCTTGGGTTACGGTGAGGATGCGGAGTTTTGGGCCACAGTGGGCCTTCTGCACGATGTGGATTTTGAACAGTGGCCGGAAGAGCACTGCCGCAAGGCCCCGGAGCTGCTGGCGGAGATCGGATGCAGTGAGGGGTTTGTCCATGCCGTTTGCTGCCACGGATACGGTCTCTGCTCCGATGTGGAGCCGGTTCACGAGATGGAGAAAGTCCTTTTTGCCAGCGATGAGCTGACGGGCCTGATCGGCGCTGCAGCACTGATGCGGCCCAGCAAGAGTGTGGAGGATATGGAGCTCTCTTCCCTGAAAAAGAAGTTCAAGGACAAGAAGTTTGCCGCAGGCTGCTCCCGGGATGTGATCCGTCAGGGTGCGGAGCTGTTGGGCTGGGAGCTGGACACACTGCTGGACCGGACCCTGCAGGCCATGCGGGCTACCGAATCGCAGATCAACGCCGCCATGGAAACCCTGTAAAAAAATACCGGAACCGCTTTGATCCCAGTACCTGTGTATAAAGAATGAAACCGCCGCCGTCCCTTGGGACGGCGGCGGTTTTCTATGATCGGGTTATTCCATGGAGATGATATAGTAATAAACCGGTTGGCCGCCGGAGAGAACCGCCACTTCTGCATTGGGGCAGGCGGCCTCAAAGAGGGCTCCGGCTTTCTGGGCGTCCTCTTCGGTTACATCCTCACCGAAGTACAGGGAGATGAAGGATGCTTCCTTTTCCACGGCACGCTCCGCCAGCTTGTGCAGGAGGGCGTCCAGAGAGGAATCCGTTCCGAAAAGCTTGCCTTCCTCCAGGGCCAGATAGTCGCCTTCCCGGATTTCAAACCCATCGAAATCCGAGTTCCGGGCGGCATAGGTGATCTGGGCAGTGGTGACCGTGGAGAGGCTTTCCGTCATCGCATCGGTAATGGTCTGTGCGTCCGGAGCCTCAAAGTCCACGTTCATCATGGCGGTGATGCCCTGCGGCACCGTTTTGGTGGGGATGACCACCACATGCTTTTCCGTCAGGGCGGCACACTGCTGGGCGGCCATGATGATGTTGCTGTTGTTGGGCAGGATAAACACCGTCTCAGCGGGGATCCGATCCACCCCGTCCAGAATGCTCTCCGTGGAGGGGTTCATGGTTTGCCCGCCGGAGACCACGCCGTCCGCGCCCAGATCCTGGAACACGGCGGCCAGACCATCACCGGCACACACGGCCAGGAACCCGTATTTCTTTTCCGGCTCCGCCGCCACATGGCCCTGCTCCTCCTGAGGAGCGCCGGACTCCAAAGCGGCCTCCACGGCGTCCAGATCGTCTGTGCTCTGGACGTGTTTGCCCGCAGCCAGATCTTCCGCCTGGGTGCGCATATTCTCGATCTTGGCCAGCTCCAGGGTGCCGTATTTTTGCGCTTCATTGAGGGCACTTCCGGGAATATTGGTGTGGACGTGAACCTTGAACGCCTCATCGTCCTCGCCGATAACCAAGCTGTCGCCGATGCTGTTGAGATAGGTGCGCAGTCCCTCCAGAGAAACATCGGGAGTGGATTTGCGCACGATGAACACCGTGTCGAAGGCGAAGGTGATCTCCTCCGCAGCCATCATGGCAAAGTCCGCTTTCTCGTTCGGCGCTTCGCCTTCCTCATCCGTCTCAGGCAGGGGTTCGCCCCGCATGCCGGAGAGCATGCCTTCCAGAATCAGCAGGTACCCCTTGCCGCCGGCATCCACCACACCGGCTTTTTTCAAAACAGGGTTCATTTCAATGGTCTGTGCCAGGGCGTCATAGCCCTCCCGAATGGCTTCTTCCAGCACTTTTTCCACGTCCTTTTCCTCTGCGGCCACTTCCACGGCTCGCTTGGCCGCCAGACGGGAGACCGTGAGCACCGTGCCCTCCGCGGGCTTCATCACCGCTTTGTAGGCGGCGCTGACGCCTTCCTGCATGGCGGCGGCGAAGGTGGCGGCATCAGCCTGTGCGTGTCCCTTGAGGCCTTTGGAAAGCCCCCGGAACAGAAGAGAGAGAATGACGCCGGAGTTGCCGCGGGCGCCCCGCAGCAGGGTGGAGGCTGTAATGGAGGCAGCCTGCTCCACCGTGGCGGGATTGGATTTGCGCAGTTCGGTTGCTGCGGCACCGATGGTCATGGACATGTTGGTTCCGGTGTCGCCGTCAGGTACGGGGAACACGTTGAGGTCATTAATGGCCTGCTTCTGGGCAGTGATGGCAGCGGAACCGTGCAGGACCATCTGCTTGAACATCAGGCCGGTAATCTGTTCATTCATCTGTCTTTGTCCTCCCTTACAGGGTCATGGAATCGACGCACACGTCCACAGCCTTGACAGTGACCCCGGTATTTTTGGTCACCATGTAGCGGACCTCGCTCATAATGGAGCGGCACACCGCGGGGAGGTTTACGCCGTTCTCCACAATGATGTGGAGCTCGATGGAAATGGAGTTGTCATCGTGATAGGTGATATTAACGCCTTTGCTCATGGCCTCGCGGCGCAGCAAATGCACCAGACCGTCAGTCATGGAACGGTAGGCCATACCCTTGACGCCAAAGCAATTGGTGGCAGCCATGCCGGTGATGTTGGAAAATACGGCGCTGCTGACGAAGATGTCTCCCTGATCGGACTTGAATTGAATCATGAAAACGTCCTTCCTTTCCGGAGCATTGATTGGAAGAGGCGGCAGCCTCTTCTCCATTGCGTACTTTTAGGCTTTCATTATATACGATTCCTATGTAAAGCACAAGTCCTAAAAAAGAGACGGGATCTGGCAGGAAGGTATTGAAAAGCGGGCGCTTTTGCCGTAAAATAAACTGAAATTTCGTGTGGATACAAGGAGAGGACACTATGCGTGTGATTACAGGCTCGGCACGGGGACGCCGCCTCCGGGAGCTGGAGGGGATGGAGACCCGTCCCACCACCGACCGGGTGAAAGAGGGAATGTTCAGCATTCTTCAATTTGACATTGAAGGCCGGCGCGTACTGGACCTGTTTGCCGGAACCGGCCAGCTGGGGATCGAGTGCCTCAGCCGGGGCGCGGCAGAGGTCACCTTTGTGGATCGGCGGGGAGATGCGGTGCGGCTGATCCGGGAAAATCTGCGGGTAACCAATCTGGAAGCGGGGGCCCGGGTCATTGCCGGAGACGCCATGGAATATCTGCGCACAGCAAAGCAGCGGTTTGACCTCATTTTCCTGGATCCGCCCTATGCTTCCGGGCTGCTGGAGACGGCGCTGGAAGAGATTGCTAGAATTGACATTCTCTCTCCCCATGGTATAATTGTTGCGGAACATCCGGCAGACCATGTTCTGCCGGTTCTGGCGCCGCCGTACCGCCTGCACCGGGTCTACCGCTACGGAAAGATCGGATTGAGCGTCTACCACCGCGGCGCAAACCAAGAGAACGAGGAACAACGCTCATGAAAACAGCCATCTGCTCCGGCAGTTTTGATCCCATTACCCTGGGCCACCTGGACATTATCCAACGCTCCGCCGCCTGTTTCGATCGGGTGTGGGTATGCGTCAGCCCCAATGCGGAAAAAAGAAATCAGATGTTTACGCCGGAGCAAAAGCTTCAGCTGGTGCGGGCTGCTGTAGCCCCGCTGGAAAATGTGGAAGCGGAGCTTTGGCCCGGACTGCTGGCTGATTTTGCCGTGGCCCATGGGGCAGGCGTGATTGTGCGGGGCGTGCGCAACGTGACGGACTTCGATGTGGAGTACCAGATGGCCCTGATTAACCGGGGCATCTATCCGGAACTGGAGACATTGTTTCTGCCTGCCAGCCCGGCGTACCAGCATTTCAGCTCCTCCATGGCCCGGGAGATGATCCGCTACCACCAGCCGTTGGAGAAATACTTGCCCGCCGAGATTATTCCCATGGTGCGGGAAATGACGCAAAAAAGGAAGGAAGAGTAATATGGCCAACGATACCAACCGTTTGATCGATATGTTATATGAGCGGATCGAGGATGCCAAGTCCCCTGCGCTCAAGCCGAATATGAGCATGGTGGATCGGGATGAAATGCTGGACCTGCTGGATGAGCTGCGTGCGCAGCTGCCGGTGGAAATCAAGCGCGCCCAGGAGCTGCTTGCCGCCCGGGAGAAATTCGTGGACGATGCAAAGCGGGATGTGGACCGCATGATGCGCCAGGCGGAGCTGGAGGCTAAAACCAAGGTTTCCGACAGCGAAGTGCTGTATGCCGCCAAGGAAAAAGCGCGGCAAATCGTGGCGCAGGCAGAAGAACGGGCCCGCAAGCTCTACCAAGTGGCCAATGAATACGCTGAGGACGCCCTGGGACGTACGGAAGAGGCGGTCCAGGCCGCACTGGATGAAGTGAAGCAGTCCCGGGTGCGTTTCCGGACGGTTTCCAGTGCCAAAATGCAGGAGCAGAGGGATCGTCTGGACGGAAAGATGGATGTGGAAAACGGCGGCGATTCGGAGTAAAAACCTCCAGTCGACGGTAATCTGATAAAATTGTGAAAAACGCCGAATAAGTTCTGGGAACTTTTTCGGAAACAGCTGGATATTGTGGAAAAGATGATAAAAGGCGTCTGCCGACACAAGATGTTGTGTTGACAGACGCCTTTTGTTTTACGTCAACCAAAGGAAAAAGAATCGAACACACGTTTCAATTGAAGCATTTCTGATGGTTTTTGCTGATTTTGGGCCATTTTTGCGGGTTTCTTGTCCAAAAAAAAGCCTTGCAATTCGAAACGGATTTTCGTATACTCAAGTCAATGGTGGGGAAAAGTGGGTAAAAGGTGCATCATGTGCCAAACAAACCCCAGTGGAACCCAAAAAACGGGGAAAAGGGGGGCGCACATATGGCTCGGCTGTTGGGAAAGTCCAATAACAGCATTGATTCCAAGGGCCGGCTTGTGATTCCCTCTGCCATGCGGGAGGCTCTGGGTGACACCTTTTACATTACCATTGGTGCCGAACATTGCCTGACCATCTACCCCCAGGCCAAGTGGGAGCAGATGTCTGAGGAAATGGACGAGCTGAGCTATTCGGAGGCCCGCGCCTTGACGCTGCTCTATGCCAATGCAGTGGAGTGCGAGCCGGATGCTCAGGGGCGGGTGCTGATCCCCGCCAATCTTCGCGCCCACGCGGGATTGAAAAAGACGGCCACCATTGTGGGACTCAACTCCTTTGCCGAGATCTGGGACGAGAAGACCTGGACCGAGCGCGAACAGCGGATGCTGGAGAGCGACGACATGGCTGCGGCGATGGACGCTCTCGCCCGGGCTCGCAGAAACCGGGGGTGAGTCGGTGGAATTTCAACATAAATCGGTACTGCTGCACGAATCCATTGCAGCTTTGAATATCCGCCCCGACGGGGTGTATATTGACGGTACACTGGGCAGGGCAGGGCACTCCAGAGAGATCGCCCAAAGGCTTACAACCGGCCGGCTCATCTGTATCGACCGGGACATGGCGGCCATAGACGCGGCAAAGGAGCGCCTGGCCCCATGGATGGACCATGTCACGCTGGTCCACCGGAACTTTGCGGAGCTGGGCGACGTCCTGCGGGAGGCAGGCGTCGCCGGCGCCGATGGGATGCTGTTTGATCTGGGAGTTTCCTCGCCCCAGCTGGATGATGCGTCCCGTGGATTTTCCTACATGCAGGATGCGCCGCTGGACATGCGGATGGACAAGGATTCTCCGCTGACGGCCTATGAAGTGGTGAACACTTGGAGCGGCGAAGAGCTGCGGCGGATTCTGTACGAATATGGTGAGGAGCGCTATGCGCCTGCGATTGCCCGGGCGATTGTCCGGGCCCGGGAAACTGCTCCGGTTGCAACCACTCTGGAACTGGTGGAGATCATTCGGAGTGCCATGCCCCCGGCGGCGCTGCGCGAAAAGCAGCATCCCGCCAAACGCAGTTTCCAGGCGATTCGGATTGCTGTCAACGGAGAATTGGAGGCCCTGAGCCCCATGCTTCGGGCGGCGGTGGATGGGTTGAATCCCGGAGGCCGTCTGGCAGTGATCACCTTTCATTCTCTGGAAGACCGCATTGTCAAGCGGACGATGCAGGATCTGTCCCGGGGATGTACCTGCCCGCCGGAGTTCCCGGTGTGCGTGTGCGGGAAGAAGCCTAAGATCCGGATTCTGACCCGCAAGCCCGTTGTCCCCGGAGAGACGGAGCTGGAGGAAAATCCCCGGGCCAGAAGCGCCAAGCTCCGGATTGCGGAGAAGTGCGGCGCAGACGAATGAATGAAAAAGGGACAAGTCCCTTTTGACGAAGATTTGGAGTGTGTGGGAGGAGGAGTTCGATCGTGGCATCTGCAGTGGGGGAACTGCGCTATTACAGCGGTCGTGCCGTCAGCGGCAGTTTGGCGTATGATTTGGATCGGGAGCTTCGGGAACGGGAGCTGAGCCATGCGGGGGAAATGCCCCGGCACAGAGAGCAGGTCCGGGAGCAGCCCAAGGTCCGCAGAGTTGCCAAGGTGCAGGTTCGGCAGGCCCAGAAGGTGTCAGCTGTCACCGTGGTGGGCTTTGGAACCGTGATCGCTCTATCCATACTGGTTTTGATGAGCTATATTCAGCTGATGGTGCTTTCTGCCGGAACCGTGGAACTGCAAAGTGAGCTCACGGCACTGGAGGCGGAAAACGTGACGCTGACCACGCAGTATGAGCAGATGTTTGACCTGGCCTCCGTGAAAGAGGCGGCAGAAGCCGCCGGTATGGCCAAGCCCAGCAGCAGTCAGGTTTTCTACATTGATCTGAGCGATGGAGACAGCGCTGTGGTTTATCAGGAAGAGGAACCCAGCGTGCTCAGCCGCCTGCTGGCATCTGTGAGCCACGGAGTCTATGCGGTGGTGGAATATTTCGACTGACCATCGCACTATAATGAAATGGACGAACGCGGGGAGTAAGAAGATACCTTCTTGCTCCCCCGTTTCGGTAGAGCAAACCAGGGACCGGGCCGCAGCCCGAAAGGAGAACGCATACCATGGCAATCAATCCCCGCAGAAAAAGTGACGCGGCCCGCCGGGCCAACCAGGTGATCCGCAGCAGAACCGTGCTGGTGATGGTTCTGCTGGGGGTGTGTACCTTTGTGGCGCTGTTCTGGAAGCTCTATGACCTGCAGATCCGCCAGCATGAGGACCTGCAGGAGCAGGCGGTTTCCCAGCAGACCCGCAGCACCGTCATCACAGCCTCCCGCGGAACCATTTACGACCGAAACCTTACGCCATTGGCGCTGTCCGCCACAGCGGAGACTGTATTCATTTCACCTAAGGAAATTGAGGAATATGTTGCCTCGCAGGAAACCAAACAGGCTGAGGCCCAGGCCGAGGCGGCAGAAAACGGCACTTCCTATGCGGCTCCGGAACTTCGGGATGAAGCCTATATTGCCAGAGGACTGAGCCGGATTCTGGGAGTGGATGAGGGTACGATCCTGAAAAAAATGGAGAAGACCTATTCCCAATACGAGATTATCAAGCTTCGGGCCGAGCAGACCACCGCGGATGAGGTGCGCAAATTTATCAACGGTCAGATTGATGACGAAGGAAATGCGGTGCCGGAGGGGCAAGAGGTCAAGCTGCGGGGCGTATATATGGAACCGGACTCCAAGCGGTACTATCCCTATGGTTCTTTGGCCTCCAATGTCATTGGATTTGTGAACGCGGAGAATCAGGGCGGCGTGGGCCTGGAGGCCAAGTACGAAAGCCAGCTGGAGGGAACCTCCGGCCTGACGGTGACAGCCAAGAATGCCAAAAATACAGACCTGCTGTATCAATATGAGCAGTATTATGATGCGGAAAACGGCAACAGCCTGGTTCTGACTCTGGACGCCACGGTACAGCACTCTCTGGAAAAGAATATGGAGAGCATGCTGGATAAGTTTGATGCCAAAAACGGCGGGACCGGTATCGTCATGGATGTCAATACCGGGGCCATTATTGCCATGGCGTCCTATCCCAATTATGACCTTCAGGATTATGGCAGCATCTATGATGAAACGCTTCAGAAGCAGCTGGATGAGAAGCTGGCGGATCTGGCCAAGAACCGCTCCAGTTATGCCACGGAAGAGGACTACGAAGCGGCGGTCTCCAAGGTCACCAGTGAGGTGATGCAGAGCCAGTGGCGCAACAAGTGCATCGACTCCACCTATGAACCGGGTTCTACCTTCAAGCCCATTACCCTGGCTGCGGCGTTGGAAGAAGGATTGGTCAATCTGAATACCTCCTTCACCTGCAACGGTTCCATCTCTGTGCCGGGCTGGAGTAAGCCCATTAACTGCTCCAAGCGTGCCGGACATGGTGTGCAGTCTTTGCAGCAGGCGGTGGGCAATTCCTGCAACCCGGCATTTATCACCATGGGTTTGAAAATCGGCACCGAGAAGTATTATGAGTACCTCCAGGCTTTCGGCCTGATGGAAAAGACCGGTGTGGATATGATCGGTGAAGTGACCGGTTTGTTTGCCAGCGAGGAGAGCTTTAATTCCAACGTGGTGTCTCTGGCGTCTTACTCCTTCGGTCAGACCTTTACCGTCACACCCCTGGCGCTGATTCGGGCACAGGCGGCCTGTATCAACGGCGGCTACCTCTATACCCCCTATGTGGTGGATCAGGTTTTGGATGATGAGGGCAATATCATTGCGCAGCATGAGGTGACCCCTGTGCGCCAGGTGATCAGCGAGGAGACGTCTGCCATTGTGCGCCAATGCCTGGAGTATGTGGTGGCCAGCGGTACCGGCAAGAACGGCCAGGTAGTGGGCTACCGGATCGGCGGTAAAACCGGTACGGCAGATAAGACCGGCACCGGCGATGTTGTGGTGTCCTTCATGTGCTTTGCTCCGGCGGACGATCCGCAGTACATCATGCTGCTGACGATGGATACGCCCAGCCGGAATACCGGCGTCTACGTCTCTGGCGGCAACATGGTGGCACCCACCGCCAGCCAGATCATGAGTGAAATCCTGCCCCACCTGGGCATCGAGCCGGATTACTCCGCCGAGGAACTGGTGGGAGCCGATGCGGCGGTGCCCAATGTGGTGGGAATGTCTGCTGCGGATGCCAAGGCCAAAATGGACAGTGCGGGATTTGCCTACCGTACCGTGGGAAATGGGGAGACTGTGACCGATCAGACGCCTGCGGGCGGCGCCATTGTACCCAACAACGCCACCATCGTGCTCTATTTGGGCGAGGAAAAACCCGATACCCTCTGTACCGTGCCCAATGTGGTGGGGAAAACTGCTTCGGAGGCCAACCGCATGTTGACCAATGCAGGATTGATTATGAAGGTGGCAGGCGCAACCAGCTCTTCTTCGGGCAATGTCTATGCCATTTCCCAGTCGCAGGCGGCCGGAACACAGCTGGCTGCCGGTGAAGTGGTCACCGTTCAGTTTGGTGACAGTTCCGTGTTGGACTGAGAGCACTTTTTGCGTTTTTTTCGACACGATTCTCCGTATACACGGCGTTTTGACGTGCCTATAATAAGGCTGGGCATGGATACCATGCCGAACACATGAAAAGGGGCGCGCACATATGAAATTAAAAGAATTACTTGCGGATATTCCGGTGCTTTCTGCCACGGCGGATCTGGAGCAGGAGATTCCGGGAGTGTGCTATGACTCCCGGGCCGTGCAGCCGGGGGATCTGTTTGTTGCCATGACTGGATTTGCTGCGGACGGTCACGCCTTTATTCCGCAGGCCATGGCTGCGGGCGCGGCGGCAGTGCTGTGCCAGAAGGTTCCTGCAGCAGGGATTCCGTATGTACAAGTGGCCGATTCCCGCCGGGCTCTGGCTGTGGTGGGGGCCAACTTCTTCGGCCATCCCGCCCGGAGCATGACCATGGTGGCGGTGACGGGAACCAACGGAAAGACCAGCTCCACCTATCTGCTCAAGGCGATTTTGGAGCAGGCTGCGGGTGCAAAAGTGGGTCTGATCGGCACGAATCAGAATATGATCGGCCAGGAGGTGCTGCCCACGGAGCGCACCACGCCGGAGTCCTTTGAGCTCCAGCGCCTGTTTGCCCGGATGCGGGAGGAAGGATGTACCCATGTGGTGATGGAGGTCTCTTCCCATGCTCTGGCGTTGGACCGGGTATACGGTGTGCACTACGCTGTGGGCATTTTCACCAACCTCACGCAGGATCATCTGGATTTCCATAAGACCATGGAAGCCTACTGTGACGCCAAGGCCCTGCTGTTTTCCAATTGCGACACGGGTGTGTGCAATGCCGACGATCCCTGGACGGAGCGGCTGCTGCGGCAGGCGACCTGCCGGCGTCTGCTCTACGGCTGCAAGACACCGGCGGCGGATCTGCGGGCTGAGGCGGTTTCCCTGGCGGCGGATCATGTGGCGTTCACCGCTGTTACCAAGGATGCCCAGGTTCCGGTGCGGGTCAATATTCCCGGCGGATTCATGGTGTATAATACCCTGGGGGTCCTGGGAGCGGCGGCGGCGCTGGGAATTTCGCTGGAACAGAGCGCCCGGGTGCTGGCGGGCGTGCCCCATGTCAAAGGACGGGTGGAAGTGGTTCCCACGCCGGGAAAGGACTATACCATCCTCATTGATTATGCGCACAGTCCCGATGGGTTGGAGAATGTGCTCACCTCCGTAAAGGGATTTGCCAAAGGACGGACCGTAGCGGTGTTTGGCTGCGGCGGTGACCGGGATAAGACCAAGCGTCCCAAGATGGGGGCCATTGCCGCCCGGATTGCTGATTTTGTGGTGGTAACGTCCGACAATCCCCGAACGGAAGAACCCGCGGCGATCATTGCCGACATTCTGCCGGGTCTGGCAGGAACCCAGACTCCCTATGAAGTGATCGAAAACCGGGTGGAGGCCATCCATTATTGCATGGACCACGCACAGCCCGGCGATGTGATTGTCCTGTGCGGCAAGGGACATGAGACCTATCAGGAGATCCATCACGTCAAGCATCATCTGGATGAGCGGGAGATCGTGGCGGAATATCTGGCCGCCGGACATTAAGAGCGGATTTTGAACGGGAGAGAAAAAGGAGAGGGAGAGAGATGGAGACGACCATTTTGGCCGCGGTGGTGAGTTTTGTACTGACACTGCTGATTGGCCGGTTTTTGATTCCGGAGTTGCGCAAGCTCAAGGCGGGGCAGGAGATTCGGGAAGACGGTCCCACCTGGCACGCCGGGAAAGCGGGAACTCCCACCATGGGCGGCATTATGTTTATCATCGGTGCCGGTGTGACGGTGTTCGTGCTGGGCTGGGGACAGATGCTGAATGGAAAATTTACGCACCTGTATGTCTACCTCTTTGCATTGATTTTTGGCCTGATCGGCTTTGTGGATGATTACCGCAAGGTACGTCAGCATCAAAATGAGGGGTTGACTGCCAAGCAGAAATTTGTGCTGCAGTTGGCTGCGGCAGTGGTATTTTTGTGCCTGATGCGGTATGAAGGCCTTTTGACCAACCGGCTTTACTTTCCTTTTATCAATGCCACAATCACGGTGAATTGGCTGCTGTACCTGGTGTTTGCTGCCTTTGTCATTGTCGGGTGCGTCAATGCAGTGAATCTCACAGATGGAATTGACGGCCTGGCCACCAGTGTGACCTTTGTGGTGATGGTATTTTTCACGGTAGTGGCCTGCATGTGGCGTTTGACGCCCCTTCCGCTTTTCCCTGCGGCTTTGGCAGGAGGCCTTGCGGCGTTTTTCGTTTATAATCACCATCCGGCCAAGACCTTTATGGGAGATACCGGCAGCCTCTTTTTGGGCGGTGCTGTGGCGGCGCTGGGCTTTGCCATGGATATGCCCCTCATCTTGATCCCAGTGGGAATTATTTACATTGCGGAAACCGTCAGCGATATCATCCAGGTGGGATATTTCAAGCTGACACATGGAAAACGGTTTTTCAAAATGGCGCCTCTGCACCATCACCTGGAGCTGTCCGGATGGAGTGAAGACAAACTGGTGGGCGTGTTTTCCGCCATTACGCTGGTATGCTGCCTGGTGGCATATCTGGGCATTCAAGGAAGGTATTAAGTATTTGAAGCCATGTCTTTTTGAGAAAGGAGGGATCCTATGGCTCAGACACAGCGCCGCCGCCCCATGACCCGGGAAGAGGCATTGGCCCGTCAACAGCGGATGCAGCGCCTGCGGGAAAAGGAAGAGGAAAGCCGGGAGCTGGCCCGGGGTCCCATCGATCTGCCCTTTTGCCTGCTGGTGATTTTGCTCACCGGCATCGGTCTGGTGATGCTGCTTTCGGCCAGTTTCCCATCGGCTTACTACATCAATGGAGACCCGACGCATTACTTCGTCCGTCAGGGCATTTTTGCAATCGCGGGAATTGCCGCCATGTTCCTGATCAGCCATTTCAATTATCAGCGTCTGCGTCCTTTGGCAAAGCCTCTTTTGTATCTTGCCATTATCCTGCTGGTGTTGGTGGTCATTCCCGGCAATCCGTTTGCCGTCACCCGGAACAACGCGACCCGCTGGCTGGGTGTGGGCGAACTGTTCACGTTCCAGCCCTCTGAGATTGCCAAGGTGGCTGTGGTGGTGTACTTTTCCAACAGCATTTCCAAGAAAAAGGATAAGATGTATACGACCCGCTACGGCATCGTTCCCTATCTGATCATCATGGGCGTAATTGCGTTGTTCATGCTGCTTGAGCCCCATTTGTCCGGTACGGTGCTGATTCTGGGCGCCGGCGCGGTCTTGATGCTGGTGGGCGGAATCAATCTGGGCTGGGTAATCGCTGCGGTGGGCGGTGCCGCTGGTGTGGCGGCACTGATGTTCTCCGGCATCATCTCCTATGGTCAGTCCCGAATTGCCATGTGGCACAATCCGTGGCTGGATGCACAGGGAGATGGTTACCAGCTGGTGCAAAGCCTGATTTCCATCGGTTCCGGCGGCCTTTTGGGCGTGGGGCTGGGAAAGAGCCGGCAAAAGTACTTGTATCTGCCGGAGGAGCATAACGACTTTATTTTTGCCATTGTCTGCGAGGAGCTGGGACTGATTGGGGCCACCATCATCATGCTGCTCTTTGCCGCGCTGATTCTGCGGGGCTATTGGATTGCCCTGCATGCCCGGGACCGCTTCGGCAGCCTGCTGGTAGTGGGCGTGACCACGTTGATTGCCCTGCAGACCTTCTTGAATATCGGCGTGGTGACGGGTTTGCTGCCCACCACCGGAATCTCTCTCCCGTTTTTCAGCTATGGCGGCACGGCCCTTTCCATGCAGCTGGCGGAAATGGGAATTGTCCTATCGGTATCGCGACAAATGAAACCCACAAAGGCGGGGTAGGAGATGAGCGGAATGGAACAGCGCCTGCGGCGCGTGATTTTTACCTGCGGCGGGACGGCGGGGCACGTCAACCCTGCCATCGCGCTGGCACAGCTGATGCATAAAAAAGATCCGGAGACAGAGTTCTTATTTGTAGGAGCGGAACGGGGACTGGAGAAGGACCTGATTCCCAAGGCGGGGTATGCGTTCCGCACCGTCCATATCTCCAGTTTTCACCGGTCCTTTCGGCCCGCAGAGATTCGGCATAACCTGATTTCCGTGTGTAATCTGATGCGGGCTCCCCGGGAGGCCCGGGCTATTCTGCGGGAATTTTCACCGGATGTGGTGGTGGGTACCGGCGGATACGCCAGCTTTCCCATTGTGAAGGCGGCAGCCAAGGCAGGGATTCCCACGGCGGTACATGAGTCCAATATGACGCCGGGCCTGACCACCCGGATGCTGGAGCCCTATGCTGATCGTATCCTGGTGGGATTTGAAGCCTGCCGGGAGCATTATCATCATCCCGACCGGGTGTTGGTCACGGGTACGCCGGTGCGGGAAGATTTCTTTTCCATGACCAAGGAGGAGGCCCGGACTCGACTGGGGCTGAAGGATCAGCGGCCGCTGATTGTGTCCTTCTGGGGCTCTTTGGGAGCTTCCGGCATGAACCGTCAGATGGCGGATTTCCTGGCCCTGGAGGCAGCAAAGGAGCCGTTTCATCACATTCACGGTGCAGGCAGCAGCGGCTATACGATGATGCGCGGACTTTTGCAGGAAAAGGGCGTGGACCTGGCTGCTCATCCGGCGCTGCAGCTGCGGGAGTATATTTATGATATGGCACCGGTGATGCGGGCTGCGGACCTGGTGATCTGCCGGGCGGGCGCCTCCACCATCAGTGAGCTGACGGCGCTGGGAGTTCCGGCCCTGATTGTGCCTTCTCCCTATGTCACCAACAATCACCAGGAGAAAAATGCCCGGGTGCTGGAGGCGGCAGGCGGCGCGGCGGTATTGCTGGAGCAGGAGTGCTCCGGGCAGAAGCTGTTTCAGGCAGCCTGCGGGATTCTCCATGATGAAGCCCGCAGAGCGGGTATGGCGTCCGCTATGGCGTCTCTGGGCGTGCAGGACGCCACCGAGCGCATCTATCAGGCGGTAACGGAGCTCATTCGGTAACCTCCGGCCGCTGCCCTCCATAGGATGGTTTGGTAAGCCATCTTGGTTGTGGAGGGGAATGGATATGAGGGAACTGATTATTACCGGGGAACATCCCCTGCAGGGGGAGGTGACGGTACAGGGCGCCAAAAACAGTGTGCTGCCGATTCTGGCGGCGACGCTGCTGACCAGCAGTCAGGTGGAGCTGCGGGGGTGTCCGCACCTGCGGGATGTGGAGGCCTCCGTGCGGATTTTGGAGGCGCTTGGATGCACGGCCCGCTGGGAAGGCGAGAATCTGGTGGTGGATACCGCCGGGTTGAACGGCTGGACGATCTCTGATATACTGATGCGGGAAATGCGCTCTTCCGCCATTTTTCTGGGGGCGATCCTGGCCCGCTGCGGCCGGGCGGAGCTGAGCTATCCCGGCGGATGTGAGCTGGGACCACGGCCCATCGACCTGCATCTGTCCGGACTGCGGGAGCTGGGGGCGGAGATTTGCGAGGCAGGCGGGATGCTCCACTGCCGGGCGGAACAGCTGACTGGCCGGGAAGTGGTGCTGGGGTTTCCTTCCGTGGGCGCCACGGAAAACCTCATGCTGGCCGCCTGTGGGGCCAAAGGCACCACAGTGATCGCCAACGCCGCCCGGGAACCGGAGATTGTGGATCTGGAGCGATTCCTCAATGCCTGCGGTGCCTGTGTCAGCGGCGCCGGAAGTTCCATCGTAACAGTGGAAGGGGGACGGCCGCTCCATGGCGGTACGTACACGGTCATGCCGGACCGGATTGCGGCAGCTACTTACCTTTGCGCGGCGGCTTCCGCCGGCGGGGAGATCTTTGTACGCGGTGCCCGGGAGAGCCATTTGTCTACCGTGACGGCGGCTCTGCGGGAAGCGGGATGTCAGATCCGCCCGGATGCGGCAGGCATTGCCTGCGTCTGCCGGGAGCGGCTGCGGGCAGTGGGACCGGTGCGAACGGCACCGTATCCCGGCTTTCCCACCGATGCCCAGGCGATTTTGATGGCGGCACTGCTGCGCAGCCGGGGGACGACGGTATTTGAAGAAAATATCTTTGAGAACCGCTACCGCCATGTGGACGAATTGATCCGGATGGGGGCGCGGATCCGGGTGTCGGGCCGGGTGGCGGTGGTTACCGGCGTTCCGACGCTGCGGGGAGCCTCGGTGCGCTGTACGGACCTGCGGGGCGGGGCGGCGCTGTGCGTGGCAGCCCTGGGCGCCGGCGGCGTCACCCATGTCACCCAGATCGGTCATATTGACCGCGGGTATCAGGACTTGGCAGGAGACCTGCGGGCCCTGGGAGCGGATGTGATCCGCACGGAAGAGTAAAAAGGTAGGAGAACCAGTATGGCCAGACGCAGAAAATCCAATCGGCGCAGAAGAGGAAGCTTTGGCTTCCTCTATAAGCTGCTGTCGGTCCTGGTGATCTGCGGGGCCATTGTGGCGGCGCTGACGCTGTTTTTCCGGGTGGATACCGTGGTCATCACAGGGCAGCAGCGGTATACAGAAGAGGAGATCCGTGAGGCCAGCGGCATTGCCGAGGGAGCCAATCTGGTGCTGTTCAACAAGTATACCGCGGCCAACAACATTGTCAGCGCCCTGCCGTATATTGAAGAAATTTCCATCAACCGCAAGCTGCCCGATACCCTGCTCATCCAGGTACGGGAGTGCAGCATGCCCCTGGCAGTGGTACAGGAGGGCAGCGCATGGCTGGTGAGCCCCTCGGGGAAGATCGTGGATCAGCAGGATGCTGCAGCGGCTGCGGAATATGCGCAGATCGATGGCTGTGAACTGCTGGCGCCTTCGGTGGGGACACGGCTGGCTCTGGCAACGGAGTATACCACCCAGCAGAGCAGTTTGCTGTCCCTGCTGGCGGCGCTGGAAAATCGCCAGGAGCTGGAGCATGTGGATGCCATTCACCTGGGAGATGCCACCATGCTGACCATGGATTACGACGGACGCTTTACCATCCAGCTTTCCTATGGAGCGGACTATGACCGCAAGCTGCGGATGCTGCGCCAGATTCTCGATGAGAGCGGCGCCATTCAAGACAATATGACCGGAACATTTGACATGCGGGGGGACGATGGAACCGTCAATCTGATTCAGAATGTCCGGTAAAGAAGAAAGTTGAGAGAAAGCGTCTTTTTTCCGAAAAAAGATTCGAAAACCAAGCGGGACACTTGACCGGAGCGGGAAAGTGTCATACAATAATTAAAATGTTAGCAGACACAGGATCTTGTGAGATCTCAGGGGCCGCGGGGCTCTTTTACACAAATGATAGCAGGAGGCACCACTATGGCGTTTGGATTGGAAACCGGTCCCGATACCGTTGTTAATATTAAAGTAATTGGCGTAGGCGGAGGCGGCAATAACGTGGTTAACCGCATGGTCCGCTCCGGCACCAAAGGCGTGGATTTTGTGGCGGTCAATACCGATAAGCAGGCGTTGAACGTGTCCAGTGCCACGTATAAAATTCAGATCGGTGAGAAGCTGACCCATGGTCAGGGCGCCGGTTCTGATCCGGAGGTGGGCCGCAAGTCCGCCGAGGAAAGCCGTAACCAGATTGCCAAGGCGCTGGAGGATACGGACATGGTCTTTATCACCGCCGGCATGGGCGGTGGTACCGGTACCGGCGGTGCCCCCATTGTGGCGGAGATTGCCAAGGAGATGGATATCCTGACGGTGGCCGTGGTGACGAAGCCCTTTGGCTTTGAGGGCCGCCGGCGGATGCAGCAGGCGGAGGCCGGCATTGCCGAGCTGGAGGGAAAGGTGGACTCTCTTGTCATCATCCCCAATGAGCGCCTCAAGCATGCCACGGATCAGAAGATCACCTTTGCCAACGCGTTTGAAATTGCTGATGATGTGCTGCGTCAGGCCGTGCAGTCCATTTCCGATCTGATTCGGGATACCGGATTCATCAACCTGGACTTTGCAGACGTTACGGCCATTATGAAAAATGCCGGTATGGCCCATATGGGTGTGGGCCGAGCCGCCGGAAAGGGCAAGGCCGAGGAGGCTGCCAAGATGGCCATCTCCAGCCCGCTGCTGGAAACGTCCATCGAGGGCGCCAAGGGCGTGCTGATCAATGTCACCGGTTCCATCGACATCGGTCTGGAAGAGGTGGAGCAGGCTGCCAGCTTGGTTCAGGCCGCCGTACATCCCGACGCGCTCACCATTTTCGGTGCTACCTTCGATGAGACTCTGGACGATGAGATCCGGGTCACCGTCATTGCCACCGGTTTTGACAAGGGCCCCGGCGAGCTGCCCAGAAAGATGTCTGACGGCACGCGGGAAGCTGCTCCTGCCCAAGGGGAAGAGCACAAGGCACAGACTGCCGCTCCCGAGCCTCTCAAGGAAGAAGACCTTCCCAAGCCCGATGAGCAGGATCCCTTTGACGATATCTTCAAGATCTTCAACAGACGGGACGATTGATGTGAAAATTTGGAAATCCCCGCAGGTTTTTGCCTGCGGGGATTTTGTTTTGCCCGCAGCTATCCGGCAGTCAGAATTCACCATGGCGGTGCTGGCGCTTTTTTCTGCGTCTGCTTCGGCGGGTTTGAGAGAGGATAAAAAGGCCGGTTGGTGCCGGCAAATTCAAAAAAGGGGTGATCGGATTGTATGAAGCGCTGCAAACCGGCAGACGACTGGCCCTGCGCTGCGCGGCACTGGCCTTGGTCTGCCTTTTGTGCGCCGGCCCCAGCGCGGATGCCGCGGAGGTGAGCGCTGGAACGCAGATGCTGGTTCCGGTGGGTCACACCGTAGGCATCAAGCTTTTCTCTCGGGGCGTGTTGGTGGTCAAGCTGTCGGAGGGCGGAACTCCGGCCAAGGAGTGCGGACTCCAGACCGGTGACGTGATTGTCAGCTGCGGCGGCACCAGTGTCAATTCTACGGAGCAGTTTCAATCGCTGCTGCAGGAAAATGGACAATCGCCCACAGATCTGCAGGTTCGGCGGGGAGATCAGAGCGTAACCCTGAGCGTTTCCCCGGAGCAAAATGAACAGGGACAATATTCCATTGGCGCCTGGATCCGGGACAGCATGGCAGGAATCGGAACGGTAACCTATTACGATCCGGAAACCGGTGATTTCGGTGCCCTGGGTCACGGAATTACCGATACGGATACGGCCTTGTTGATGCCGTTTTCCTCCGGGTCTGTGCTGCCTTCCACAGTGAAAGCGGTCAAGAAGGGAACGGCCGGTTCTGCCGGTGAGCTGCGGGGAGATTTTGACCTGACGCAGGACATCGGAACTCTCAGTTCCAACACAACCAGCGGTATCTTCGGCACGGCGGAGACGTGTCCGGAGACCTGGAACAGCAGCCAGGCGCTTCCTGCTGCCTCTGCGTCGGAGATTCAGGAAGGACCTGCCCAGATTCTCTCCAATGTGGAAGGAGACACGGTGCGCAGCTACGACATTGAAATTTTGAATGTGAACTGCGGAGCGGCGGATGGCCGGGAGATGGTCATCTCCGTCACAGATCCGGAGCTCATTGCTGCCACCGGCGGCATTGTGCAGGGCATGAGTGGTTCCCCTATTTTGCAAAACGGGAAGATTGTGGGTGCTGTCACCCATGTGCTGCTGAATGATCCGACAAAAGGATATGGAATTTCCATTGAAAATATGCTCGCAGCCTCCGCGTAACCGCCTGCAAAGGAAAGAAATAGCAGGCATTTGATAACCTGGCTGTGAAAAGGAAAAGGCCTGCGGAATCCTTCCGCAGGCCTTTTTTCAAGAATTTGCAAAACTGTCCGGAGCGATACGCACTTGGATTGGAAAACCGGACTTACTTCATGTAACCGCCCTTCATGGGAGAGACTGCATGCTCGGAGAAGATCTTCAGCACGCCGGAGGGATACTTGGGAGCCTTGGGCTTCCAGGCAGCCTTGCGCTGAGCCAGGACGGCGTCCACTTCCTCGGGGCTCATGGGCTGGCCGTGGATACCCACGATCTCCAGCTTACGGGCCGGGATGTCGATGTGGATCAGGTCGTCCTCTTCCACCAGGGCAATGGGGCCGCCCTCAGCAGCTTCGGGAGAGACATGGCCGATGGAGGGGCCGGTGGACGCGCCGGAGAAGCGGCCGTCGGTGATCAGGGCAATGGTGCGGCCCAGCTCCTTATCGGAGGAGATGGCCTCGGAGGTGTAGAACATCTCCGGCATACCGGAGCCCTTGGGACCCTCATAGCGAATAAATACGGCCTCGCCGGGATGGATCTGCTTATGCAGAACCGCGTAAATGGCCTCTTCCTCGCTGTCGAAGGGACGGGCCTTCAGCGTGGCCTGGAACATCTCCTTGGGGCAGGCGGTGTGCTTGATGACCGCGCCTTCGGGAGCCAGGTTGCCCTTGAGAATGGCGATGGCGCCGTCGGTGCCGATGGCCTTGTCGAAGGGATGGATGATATCCTGCCAGGTGATGCCCCACTTGGCGCAGTACTCATCGCACTTGTCATAGAAGCCGTTGGCCTTGAGCTCGTCCAGGTTCTCGCCCAGGGTCTTGCCGGTGACGGTCATGACATCCAGGTGCAGCATGGAGCGGATTTCCTCCATGATCCGGGGTACGCCGCCGGCATAGTAGAAGAACTGAGCGGGCCACATACCGGCAGGACGGATGTTGAGCAGGTAGTGGGCGCCGCGGTGCATCCGGTCAAACATGTCGGCGTCGATCTCCAGACCGAACTCCTTGGCCACGGCGGGGATGTGCAGCAGGGAGTTGGTGGAGCCGGAGATGGCGGCGTGGACCATGATGGCGTTTTCAAAGGACTTCATGGTCACGATATCCCGGGGCTTGAGACCCTTCTTGGCCAGCTCCAGCACCTGGACACCGGCCTTGTGGGCGAAGTCCTTGAGGTCCTGGCAGGTAGCGGGCATCAGGGCGGAGCCGGGCAGCATCAGGCCCAGAGCCTCGGCCATGATCTGCATGGTGGAGGCGGTGCCCATGAAGGAGCAGGCGCCGCAGGAGGGGCAGGCATGCTGCTTGTACCAGGTCAGCTCGTCGTTGGAGATCTCGCCGCGCTCGCACTTGGCGGAGTAGATGCCGATCTGCTCCAGAGTCAGCAGGTCTTCTTTCTTCTCAACTTTTTCCTTCAGGGGATAAGCGTCCATGACGCCGCCGGTGACCATGATGGAGGGCATATTCACCCGGCCGATGCCCATCAGGTGGGCGGGCATGCCCTTATCGCAGCTGGCGATGAAGATGCCGCCGTCAAACGGCGTGGCGCCCGCGTGAATCTCGATCATGTTGCAGATGGCATCCCGGCTGGCCAGAGAATAGTTGATGCCGTCGTGGCCCTGGGCCATGCCGTCGCAGATATCCGTCGTGAAGTAGCGGGCAGCCTTGCCGCCGGCCTCGGCCACGCCGGCGGCGGCCTCATTTACCAATTCAAAAAGACCGGCACTGCCGGGATGGCTGTCACCGAAGGTGCTTTCGATCATAATCTGGGGCTTGGAGAGATCCTCCACCTTCCAGCCCATGCCCATGCGCAGGGGATCCTGCTCGGGCGCAAGAGCCCGAATTTCCTGACTAATCATAGTCTCATACTCCTTTTCTCCCTCAAAGGGGTGTATTTCCTGATGCTTTCTAAGCGAAAGCAAAGAGAACCATATCCGGGGAACATGCACCCCCGGCAGATACCAATAAAATACCACATTTTGAGAGGCGTTTCAAGAATCGGATTTGTGGAAAATCCCCATATCGCTGGTAAAATCCATGTTAGAATTGGAAAAGTTCGGGCATTTTACAGAGAAAGATACGCTTTTACATAGATTTAACAAACCATTGGTGACGGATTTTACGTAGGGCCGTTTATACTAAGTGCGTTCAAAGGAAAAGAACATAAACCGACATATCAATAAAAAGGAGTTCATTTTGATGAAAAAGGTATTTGCACTTTTGCTGACTTTGACCATGGCCATGTCCCTGCTGGCCGGCTGCGGATCCAAGGAAGAGGCTCCCGCTGAAGATACCACCGGCGACACCGCCCAGGAAGAAACCGCCGGTGAGACTGCCCTGAGCGGCTCCGTTTCCACCAACGGCTCCACCTCTATGGAGAAGGTGATCGGCGTTCTGAGCGAGCAGTTCATGGCTGACAACAGCGGTGTGACTGTGTCTTATGATCCCACCGGTTCCGGTACCGGCATTGAGGCTGCCAAGAACGGCACCTGCGACATCGGCCTGTCCTCCCGCGCCCTGAAGGACGAGGAGAAGGAGAGCGGCCTGCAGGAGACCATCGTGGCTCTGGACGGCATTGCGGTCATTGTCAACGCCAACAGCAAGGTGGCGGACCTGACGGTTGAGCAGATCGCCAAGATCTTCACCGGTGAGATCACCGACTGGAGCGAAGTGGGCGGCGACGCCGGCGCCATTTCCTGCATCGGCCGTGAGGCTGGTTCCGGCACCCGCGACGGCTTTGAGTCCATCACCGGCACCGAGGATACCTGCGTCCTGGCTCAGGAGCTGACTTCTACCGGCGCTGTCATCGAGGCAGTGGCTGGCAACCCCAATGCCATCGGCTATGCGTCCCTGTCCGCTGTGGAAGGCAAGGATACCGTCAAGGCCCTGACTGTGGGCGGTGTTGCCTGCAGCGAGGAGACGGTTCTGGACGGCAGCTATGCCATTCAGCGTCCCTTCGTGCTGGTGACCAAGGCTGACAGCACGCTGTCCGCTCAGGCTCAGGCGTTCTTCGACTTCGCTACCTCTACGGATGCCAGCGATCTGATCCGCACCGCCGGCGCTGTGCCCGTGGCCGAGTAAGACCCCCTCTCGGAAATGCCTCCACCCCAGCAGATTCGGGGGTGGAGGCTGTTTCCACGATTGGAAGGAGTAGAGAAAAACAATGGAAATGGAAAACGCCCAGGTTTCCCCCATCTGGAGACGCGCAGAGAAGAACAAAGCGTGCCGCTCAGCAAGCCGTCAATCGGATGACGGGCAGACGCCCCGGAAGAGCCGGAATATCCATGAGGCTATGGAGCTGGTGTTCCATGCGGTATTCTTGCTGTGCGGCATTGTGGCAGTGGCCTTTGTGCTTTTCATCAGTTTATATTTGATTGTTTCGGGACTGCCCGCCATTCGGGAGATCGGACTTGTGGACTTCCTGTTTGGACAGACGTGGGCCCCCACTGCCACCACGACGGAACCCTCTTACGGAATTTTGCCGTTCATCCTGACGTCCATCTATGGTACTGCTGGTGCTGTGGTGATTGGCGTGCCCATTGGCCTGATGACCGCCATCTTCCTTTCCAAGGTGGCGCCGCCCAAGCTGGCGCGGGTGATTAAAACGGCTGTGGAGCTGCTGGCGGGCATCCCCTCTGTGGTGTATGGCCTGGTGGGCATGATTGTGCTGGTGCCCGCCATTCAGAATGTCTTTGAACTCAGCTCCGGTGCCTGCCTGCTGGCGGCCATCATCGTGCTGGCGGTAATGATTCTGCCCTCCATTATCAATGTTTCTGAGACTGCTCTGCGGGCGGTGCCGCAGGAATATGAGGAGGCCTCCCTGGCTCTGGGTGCCACAAAGATTGAGACGTATTTCCGGGTCTCGTTGCCCGCTGCCAGCAGCGGCGTGGCTACCGCAGTGGTACTGGGTGTGGGCCGTGCCATTGGTGAGGCCATGGCCATCATCATGGTGGCGGGCAACGTGGCCAATATGCCGGGCCTGTTTACTTCCGTGCGGTTTTTGACCACGGCCATTGCCTCGGAGATGTCCTATGCATCCTATGGCAGCCTTCAGCGCAATGCCCTTTATTCCATTGGCTTGGTGCTGTTCCTTTTCATCATGTTGATCAATGTCATTTTGAATGTGTTCATCAAGAACAAGAAGGAGGCTTAATCCGTGAATCAGAGACTTTCTCCCCGCCGTCAGATTTACGACAAGGGCCTCCGGGCGCTGCTGTGGATCTGCGCGGGCATTACCTGTGCACTGCTGGTATTCCTGATCGGTTATATTTTTTATCGCGGTGTAGGCAATCTCTCCTGGCAGCTGGTTTCCTCGCAGACCAGCTACATCAAGGGCACCATCGGAATCCTGCCCAATATCCTCAATACCCTCTATATCATTTTGGTAGCCATGGTGATTGTTCTGCCTCTCGGGGTAGGCGCCGCCATTTACCTGACGGAGTATGCCACCAATCATAAGGTGGTCGCGATCATCGAGTTCGCCACGGAGACCCTTACCGGTATCCCCTCCATTATCTTCGGCCTGGTGGGTATGCTGTTCTTCCTGCAGAAGCTGGGCTTGGCCCCGGGCATCCTGGCCGGCGGATTGACACTGGTGGTGATGATTCTGCCCACCATCGTCCGCACGACGCAGGAAAGCCTGAAGACGGTTCCGCAGTCTTACCGGGAAGGTGCACTGGGTCTGGGTGCCGGCAAATGGCACATGGTGCGCACCGTGGTGCTGCCCAATGCCATCGACGGCATTGTTACCGGCTGCATTCTGGCAGTGGGCCGGATTGTGGGCGAGAGCGCCGCACTGCTGTTCACGGCGGGATTTGGTCTGATCCTCAACGACTTTTTCACCTCCCTGCAGTCCTCTTCCGCCACGCTGACGGTGGCTCTGTATGTGTATGCGAACGAGCGGGGCGAGACCGGGGTGGCATTCGCCATTGCGACGATTTTGATGATCCTGACGTTCCTGATCAACCTGACCGCAAACTTTGCGGGCAAGAAACTGAAAAAATAACGGGAGTACGGTATGGCGACGATTATTCAAGCAAAGAATCTGGACCTTTGGTATGGCCAGAATCACGCCCTGCATGGCGTAAATATTGAGATTCCGGAGCATGAGATCACGGCGTTTATCGGACCCTCCGGCTGCGGCAAATCCACCTTCCTGCGCACGCTCAACCGGATGAACGACCTGATTCCGTCGGTGCGGATCACTGGCGAGGTGAATTTCCGGGGACAGAACATCTATGACTCCGGTGTGGATCCCACGTGGCTGCGCAAGCAGGTGGGAATGGTGTTCCAGAAGGCCAATCCCTTCCCCATGAGTATTTATGATAATGTGGCCTATGGCCCCCGGACTCACGGAATCCGTTCCAAGGTGCGTCTGGATGAAATTGTGGAGAATTCCCTGCGGGCCGCTGCCATCTGGGACGAGGTCAAGGACCGGCTGAAAAAGAGCGCTCTGGGCCTCTCCGGCGGTCAGCAGCAGCGGCTTTGCATCGCCCGGGCTCTGGCAGTAGAACCGGAGGTGCTGCTGATGGATGAGTCCACCAGTGCCTTGGACCCCATTTCCACATCGAAAATTGAGGACCTTGCAGCAGAACTGAAAACCAAGTATACTGTCATCATGGTAACCCACAACATGCAGCAGGCGGCCCGTATCTCCGATAACACCGCGTTTTTCCTGCTGGGCGACTTGGTGGAGTTCGGCAAAACGGAACAGATTTTCTCCACGCCCCGGGATAAACGTACCGAGGACTATATCACCGGCCGGTTCGGCTGAGGAGGATGGAATGAGAAATACATTCAACGAGCAGCTGGAACGGCTGCATGTGGAACTGATTCAAATGGGCGCCACCTGCGAGGACGCCATTTCCGCCGCGGCGGAGGCTCTGCTCAAGCACGACCAGACCCTGGCGGCCACGGCTGAGGAAGCAGAACGGGAACTGGACCGCAAGGAGCGGGAAGTGGAGAATCTGTGCTTGAAACTGCTGCTTCAGCAGCAGCCTGTGGCACGGGATCTGCGGGAGATTTCTGCGGCTCTGAAAATGATTTCGGATTTGGAGCGCATTGGCGACCAGGCAGCGGATATTGCGGAGCTGACCCGGTTTGTGCAGGTGCCGGAAGGAACCGGCGCACCGCACATTGCAGATATGGCCCGTGCGGTCATTGCCATGGTGACGGATAGCGTGGATTCTTTCGTCAAGCGGGACCTGGACCTGGCCCGGGCTGTATGCAAGGCGGATGACAAGGTGGATGCTCTGTTCCAGCAGGTCAAAGAGGAACTCATTGCCCTGATTTCTGCCGACGCAGCCAATGGAGAGCAGGGACTGGAGCTGATGATGGTAGCCAAATACCTGGAGCGGATTGGCGACCATGCCACCAATGTGGCGGAATGGGTGGAGTACTCCATTACCGGCGTACACCCGTCCAACAACTAACCGATAGCATATTCCAAATCCGGCAGAAAAGGAGGCGGCGGGATGCTGACGTTGGAAGAAGTGAAAAACGATGCCGCGATTCGCACTTATATCCAGCGGGCGGATGAATCTCTGATTGCACTGGGCTTTACCGAGCACAGTTTTCCGCATGTGACCATGGTGGCGCAGACAGCAGGCTATATTCTCGAAACCCTGGGGTATCCCGCCCGGACTGTGGAAGTGGCCCGGATTGCCGGGTATCTCCACGATATCGGGAACCTGGTCAACCGCATTGATCATTCCCAGTCCGGCGCCGTCATGGCGTTCCGCTTGTTGGACCATTTGGACTGTGATCCCGAGGAAATTGCCACCATTGTCACGGCCATCGGAAACCACGATGAGGGAACCGGACAGCCGGTCAACGCTGTGGCTGCGGCACTGATTCTGGCAGATAAGTCCGATGTGCGCCGCAGCCGGGTGCGCAATCCCGATCCGGCCAGCTTCGACATCCATGACCGGGTGAATTACTCGGTGAAAAAGGCACAGCTCAAGATCAATGAGGAACATACCCTCATCAAGCTCAAATTGTCGGTAGATACCCGATATGGATCCGTGATGGATTACTTTGAGATTTTCATGCAGCGCATGCTGCTGTGCCGTAAGGCGGCGGAGAAGCTGGGACTGCAGTTTAAGCTGATGATCAACGAACAGCAGCTGATCTGACCGGAAAGCCTGTGCTTTCCGGGATTTATACGCGGGATGCGGCTCGCAATACAGGAGGTCCATATGATCTACTTACTGGAAGATGACGACAGCATCCGGGACTTTGTGATCTATACCCTCAACAGTCAGGGTATGGAAGCCCGGGGCTTCGTCACGCCCTCCTCCTTTTGGGAGGCCATGGCCCAGACAGTGCCTTCCTTGGTACTGCTGGATATCATGCTGCCGGAGGAAGACGGCATTTCTGTTTTGAAAAAGCTCCGTGCCTCCGGCCGCACACAGAAATTGCCGGTGATTATGCTCACGGCAAAGGGTACGGAATACGATAAGGTGCTGGGGCTGGATGCGGGCGCAGACGACTATGTGGCCAAGCCCTTCGGTATGATGGAACTGCTCTCCCGCATCCGGGCGCTGCTGCGCCGGACGGAGACGGAGAGCGGGACCTACCGCTGCGGAAAGCTGACAGTGGACCCGGGCCGGCATACCGTGGAGGTGGAAGGACGGGAAGTCGCCCTGACACAAAAAGAATTTGAAGTACTCTGTCTGCTGCTGAAAAACCGCGGGCAGGTCCTCTCACGGGAACGGCTGATTGAAGACGTGTGGGGCTATGCGTTTACGGGAGAAAGCCGCACGGTGGACGTGCATGTGCGTACACTGCGCCAGAAGCTGGGCGAGGCCGGCGGATATATCGAGACCGTTCGGGGATATGGCTATAAGATCGGCCTGGAAAGCTGAGAGGGAGAACGTATGACAAAACGAATTTTTCGCTCCATCCTGACGGTGACGCTGACCGTACTGGTTGCCAGTCTGGTGCTGATCGTTGGGGTGCTGCACGGGTATTTCCAGGACCGGGTCCTGGAGGAGCTGGCCCGAAGCACGGCGTACATTGCCCGGGGTGTGGAAGAGAACGGCATGGCGTATCTCAATGACGACCTGCCCAAGAGCAGCCGCATCACCTGGGTTGCATCGGATGGAACGGTCCTCTATGACAACTGGGAGGACGAGGCTTCCATGGGAAACCATGCGGACCGGGAAGAAGTGCAGGAAGCACTGATGCTGGGCCGGGGCAGCGCCAGCCGGTATTCGGACACTCTGTCTCAAAAAACGGTGTACTACGCACTGCGTCTGTCTGACGGGTCGGTTCTGCGCACATCCGATACCAACTATTCTGTTTGGATGATGGTGCTCCAGGCACTTCAGCCGGTGGCACTGATGACGGTGCTGGCATTCTGCCTGGCGTTGTGGCTGGCAGGCCGGGTGGCCCGGCAGCTGGTAGAGCCCATCAATGCCATTGATCCCAGCGCACCGTCTGAGGATGTCTATGAGGAATTGTCTCCTCTGCTCACCAAGATCCGCAGCCAAAACCGGCAGATTCAGCGTCAGCTGTTGGATCTTCAGCAGCGCCGGGAGGAATTTACCGCTATTACCGAGAATATGAGCGAGGGCCTGCTGGTCATCGATCAGGAGACCCGCATTCTCTCCTATAACTCCGCTGCACTGCGCTTGCTGGGTGCCAAGGCACCGGTGGAAGAGGGAGAAAGCGTTCTGACTCTGGACCGGGAAGCAGGGTTCCGCCGCTGTGTGGAGGAGGCCCTGGCTGGACGGCGCTGCGAAGAGCTGCTGGAGCGGGATGATGACTGCCGCCGGGTCATGGCCAACCCGGTGGAGCAGGAGGGAAAATTGGCCGGTGCCGTGCTGATCGTGCTGGATGTAACGGAGAAAGAGCAAAGGGACCGGCTGCGCCGGGAATTTACCGCCAATGTCTCCCATGAACTCAAAACGCCGCTCACGTCTATTCTGGGCACAGCGGAGATTCTGGAAAACGGCATGGTCAAACCGGGAGATGTGGCCCATTTCGCGGGCAACATTCATCGGGAGGCCCAGCGTTTGATCGGGTTGGTCAATGATATCATCAAACTTTCCCGCTTGGATGAGGGCGGTCCGGCGGCCCAATGGGAGTCTGTGGATCTCTATGGTCAGGCCCGGTCCATTTTGGACCAGCTGTCCACTGCTGCTGAAAAAAAGCAGGTGACTATGACGCTGAGCGGAACCTCCGCCTGCGTCCGGGGCGTGCCGCAGATTGTGGAGGAGATTCTCTATAACCTCTGCGATAACGCCGTCGCCTACAACCGCCCCGGCGGTACGGTGTCCGTGACGGTGGAAGATACCGCCGAGGGAGCACGGGTGACTGTGGCGGACTCCGGAATCGGGATTCCTCCCGAAGCGCAAAACCGGGTCTTTGAGAGGTTCTACCGGGTGGATAAGAGCCATCCCAGCGGCGGTACGGGCTTGGGCCTTTCCATTGTCAAGCATGGCGCTGCCTACCTGGGGGCGCAGGTGACATTGCACAGTGAGCCTGGCAAGGGCAGCACATTTGTCTTGCAGTTCCCCAAATACGTACCGTGATTTCCTGAAGGTTCAGAAGAAACAGCGCCGGATTTATCAAAATCCGGCGCTGTTTGACGTTAAGACGGGTCCTATCTGTTATATTTTGAAGAAATATAACAAAACGGATTGGAATAACCCGGCGGTTCCAACACATACTAGGGACATGTCGGGAGGTGGCGTATGGAAACCCTATCGGACGATTACATGGAAAATGTCCGCCGCTTGGATGAAATTCTGGGGGTAGGACGCAGCTGTGACCTGGTGAACCGCAACTATATCATTGGCGGAAGGCGAGCGCGGCTGTGGGTGATCGATGGCTATGGCAAGGACGAGACTCTGGAACGGATGAGCGCCTTTTGGCTGTCTTTAACTGAGGCTCAGGTAAAAAACCTGAGCCAGATGCAGGAATTTGCAGACCGGTTCATTTCCTTTTCGGAAACCAGCGTCAGTATGGATGCAGCGGATATTGTCACATCCGTGCTGCTGGGAAAAACCCTGCTGCTGGTGGAAGGACTCCAGGGCGCGGCACTGATGGATGCCAAGGAATATCCTTCCCGCGGCGTCAATGAGCCGCCGGACGGGAAGGTGCTGCGGGGCTCTCACGACGGCTTTATTGAGGCGCTGGTGCCCAACATGGCATTGCTGCGCCGCCGGATCCGGGATCCCCACCTGACCATGGAGGCGGCCCGGGTAGGACAGAGATCCCGGACGGATATGGTACTGTGCTATCTGGAGGATAAGGTAGACCGGACGCTTTTGGAAGAGCTCCGGCAGAAGCTGCAAAATGTGACGGTGAATTCCCTGACGATGGCGCAGGAGAGTCTGGCAGAGGCGATCCGCCCCAAGCAGTGGTATAATCCCTTTCCCAAGGTGCGCTATACCGAGCGGCCGGACAGCGCTGCTGCCAGCGTTTTGGAGGGGAATATCGTGCTGATGGTGGACAACTCCCCCTCCGTGATGATTCTGCCCACCACGTTTTTTGATTTCACACAGGAAGCCAATGAATTTTATTTCCCGCCTCTGGTGGGAACCTATCTGCGGCTGCTGCGGATCATTATGTTTTTTATCTCCCTGCTGATTACGCCGGCCTGGTATCTGATGGTCAGTTCGCCGGAGCGGCTGCCGGAGTGGATGGATTTTCTATCATCGCCGGAACCGGTGTCGCTGACGCTGCTGTCCCAGCTTTTGGTGGTGGAGTTCCTGATCGATGTGCTCAAGCTGGCCTCCCTGAACACACCGGACTCCCTGTCCAATTCGTTCTCCCTGCTGGGCGCTTTGATTTTGGGAGATTTTGCGGTGCAGGCCGGGTGGCTGGGCCCGGAGGTATTGGTGTATATGGCCTTCGTATCCCTGGCGGGCTTTGCCCAGCCCAGCTATGAGATGGGATATGCGTTTAAGCTGCTGCGTGTGGCACTACTGCTGGTGACGGCTGCCTTTGATGTATGGGGATTTGTACTGGGCGTCGTGGGCATTGTGGTGCTTCTGGCTACGGCCAAGCCCCTGGTGGGGAAGGGTTATCTCTATCCCTTGATTCCCTTCAATGCCAAGGCCCTGCGCAGACTGTTCTTTCGGGAACCCATCAGCCCGGACAACACATGAACAACCCCCGGCGGACAATCATGTCCGCCGGGGGTTCGTTTTGAAATGAGATGGGGAAATCAGGCTTCCAGAATGTGTCCGTCCCGTCCCAGGGTAATTACCTGGAGAGGCAGATCCTTGCCGCACTGGGCCACAGCGGTCCGGACAGCCCGCTCAATGCCGCCGCAGCAGGGGACCTCCATGCGGACCACCAGTACATCCCGGATGGCATTACGCCGCAGAATTTCCGTGAGTTTTTCCGTATAGTCTCCCTCGTCCAGCTTGGGGCAGCCGATGGCGGTAATCCGGCCCGCCATAAAGCGGGCGTGGAAGTCCGCGCGGGAGAAGGCGGAACAGTCTGCTGCCACCAGCAGGGAGGCACCGTCATAGAAGGGGGCTTCCACCGGCAGGAGTTTCAGCTGCACCGGCCACTGGGACAGGGCGGAAACGGGACCGGATGTATCCTCAGTGGAGATGGCCGGGGCCTGTGCAGGATGGAGGATCTGAGACCGGCTGCCGGGGCATCCTCCACCCTGGACAGGCGCGGAACCCTTCAGTGCGGCGGCCTTCTTGGCCAGCACTGCGGCGGCATCATAGGCAGCGGCCTCCCGCTGGACAAAGCGGATGGCGCCGGTGGGGCAGGCGGGCAGGCAGTCTCCCAGGCCGTCACAGTAGTCGTCCCGCAGCAGCACGGCTTTGCCGTCCACCATGCCGATGGCGCCTTCATGGCAGGCGTGGGCACAGGCACCGCAGCCATTGCACTTGTCACGGTCAATTTCAATTATGGTTCGAATCATAGATCAAAGCTCCTTTGATGAATGCGTTTTGTTTGCTTTCTGGACCTTAGTATCGTACAATAACGGCGGAAAGTCTGTTGTTTCTACAACGGCGTTGAAAATTTCCGCCGTGAGAGGAGAGAAGCGTATGCGCGTGCGTGTTCCGGATTATTTTGACCGTTTTCATTGCCTGGCGGGGGCCTGCCCGCACAGCTGCTGCGTGGGTTGGGAGGTTGTGGTGGACGAGGAGACCGCCCGGCGGTATGCTGCCGTTCCCGGCCCTTTGGGGGAGAGACTGCGGTCCGAGCTGAAGGTTGATGAGGAGGGGGACTTCTGCTTTCCGCTCCATGGCGGACGGTGCCCGTTTCTGGACGAAGAAAATCTGTGTGAGATTCACCGCTGCCTGGGGCAAGAGGCTACCAGCCTCACCTGCCAGGAACATCCCCGGTTTGCAGAAGAGTATGGCCCGTTCCGGGAGATCAGCCTTTCGGCCTCCTGTCCGGCAGCCAATGCGCTGCTTCTGGAGTCCCGGGAACCTCTGAAGTTTTTGGAGCGTGAGACCTCGGAGCCGGAGGAAGCAGGAGATCCTTGGCTTGTGGGGCTCCTTCCCCTGCGGGAACGCATGCTGTTGATTCTCCAGGACCGGACCCGCCCCCTGAAAGAGCGCCTGAAGGAAATTTTGACTTTGAGCATGGATGCCCAGCCGCTGCTGGATGAGGACCGGGGAGAAGAATTGGCGGTTATGGTGCGGACCTGGCGGATGGAGGAGCGCAAGGTCCCGGCAGGCGCAGGGGTATTTCCGGCCGCTTTGCACGTTTTGGCCTCATTGGAAGTGCTGGAGCCGGACTGGCCGGAGCTGCTGAGCCGGTCTGAGAATGCTCCGGCGGCGGAGGTTCCGGAAGAACTGCTGGAGCGGATCACAGCGTACTTCCTGTTTCGGTATGTACTGAAGACCGTCAACGACGGGGATCTTGTCAGCTGGATTCTGCTTTGCCTGCTATGCGTATTGGTGGTGCAGCGTACAGCGGCAGTGTGCGGTGTGGAGGAAGCCCTGCGGCGTGTGAGTGCGGAAATTGAGCACAGTGCGGAGAATCTGGAAGCTCTGCGGGAGGCCTTTGGCTGGATGCCGGAACTGAACGCGGCGGCATTTTTGCGGGAATTGGGGGCTTGAGTTCCATTCCTTTGTGTGAAATGCTGACGGCAATCGATTTATGTTTAGTGAAAATGTTGAAGTTGCATAAGAAGTCTTGACAAATCAAAGAAAGTATTGTACATTATAGACACAAGAAAGGAGTGAGTCCAATGGGCTAACAAGCTCAAAGGTTCTCAAAACCTATCCCCAGCGCCGTTCGAGTAAGAAGTTAAAATTCGCAACCACGTAACCCTGGAAGCACCCTCCAAAGACGAAACATACCTCACTATGATGAGCCGCACGAGAGCGTTCAAAGCAGACGTCTGCGTGTTCCAAATGTTTTATGGATTGGCGGAACCCCTGAGTTACCTGCCCCCTTTAGTTCTGGCACTCGAACGGTAAACCAAGAAAGCACGAGGTACTGACCATTGGACAATCCAATCAACGAGTAAGCCCCCCATTCGTCGATGGAGCGAATGGGGGGTTGTGCTGTCTTTGGGGAGATTGTGTTTACAAAAAAGAATCCCGGACCCATAAATAGGTCCGGGATTTTGTTTCGTGGATTCGTGGATTACTTGTGGTCCACAGAGGACATGTAGCGGATCAGATCCACCATCTTGTTGGAGTAACCGCACTCGTTGTCGTACCAGGAAACCACCTTGACGAAGGTGTCGGTCAGCGCAATGCCGGCCTTGGCATCGAAGATGGAGGTGCGGGAATCACCCAGGAAGTCGGAGGAGACCACATCCTCATCGGTGTAGCCCAGAACGCCCTTGAGCTCGTTCTCAGAAGCGTCCTTCATAGCCGCGCAGATGTCGGCATAGGTAGCGGGCTTTTCCAGCTTGACGGTCAGGTCCACCACAGACACGTCCAGGGTGGGGACACGCATGGACATACCGGTCAGCTTGCCGTTGAGCTCGGGGATAACCTTGCCCACAGCCTTGGCGGCGCCGGTGGAGGAGGGGATGATGTTGCCGGTGGCAGCACGGCCGCCGCGCCAATCCTTCAGGGAAGCGCCGTCGAGCAGCTTCTGAGAGGGGGTGACGGAGTGCACAGTGGTCATCAGGCCTTCCACAATGCCGAACTTCTCGTGCAGAACCTTGGCAATGGGAGCCAGGCAGTTGGTGGTGCAGGAAGCGTTGGACACGAAGGTCATGTCGGAGGTGTACTTGGTGTTGTTGACGCCCATGACGAACATGGGGGTGTCGTCCTTGGAGGGAGCGCCCATGACCACGTGCTTGGCGCCGGCGTCGATGTGACCCTGACACAGAGCCTTGGTCAGGTGCTGGCCGGTGCACTCGCAGATATACTCAGCGCCCACGCTGGCCCAAGGAATGTCCTTGACCTCCAGGGCGGTGAAGACGGGGTACTTCTTGCCGTTGACGACCAGCATGCCGTCCTCAGAAGAAACCTCGCCGGGGAACTTGCCGTGCACGCTGTCGTACTTGAGCATGTAGGCCATATACTCGGGGTTCATGAAGGGATCGTTCAGGCCGACAACCTCAACATCATCGCGGTTGAGGGCAGCGCGGAACACGAGGCGGCCAATGCGGCCAAAGCCATTGATACCGATCTTGGTTTTCATAGTCAAATTGACTCCTTTCCATAAATGCGGACACAAAAGGTGCACCGCTGAATCGTTTGCGCAAACGTTTCAGGCTTTCTAACAGTTGTATCCTATCACAGGGTAAACGATTTTGCAACTGGCATTTCAAATAACATTCAAAATCTTGAATTGTAGATTTTTGATAAAAAAATCGCGAAGCATCCGGGTTTTATGACGAAAATGGGGGAAAAGGCCTTGACGGATGCGGGGAATTTGGCATATACTGTCCATGCTAATGGATTACGCAAAAAAGAATGGTATTTGCGCAAAGGACGGTCGAACTATGAAAGTAACCATCAGTGACGTTGCACGGCTGGCCGGCGTTTCCACCGCTACGGTCTCCCACACCATCAACAATACCCGTTATGTTTCCAGCGAGACAAAAGAGAAGGTGTATCAGGCCATTGCAGAATTGGGCTATACGCCTGACGCTTCTGCCCGCAGCTTCCGCACGGGAAAGAAAAAAACGGTGGGGTTCATTGTTCCCGATATTTCCAATAAGTTCTTTGGCACCATGATTGAGTCTGTGGAGAATTATCTCTCGGCCCATGGGTACCACCTGATCATTGCCAACACCAAGGAGGACGCCGACCGGGAGGAGACGAATATCCGGCTTCTCACGGCGGGTTTGGTGGATGGACTTCTGGTGGCCAGCACGATGGAGGATTTTGCCCGGTTTGACCAGCTGATCCCGGCTGGGTTCCCGGTGGTGCTGGTGGACCGGACCTTTGAGACGAAGAAGTATTCTTCCATCTGTGTATCCAACTTCCAGCCCATTTACCGCAGTGTCTGCCGCCTGGCTGGAAAGGGGGATACCCGGATCGGCATTATCGGCGGTCTGCCCCGTCTTTCCTCCACCCGGGAACGGATTTCGGCGTATCAGCAGGCGGTAGCGGACTGCGGCCTGCCCCAGGATGAAGCGCTGATTCGCTACGGCGACTCCATGGAAAACAGCGCACGGGCCTGCCTGGATGAGCTGCTGGAGCAAAATTGTGATGCAGTCATTGTCTGCCAGGGTTTGATGGCCTCGGAGACGATCATCTACCTGCATATGAAGGGAATCCAGCTTGCGCGGGACATTGACCTGGTCAGCTTTGTGGATTATGATTCCAACTTCTATCAGCTCTACGCCAACCAGATGGACTGCATTGTCCAGCCGGTGGAAGAGCTTGGAACGGCCGCCGGTGAGCAGATTCTCAAGCGGATTGAAGATCCGGAGGCACCGGTATTTGAAAAGGTGCTGACATCTGCCTATCGTCCTTATGACATTCCCAACTCCTGGGCCCACTCAGATCGCTGACCTGATCCGGCGCCAAGCGGCGCCGGATCTTTCTTTATATCGGAAGGAAAGTTGTGCAATTTGCGGAAGAAGTTGCAGGCAAAATGATTGCGGGGCTTCCATTTTGACGGAAATGCGGGTATAATGGCTCGGGAGGGATTCGGTATGATCTATTCCACCTTGTGTTATCTGGAACGGGGCGATTCCTATTTGATGCTCCACCGGGTAAAGAAGGAACACGATGCCAATCAGGACAAGTGGATTGGAGTCGGTGGAAAATTTGAGGAAGGAGAGAGCCCGGAAGAATGCATCCTGCGGGAGACCTGGGAGGAGACGGGGCTGACACTGACCAGCTACCGGTACCGGGGATTGGTGACATTTGTCAGTGACCAATGGCCTGCGGAGTATATGCATTTATTTACCGCTGACGGCTGGACGGGTACGCCGCATCCCTGTGATGAGGGAGAGCTGGCCTGGATTCGGAAATCGGATCTGCAGTCTCTGCCGCTGTGGGAGGGAGATCGAATTTTTCTGCGCCTTTTGGAAGAAAATGCGCCGTTTTTCTCTTTGAAGCTCTGCTATCAGGGAGAGCATCTGGTCCGGGCGGATCTGAATGGAACGCAAATTCTCTGAGGTGAGGCGATACAGTCGAAAATGAAGGAGGAGGCAGCATGAATGGAACGGTCCTTCTGTTTGGATTTGATTCTCTGCTGAGCATCCTGGCGCTGGAGGCAGCGGTGGGGCCGCTGGGAGCGGAAGTGGTGCCGGTGGCAAAAACAGATTACAATAAGACCTTGGCAGTATTGGCGGGGCTGGACACAGCACCGGGGCCCGTGCAGCCCTACGCAGGGGGAACCCTGGGAGGAAGAATGGTAGTGCTGTGCGGCTTGGATGGCCAGCTGGATGCGGTGCTGGCAGCGCTGAATAAGGCAGGCGCCGGACCGGAATGTCTCAAGGCAGTGCTGACGCCCCATAACCGAAACTGGAACGCCGTGACACTCTATACGGAACTGCTGCGGGAAAAGCGTGCCATACAGGGAAGGTGAGGAGCATGCGCCTTTTGATTTCTGCGTGCCTTTTGGGCTGCCGGTGCCGGTATGATGGCGCCTCCAAGACCCACCCGCTGGCAGAGGCGCTGGCCCGGCGCTATGAGTTGGTGCCGGTGTGTCCGGAGCAGTTGGGCGGGCTGCCGACACCCCGGCCGCCGGCAGAGCGGCGGGGGGATCGGGTTGTGACCCGAACTGGGGATGTGACCGAGGCATACCACCGGGGAGCAGAAGAAGCATGGCGGCTTTGCAGCCTGCTGGATTGCCGGGCTGCAGTGCTCAAGGAGCGCAGCCCTTCCTGCGGCCATGGCGCAATCTATGATGGAACCTTCTCGGGATGTCTGACAGAAGGCAGCGGTGTGACAGCGCAGCTGCTGGAAGAGCAGGGAATTCCGGTGTATGGAGAATCTCAGATTGCAGAATTGTTGAAATGACGGGGGGACGGCCTCCGTCATTTTCGACAAGTTTGGCCCGCAATTTTGTCCTTGCATCATGGAAAAGCCACATTGCAAAGCAGGGCACCTTTTTGTATAATAGGTCAAAATAACGGGAGGAGGGGACAGTATGCGCTTTGAACTGATGGCACGCAGAAACAGCCCTTTTTTCTTTATTTTCATTCCCATGTGTGAGCCGGCCAGGGGGCCGGTGTTTTTTTGCCCTGCGGGGCTACGAGAGAGAGGAGAGTTTTCATGAACAAGACGCAACCCCCCATTGGCCAGCAGCCGATCCGGGATGCCCGGACGCTGGGGCTGCCCAAGATGCTGTTGCTGGGCCTGCAGCATATGTTTGCCATGTTCGGTGCTACCGTGCTGGTGCCCATCCTGGTTCAGGGATACGGACTGCCCCTGTCTATCCAGACCACGCTGTTTTTCGCCGGCGTGGGCACGCTGTTCTTCCACGTGTGCACCCGGCTGAAGGTACCGGCCTTCCTGGGATCCTCCTTTGCCTTCCTGGGCGGTTTCCAGGCGATGGCGCAGATGGACTCCGGCATGTACGCCACGATGGAGCCTGCGGAAAAGCTGCAGTACACCTGCGGCGGCATTGTGGTGGCAGGCCTGCTGTATGTGATTCTGGCCCTGGTTATTAAAGTTGTGGGCGTTCATAAGGTCATGCGCTACCTTCCCCCTGTGGTGACCGGTCCCATCATCATTCTCATCGGACTGAACCTGGCACCCTCCGCCGTGTCCAATGCCTCCACCTGCTGGTGGCTGGCCCTGGTGGCCATGGCCATTATTGTGGTGGCCAACATCTGGGGCAAGGGCATGATTAAGATTATCCCCATCCTGCTGGGTGTGGTCGGCGCCTATGTAGTGGCGCTGATTGCCAACGCCATGGGCGCTACGGCGCTGGATGCTGCGGGCAATGTGAGCCCCCTGATGGATTTTTCCGGGGTGCAGAGTTCTGCTCCCATTGGCCTGCAGCCCTTCCTGTCCAACTTTAGCGGCAGTGTGGCCAAGTTTGACGTGTCTGCAATCCTGGTAATGGCGCCCATTGCCATTGCCTCCATGATGGAGCATATCGGCGATATGTCTGCCATCTCCGCTACGGTGGGCGAGAACTTTATCGAGGACCCGGGCCTGCACCGGACCCTCATTGGTGACGGCATTGCCACCGCACTGGCGGGCCTGTTCGGCGGTCCGGCCAATACCACCTACGGTGAGAATACCGGTGTGCTGGTGCTCAGCCGGGTCCATGATCCCCGGGTGATTCGGCTGGCAGCCATCTATGCCCTGGTGCTGTCCTTCTCTCCGGCGTTTGCTGCCCTGGTTAGCTCCATTCCCGATGCCATCATCGGCGGCGTGAGCTTCATCCTCTATGGTATGATTTCCGCCATCGGCGTGCGCAATGTGGTGGAAAATCAGGTGGACTTCACCAACAGCCGCAACCTGATCATCGCGGCTGTGATCCTGGTGTGCGGTCTGGGCTTTACCAACGGCCTGACCTTCCAGGTGGGTGGTGCCTCCATCACCTTGACCAGCCTGGCCATTGCTGCTATCGCGGGTATCCTGCTCAATGCCATTCTGCCCGGAAATGACTTCCATTTCGGCAAGACGGCTACTTCCGATACCGCTGCCTCCCTGGGCCGCTATTAATTGGGGTTCCTGTATCAAAAGAAACAAGACCGTCTCTCCTGCAGGAGAGGCGGTCTTGTGTTTTGCGGCAGATGTTTAAAGATTGGGTTCCAGAGGCTGCACAGAAGCGTGAATCCGCGCAGGAGAATGGGGGAACTGACGGAAAAAGGTACGGATGATCCTCTGGCAGACTTTGCAGCTGTTTTCATAATTGGCATTGGGCAGCATTAAAATATACTGGGAAATGCTGCAGCGGGAGACAATGTCGCCTCTGCGAAGGCTGGAACGGACGACCTCCAGCAGGTTGTCCATGGCGCAGTCCAGGCTCCGGCGGGATAGGGAGCGGGCTCCCTCTCCCTCCACGTTTAACAGGGCAATGTGGATAGCGGCACCGCTGCGGGCCACAGACCGGGCTTCGGCATGATAAATCACCCGGAAGAAATCATAATCGCACACCAAAGCACCCGCCGGTCCCGAAGTTTCCCGCAGCTGCTCTTGTACGGTATCAGCGGGAATAATAATGTCGCTGCTTGTGCGCACGGCATCCCGATAAAGGCTGCGGCTTTCTTCCGAGGGCATGATCCCAAAATTGGAAAGCAGAAGCTGGCTCATGTCTTCGTATATCTGGGCAGCCTCTGCCTGGCGGCCCAAGGCCAGAAGTCCGCGCATAAGATGCTGATAGAGAGATTCCTGATAAGGCTCCAGCGCAATGGCGCTGCGGCACAGGGCGATCAATTCCTCATAGCGCTGGCGTTCCTCCAGCAGGGGGATGGATTCCAGCACGGTTCGGACATAAAGATTGTGATAATATGCGCTGATGGGAACCACCCAGGGTTCTGAGGAAAGCTTGGGCAAAAAGTCGCCGGTATAGAGTGCCTGCGCCTTTTGATAATATGCCAGCCGGGTGTCCCCCTGTGACTCTGCGCCGGCTTTGCACAACGTATCGAATTCCTCAATGTCCAAATGCACCGGTACCGTTTGATTCCAGATGTAACAGCCGTCCTTGCGCAGAATCAGGTTGTGTCCGACGGAGCTGCCCAGCTGATCCAGTGTGGAGCGGACCCGGTGAAATACGGTTTTCAGAGCATTGAGTGGGTTTGTACTGCTTTCTTCTTCGCTCCAGAGCAGATTGATCAGATCGCTGGGAGTGATGGAGTGACTGCGGCAATAGATCATATACGCCAGCAACAGCCAGACCTTCTTGGAACGATTGGCACTGTCGGTAATGGTCTTTTCATTCAGCGTGATGGAAAATTCCCCCAACATCTGAACAAAAATCGTTCCGCCGTCCATACAAACTCCCTCCTTTCCAATCCCTGCAATGATATCCCGGCCCATCCGGAGAAAAGACCGGTGACATTCCAAAAGGATATATGTGGAAGTATACCACAGAGTGATGGTATTTGCAATGAAAAAAGGTTAATAGGATACAAAAAAGATGTGAAATGTACAGAAAAACAAAAATAAGTACTTCCATTTTTTCGCCAGACCTGTTATAGTAACAACGTATAAGTTTGTCATGATGATGCTGAAGATAAGGAGGAACGATCCGTGCGGAATCTTTGGAGAATTTTAAGTGTGGGAATGTTGGCTGCGATGCTGCTGAGCGGCTGCGCGCAGACGCAGACGGATGTTCCCGCCTCGGAAGAAGAGAATACAGAACTGATGTATGTGGAAAAGGTGGAAATGGACGACGTGGAGCTGCAGGACGAGGTAGTTGCCCTGGCAGCCACGCCGGCGGTTTCGTCCATGCTGGTGCCGGTAGCATCCGGAACATTGGTTGCCCAAAACAACCAGGCGCAGATTGACTATTCCAATACTGCCGACGGTTATGTGATGGTGCGTTATACAGCATCCACAACAAAGCGGCTCAAAGTTCAGGTGAAGGGACCTACGACGACGTATACATATAACATCACACCGGGAGATGCCTGGACCACCTTCCCGCTTTCGGACGGGAACGGAACCTATCAGGTGGTGGTGTATGAAAACATTTCCGGTTCCAAGTATGCTACGGTGCTGTCTCAGTCGATTTCGGTATCCTTGAAGGATGAGTTTGCACCGTTCCTGCGGCCCAATCAGTATGTGGATTACGAGCATGCGGACAAGACGGTTGCCAAGGCCAAGGAGCTCACCGCCGGCAAAACGGAGGCGCTGGACAAGGTGGCGGCGGTCTATGATTTTGTGATTCAGAATATTACCTATGATAAGCAGCTGGCGGCTACAGTCCAGAGTGGATATCTGCCGGTGCTGGATTCCGTGTTGGAGAAGAAGACGGGAATCTGCTTTGACTATGCGGCTCTGATGACTGGAATGCTCCGCAGCCAGGGGGCACCCTGCAAGCTGGTGGTGGGATATGCCGGAACTGCCTATCACGCCTGGATCAGTGTCTGGTCGGAAAAGGGCGGATGGATCGACGGTGTGGTGTATTTTGATGGAACATCTTGGCAGCGGATGGATCCGACCTTTGCCGCCAATGGCAAGCAGAGCAGCGAGATTATGCGCTATATCGGAGACGGAAGCAATTATACGGTGAAATATCTCTACTGAGAAAGCCCCTTTACGAATGGGGGTAATTGGGTTAAAATGGGCTTGCAATTTTTTGCAAGCCCATTTTTTCGCTTTTGGATGGAGGACGATAACATGATGCGCTTGTCCAACCTGCAGACTGCGGGGTTATGCCGGGAGCTGGCGCTGCTGCTTCACGCCGGAGTCAGTGTGGGAGACGGTTTGTCTCTTCTGGCACAGGAGGAGTCCGCTGCCGCTTTACAGCCAGTGCTGGAGAATATGGCGCGCTATACGGATGAGGGAGGGTCCTTGGCAGGAGCGATGCGGGAAGCTGCGTGTTTCCCGGGATACGTGTGCGGACTGGTAGAAGTCGGAGAGCGTTCCGGGCGGACGGAGGAAGCACTTCAGGCCCTGGCCGGATACTACGATGCCCGGGAGCAGATGGATCGCCGGATTCGGGCGGCATTGCTGTATCCGTCGGTACTGATGCTGGTCATGTTGGTGGTCATTGTGGTGCTGCTCAGTCGTGTGCTGCCGGTATTCAATGATGTCTATGCCTCTTTGGGCGGAGAACTGACCGGTTTGGCCGGAGGTTTGCTGACGCTGGGCCTGGGCCTGGATGCAGCGATGCCGGTTTTGTGCGCTGTGCTGGCAATCGTGGTTGTGGTACTGGGAGCATTTTCTGTCAGCGGCGGGTTCCGGCAAAAGGTGCTGAGGATCTGGCAGAAGCGCTGGGGAGACCGCGGGATTGCCCGCCGTCTGTCGGATGCCCGCTTTGCTCAGGCGCTTTCCATGGGGATGCGCAGCGGACTGCCTATGGAGGAATCACTGGATCTGGCCCAGGGGCTTTTGGAGGAAGTGCCTGCTGCGTCGGCCCGGTGCCGGGCATGCCGGTCCTTACTGGAAGAAGGATGTGATCTGGCCCAGGCACTGCGGCAGACACAGGTGCTTCCGGCATCTGCGTGCCGGATGCTGGCGCTGGGTGTGCGCAGCGGTTCGGCGGACAGTGTGATGGAGGAGATTTCCCGGCGTCTGGCCCGGGAGGCGGATCAGGCACTGGAAGACCGCACGGCGCAGATTGAACCGGCCATGGTGCTGGTCTGCTCCCTGATGGTAGGGGCGATTCTGCTTTCTGTCATGCTGCCGCTCATGAATATTATGTCGGCTATTGGGTGAGCGGTTATGGGAAGACGAGAAAGACGCGGGTGGCTCCGGGGATTGCTGGGACCCGCGGCAGCTGTACTGGTGGTGCTGTGTTTTCTCAGTGCAGTATCCAATCTGGAACGTGGCCGGAATCAGGAAAGCAAGCGGCAGCTGGAAGACGCTCTGCGCCGCAGCTGTGTGGCCTGCTATGCTGCTGAAGGAGTTTACCCGCCGGACCTGGCATATTTGGAAGAACATTACGGCGTGCAGATCGATGAAGAGCGATTTACGGTGTCGTATGTGGTGTTTGGATCAAATCTGATGCCGGATATTACGGTTTTGGAGCAAGGATCATGAAACAGCGTAACAGAACGGTTCATTTGGATGGTGTACTGGCAGTTCTGCTGCTGGGCGTGTTTGCTGCCTGTGTGCTGGCAGTGCTGCTGGCAGGGGCGGACGGATACCAGCGCCTGACACAAAGAGACCAGGAAGCCTACGCCCAGCGGACAGCCGCACAGTATCTGGCGACCCGGGTTCGCCAGGCAGACACTGCCGCAGGGATGACAGTGGAACCATTTGGCCCTGATGGCCCGGATGCATTGCTGCTGTATGAAGAAATTGAAGGGACGACCTATGTAACCCGGGTGTATTGTTACGATGGGTATCTGCGGGAACTGTTTTCCGCTGCAGATGTGCAACTCCTGCCTGCGGATGGAGAGAAGGTGCTGGAGATGCAGAACCTGACGCTTTCCAGCGATGGGCAGGGGATTTCCGCCCGGATTACAGATCCGCAGGGAAATGAGACAGCGCTGTACTGGACTCTGCGCAGCGCGGAGGAGGCGGTGGAGGAATGAGAAGCAAGGCCCCCCTCGCCCTGATGGAGCAGATGGTGATGGTGCTGGTATTTGCTCTGGCGGCAGCCTTGTGCTTACAGGCGTTTGCCTTGGCGGACCGGATCTCCCGGCAGAATGCGGAGCGGGACCAGGCGTTGGTAGCCGCACAAAATGCGGCGGAACAGGTTAAACAGGTCCGGGGCGACTGGGATTTGGCTGTGCGCCTGTACGGCGGCACCTGGAACGGTGTGATGTGGGGCGATGGCTTTGACAGCAATTGGAACCGCGGTGCCGGACAGGATTATTATCTGCTGGTAACACCGGGGGAGAGCGGAAGCGGGTTCATGGGAACGGCGGAGGTGGCGGTGTATGCCGCTGACGGCCGATGGATCTGTGGTTTGCCGGTTGCCTGGCAGGAGGTGGAACATGATGGATGAAGAGCGACGGTCGGTTCCGCCTGCGCCGGGTGCCAGTGCGCTGCTGGTAATCTTTGCCGTGCTGTGTCTGACGGTACTGGCAATGCTGAGCCTGTCCACGGTGCAGGCAGATGCCCGGTTATCGGATGCCTCAGCGGAGGCAGTGGCGGGGTACTATGCAGCGGATTATCAAGCGGAGGAATTTCTTGCCCAGCTGCGGGAGGGAACAGTTCCTCCGGGCGTTCGGGAAGAAGCGGGCGTATACTATTATAAATGCACAGTTTCCAGTACCCAGGACTTGGAAGTAGAGGTACGGGTAGAGGGGGACGCCTATACGGTGCTGCGCTGGCAGATGGTGCCCTCCGGCACTTGGGAACCTGGAGACGGACCGGAATTGTGGGACGGCTCACTTCCGGAAGCAGAATCATAAAGGAGACAGAGAAATGGCGGAACTGTTGGACTATTTGCAGCGGGCGGTGACAGACGGCGCGTCGGATCTGTTTTTGATTGCAGGCGGATGCGTCAGTGAAAAGGTTGAGGGCAGGATCTGTGCCATCAGTGAGGAGAAAGTCCTGCCGCCGGAGACGGAACGGCTGATTACAGGAATTTATGAGATGGCCGGCCGGGACATGGGACGCTATCAGACCACCGGGGATGACGACTTTTCCTTTGCGGTGCCCGGCCTGGCCCGGTTCCGGGTCAATGCCTACCGGCAAAGAGGTTCCCTCGCGGCGGTGGTGCGGGTGGTCTCCTTCTCCATTCCGGACTGGAAGAGCCTGCATATTCCGGAAAATGTCATGAACCTGGCGGATACGCCCCACGGAATGGTTTTGATTACAGGTACCGCCGGCAGCGGAAAATCCACGACCCAGGCCTGCATCATTGACCGCATCAATCATACCCGGGAAGGGCATATCATCACCCTGGAAGATCCCATTGAATATCTGCACCGGGATCAGAAGAGCATCATCAGCCAACGGGAAATCGCAGTGGATACCGAGGACTATCTTTCCGCGTTGCGGGCATGTTTGCGTCAGGCGCCGGATGTAATCCTGCTGGGAGAGATGCGGGATCATGAGACGATCCGCACCGCCATGACGGCGGCGGAGACCGGACATCTGCTCATTGCAACCCTTCACACTCGGGGGGCGGTGAACACGGTGGACCGGATCATTGATGCATTTCCCCCGGAACAGCAGGCGCAGATCCGGGTACAGCTGAGCATGGTGCTGCGGACGGTGGTGTTCCAGCAGCTCCTGCCGGATACGGCGGGGGGCCTGGTTCCGGCTTATGAGATTATGCATGTCAATACAGCGGTGCGGAATATGATCCGGGACAATAAGACCCATCAGATTGACAACGCCATTGCTTCCGGCGGCACAGAGGGAATGGTTGCCATGGATCAGTCCATCCTGGCGCTTTACCAGGCGGGACGGATCAAGCGGGAAATCGCACTGGAATTTTCCGACCATCCGGAGCAGCTGCTGCGGCGGATGGAAAAGTGAATGAAAACAGTAACCGGCTGCCCAAACCCATGGGCAGCCGGTTACTGTTTTTGGACAGAAGTGAAGGTAAAAATCCTATATATACATTTCTTACAAAAAGTGGGGGAGAAATTTGGGAAAAATTATCTCACAACATTGAAAGAGAAACGAAAAACTGTAACCGGTTGTGTAACGCCGGCATGCTATACTGCTTCCATAAAATAGAGAGAGGAGGTGGTCTCTGTATGCAGGGTGGAGCCTGGGGAAATGAGTACCGGACAACAATTGTGTGTGTGGATGAATATCAGGACAGCGTTCTTTCCGGCAGATTGTATCATCCGTATCTTCCAGAGGGCGATTCGTTTCACAGCCTGATGGAATTTTTCCGGAAGATGGAAGATTTGCTGGATGGGATGCAGTTTCCGCAGTCTTTTACGGCGGTGCGAAGCTTTTCTGATCCGCCGATGCGAGCTGGCCGCCCGCCGGGAGCGGACGTACGGGAAGGACGATGTGCAACGTTTGCAGTCCGGGTGCTGTTCCGGCAGAATGCCAGCTGGCAAGGTTCGGTTTCCTGGCTGGAGGGCAGTCGGGAAGAGAGCTTCCGCAGCGCATTGGAACTGGCTTTCCTAATGGACAGCGCACTGATGGCCAAAGGCTCCTTACCCACAGACAGTGGACCAACCTCCCAATTGAAAACAAGTAAGGAGAGGTTGGAGAAGACTGTAAAAACACATACCTTTGGGAAATGATGAAACGGCAAACCGGAGGGAAACCCCGGGACGCAAAGCAAGGGGGCTAAGGTTTCGACTATGCCAGCCCGGCTGCCAAACATTTCGATCTTCACACTGAAAGGAGAACGAAATGAAGGCACATACTAGAAAGAGAGTGACGGCGCTGTTGATGGCGTGCGTCATGTGTTTGAGCCTGCTGCCTACCAGCGTATTTGCAGGCGGCAATACGACCGTGGAGCTGTATGTTGGAGAGAGCAAACGACTCCCCAATATTCAGGACAGCGATAACGGCAGACATGAATGGGCCGTGGAAGACGGAAGCATTGTTTCCGTGAGCGAAGACGGAGTCGTCACCGGTTTGGCGGTGGGCGAGACCGTCGTGACCCATACTTATTATGTAGAGAAAGTCATCGGTGGCGGCGGTGGTGGTTCCGGTTCTGCGGAACCCAGCGAGCCTGAGATTGTGGATCCTGGCTTTTCTGTAGATCCGGTAGATCCCCAGGAACCTGTGGATCCCGGTTTCTCTGTGGATCCGGAGACCCCTGCCGAGCCTGGTGATCCCACCACTCCCGTGGATCCCGGTTTTTCCGTAGATCCGGAGACTCCGGTGGAGCCCAGTGAGCCCACCACTCCGGTGGAGCCCAGCGAGCCCACCACTCCGGTGGAGCCCAGCGAGCCCACCACTCCGGTGGAGCCCAGCGA